>JAPPIT010000132.1:0-22134 GCA_028820505.1 Defluviicoccus sp.
TCGGCGAAGGCCGACCATGACGGTGAGGAGCCGGGGGTAAAGGCGCTTCTATCTGAAACGGACAGGCCCTAGTCGTCCCCGATTTCCAACCCGCCGATATCGCTTCGCGCCACCGCGGTCGAGTTTACGATCGCGTAGCACGGCTTGCCGGGTGCGAGGCCGAGCGCCCGAACCGAGCTTCTCGTCACGCGCGCGAGCAGCCGGTCCTCGCCCGAGAGAAGTGCGACGGCCGCACCCGGGCCCTCGCCCTCGTGAATGGCGCCGACCGTCGCGGGCAGGATGTTGAGCGCGCTCAGCCCGGCCGGCTTTTCCGTCGCGATGATCACGTCCTCGGCATGGATGCGGAGGCTGAGCGCGGTGCCGACCGCGGCGTCGATATGCGGCAGCTGGAGCTGTCCTCCGCTCACCGACAGCAGGGTGAGCCCGGTCGAAGCGTCGTGGCCCAGGATCGTCGCCGACAACAGCGCGCCGGCCTCGTCGATGCCGATGAAGGGCACCGCCTCCGGGTCGGACAGCACCTCCGCCGCCGGTCCCGCGCGGGCGACGCGTCCCCGGCTCATCGCCACCACGGTGGTCGCGAGATGGACGATCTCCGCCACGGAATGGCTGACATAGAGGATCGGGATCCGCGTTTCCGTCCGGAGGCGCTGGAGATAGGGCAGGATCTCGGCCTTGCGGGGCCGGTCCAGCGAGGCCAGCGGCTCGTCCATCAACAGGATCCGGGGCGCGCTCAGGAACGCCCGGCCGATGGCGACGCGCTGCTTCTCGCCGCCCGACAGCCGTCCCGGGCGGCGGTCGAGCAGGTGCCCGATCCCGAGGATTTCGACGATATGCCCGATATCCTCCGCCGCCGCGCCGCGCGGCGCGAACCAGCGGCCGAAGGCAAGGTTCTGGCGCACCGTAAGGTGGGGGAACAGGCGCCCCTCCTGGAAAACGTAGCCGACCCGCCGGCGATGCGCCGGAAGCGCGATCCCGCGGCTCGTATCGAGCAGCACCGTATCGTCCGCCGAAACCCTGCCCTCGTCGGGTTGCAGGAGACCCGCGATCGCCTCGACGACCGTGGTCTTGCCCGCGCCCGAGCGCCCGAACAGCGCGGTGATACCGTCGGGCGCGGAGAAGTCGGCGTCGAGCGCGAACCCCTCGAAACGGTGCCGGAGAGAAACGTCGAGGCTCATCTTGCGGCGACCCAGCGGGCGATGCGCCGCGAGACGAACTCCGAGGCAAGGAGCGCCGCCATGGCAACCGCGATCGAGACCGTGACCAGCCGCACGGCGGACGATTCCCCGTCCGGCACCTGGAGAAAGGCGTAGATCGCCGAGGGCAGCGTCTGGGTCTCGCCCGGGATGTTGGAGACGAAGGTGATGGTGGCGCCGAACTCGCCCATCGCCTTGGCGAAGGCGAGGATGGCGCCGGCGACGATCCCGGGCAGGATCAGCGGCAGCGTCACCACGACGAAGGTCCATGCCCGGCCGGCGCCGAGCGTCGCGGCGGCTTCCTCCAGCCGGACGTCCACCGCCTCCATCGCGAGCCAGATCGCCCGCACCATCAGCGGAAACGCCATGATCGCGGCGGCGAGCGCGGCGCCTGTCCATCGGAAGGCGAACACGATCCCCAGATCCTCGGCGAGGAAACCGCCGACGGCGCCCTGGCGGCCGAATACGACCAGGAGCAGATAGCCCGTGGCGACCGGCGGTATGACCAGCGGAAGATGGACCAGCAGGTTGAGGATCTGACGGCCCCAGAACCGCCCGCGCGCGAGCAGCAGCGCCGTCGCGACGCCGAAGGGGAGGCTCGCGAGCGTCGCCCAGAAAGCCACCCGGATCGACAGCCGGACCGCCGTCCATTCCTCCGCTGACAGCCAATCGATCATCGCCACCCTATTCGACGACCGTGAAGCCCTGGCGTTCGAAAAGCGGCCTGGCGGCCGCCGAGAAGAGATGCGCGTAAAACGCCTCCGCCTTTCCGTTCGCCGGGCCGGTCGTCAGCGCGGCGGGATAGGCGATCGGCCCGTGGCTCGATGCCGGAAACGGGGCGACGACGCTTACCTTGTCGGACGCCGCCGCATCGGTCGCGTAGACGATTCCGAAGGGCGCTTCGCCGCGCGCCACGTAGGCGAGCGCCGCCCGGACATTATCGGCCTGCACCACCCGCCGGGCGACCCTGTCCCAGGCGCCGAGAGCCTTCAGCGCCTGCCGGCCGTACATGCCCGCCGGCACGGCGTCGACCAGCGCCATCGCCAATCGTCCGCCGTCGAGACGGTCGGGCAGATCGCCGATCTTCATCGGAGGCAGGTTCTGGCCGTGACCGATAAGCACCAGCCGGTTTCCCAGCAGGTCGCGGCGGGTTTCGCGGCGGATGGAACCTTCCCTCTCCAGCACATCCATCCAGTCCCGGTTCGCGGACACGAATATGTCGGCCGGCGCGCCGCGCAGGATCTGGCGTGCGAGGGTCGACGTCGCGGCGTAGGAGACGGTCGGCCTGGCGCCGGTCCTTGCGTGCCACTGGCGCGCCACGTCGTCGAGCGCGGTCTTGAGGCTCGCGGCGGCGAACACCAGGATCTCCGGCGCGGCCCGCGCGCTGGGCGCAGCCGTCGCGCAGATCGCCGCGGCGCAGATCGCCGCCATGAGGACGCGTCTCGACATTCGCTCCCTTCCCGCCGGATGACGGTCGGGAATATCCTTCCGCCCCGCAGGCTTTGGCAAATGGTATTCCGGTCCGGCGCTTCGCCGCGACGGTCGCTCCCGGGCGGGACGGAGCATGACGCGGTTGGGGCGGACGGAAAACCGGAAACCGGCAAAAATGATCTAAAAGAGATAATTTCTCTTGACTTGGGACACGTTCGACACCATATTTCTCACAGTGGGGAAGTGGGGGGCGCCGGAGATGCCGGCGCCCCTTTCCGTTGCCGGGCACACCGCCCTGTCTGTTCCCTCGCCGTCATGCCCGGACTCGTTCCGGGCATCCACGTCCCTCCGCCGCCTCGCCCGCGCCCGGTCCGCACCGCGATGCCGCAAGACGTGGATACCCGGAACAAGTCCGGGCATGACGGAAGTACGGAAGAAACGCCGCGCATCGCCGCGACATGCCGACACGCGGATCGAATATGCCGACTCCCCGGCGCCGCGCGCGCACGGTCGGCATTTGCCGACGGCAATGCCGACCGGCCGGCCGAGTCGGCAAATGTCGACAGTCCCGCCCGGCATCTGCGAGGCGCGAATGCCGACCCGGTGGGGATTTGTCTACCCGATGCCTATGTCGACCGGCGAAAGACGCTATTGTGTGCCGCAAAGGTTGGCGCTGAAGCCGACACAGCGGCGCTTCGGAGGGAGGAAAAATGGCTATCACCGGCGTGATGCGCGCGGGAACGGTGCAGATCCGGGTCACCGAGATGGGACCCGCGCTGCACCACTACAAGGACGTCATGGGCCTGTTGCAGACCGCCGAGGGGCGCGACGGAAGGGTCTATCTCAAGGCGTGGGACGAGCACGACCATCACAGCGTCGTCCTGCGCGAGGCCGAGAGCCCGGGCATGGACCATATGGGGTTCAAGGTCTCGGGCAACGACGCGCTCGACGACTTCGAGCGCCGGCTCGAGGATTCGGGCGTCACCGTGACCCGCATCCCCGAAGGCCAGGACGAGGCCACCGGCGAGCGCCTGCAATTCGTCGTGCCGACGGGACACACGATCGAGCTCTACGCCGAGATGGAGCAGGTCGGCAACGGCATGTCGCTCGACAATCCCGAGGTGTGGCCCGACGATTTGAAGGGCATGAAGCCGACCCGCTTCGACCACTGCCTGCTCTATGGCGACGATCTGGACGGCACGGTGCGGCTGTTCACCGAGGTGCTCGGCCTCGACATCGCCGAGCGGATCGTGACCCCCGACCGGCAGACGACGATCGGCGCGTTCCTGACGGCGGCGACCAAGCCGCACGATGTCGCCTTCATCCGCTCGCCGGAGAAGGACCGGTTCCACCACGCCTCGTTCTTCATCGAGTCCTGGCACGACATCCAGCTCTGCGCCGACCTCATCGCCAAGCACCGGGTGCCGCTCGATATCGGCCCGACCAGGCACGGGATCACGCGCGGCGGGACGATCTATTTCTTCGACCCGTCGGGCAACCGCAACGAGACCTTCTGCGGCGGCTATATCTTCTATCCCGACCGGCCGACGCTCACCTGGACCGAGGACGATATCGGCCGCGCGATCTTCTATTACGACCGCAGGCTCAACGAGAATTTCCTCTCCGTCACCACCTGACCGGTTTGGCCGGCGCGCGCGGTTTGGGTATAGAGGGGCCGCGTGCGCAGGGTTGAGCCGGTCAGGGAGTATTTTCCGCTGGGCATTCTCGAAGTCCCCGAACCCGTCGACGCCGTCGATCTGACGATGGCCGACGGGGCGCATATCCTCGTGCGCCGCCACGGCGACCCGGACGCCCGCGTCCGCATCTTCGCGAGCCACGGCAACGGGTTCGCCATCGACGGCTATCTGCCGTTCTGGCGGCCCCTCTGCGAACGCTACGACGTCGTCGTGTTCGACATGCGGAACCACGGCCGCAACCGTCCGTCCGCGACGCCGAACCACGATTACGACCACATGGCGCGGGACATGGGGGAGATCCACGGCGCGGTTTCGGAGCGGTTCGGCGCCAAGCCGACGGTCGGCGCCTTCCACTCGATGTCGGGCCGCGCCGCCATGAAGGACGCGGTCGAGGCCGGATGGCGGTGGGACGCGCTGGTGCTGTTCGACCCGCCGGACATACCGCCCGAGGGGCACAAGCTGTTCGACATGATGGTGAAGTTCGAATACCGGCTCGCCGACTGGGCCAAGTCCCGTCCCGCGCGTTTCTCCGACCCGTCCGGACAGGAGGCGGAGTACACCAACGGGCGCGCGGCCAGCAGGTGGGTGGCGGGGACGCACGGGCTGATGGCCCGGTCGATCCTCACACCCGCCGAGGACGGCTGGGAACTCCGCTATCCCGGCGAGATCGAGGCCGAGACCTATGTCGCCAATATCCCGATGAACCTCTGGCCGAAGGCGTCGGAGTTCGGCGGCCCGGTGTTGCTGGTCGGCGCGGATCCCGATGTCGAGCGGCCTTCGCCGACCGCGACCGCCAACAAGGCGATGGCGGAGGAAGGCGGCTACGACTATGTCGCGATCCCGGGCACGGGCCACATGCTGCAACTCGAAAAGCCGGAAGCCTGCGTCGAGGCGATGGAAACCTTCCTCGCCCGGCACGGGCTCGCCGCCTGAGGCTCCCATGAGCGCGCCGCCGAGCCCGGAATGGATGGAACGCTACCGCGAGCGGGTCAACGCCGATCCGGAGATGCAGGTGATCGGCGACTGGTTCTCGCTCGACTTCAAGCTCTCGTTCGAAGGCGACAGCTGGCTGATCCCGGTGCGCCGGGGGCGGATCGCCGAAATCGTCCACCGCCCCCGGTTCGACCGGCCCGCGCGGTTCACCGTCTCCGCGCCGATGCGGGTCTGGAACAAGTTCATCCGGCCCGATCCGGAGCCGCTCTACCACGATTTCTTCGCCATGCTGATGCGGGTGCCGGAGTTCGAAATCGACGGCGATTCCCTTGCCGCCATGCAGAACGCCCGGGCGCTTCACCGCATGATGAACATCCTCAAGACGATGGAGCCGCTCGATGGCCGATCTTGAGCCGGTGGTGGGCCGCTATCTCAACCTCGAAAGCGGCGGGCGGAGCTACCGCATCTTTTACGAAGAGGCGGGGACGGGACGGCCGCTGATCTGCCTGCACACGGCGGGGGCGGACAGCAGGCAGTTCCGCCACGTGCTCAACGACCCGGAGATAACCGACCGTTTCCGGGTGCTCGCCTTCGACCTGCCGTTTCACGGCCGCTCCAACCCGCCCGACGGGTGGTGGCTCGAGAAATACCGCCTCACCACGAATGTCTATCTCGGCCTGATCCGCGATTTCTGGCGCGCGCTGGGGCTCGAACGCCCGGTGGTGATGGGCTGCTCGATGGGCGGAGCCATCGTCCTCAAGGTCGCCGCCGACCACCAGGACGAGATCGCCGGCATCGTCGGGCTGGAAAGCACCGCCTTCGCCGAGGGGCGCGACAACGACTTCCTGCACCACCCGGCGATCCACGGCGGCGAGCTCGCGGCCTGCTACACCTACGGGCTCAACGGCCCCGACTCGCCCGAGGAAGGCTGCCGCGAGAACTGGTGGTATTACAGCCAGTCGGGCCCGGGCGTTTACAAGGGCGATGTCTGGTACTACTGCGAGGACTGGGACGCGCGCGAGGACATCAAGCGGATCGACACCGACCGCTGCAAGGTCTCGCTGCTGACCGGCGAGTACGATTACTCGGCGACGCCGGAAATGACGCGCCAGGCGGCAGACTCGATCCCCGGCTGCCGCTTCACGGTGATGAGGGGGATCGGGCATTTCCCGATGGTCGAGAATTACGGGCTGTTCCGCGGCTATCTGCTGGAAGAGCTGGCATCGATGGTCTGACTCACACCGACGCCGGGGTTCCGGACGGCGTGGAAGACGGCAGGCGAAGGTGACCGCATCCTATCCCGCCTTCGGCCTCGAAGGCCGCAGCGCGCTCTACGCCGGGGTCGGGGTTCTTGCCGACGCCGTGCGGGTAACGCTCGGCCCGGCCGGGCGCGCGGTGCTGATCGACGAGGAGGGCGGGTCCCCGCGAGTCACCTCCGACGGCGCGCGCGTGGCCCAGTCGATCGAGCTCGCCGACCGGTTCGCCGACATGGGCGCGCGGCTGGTCCGCAACGCGGCGGCGCGCACCGCCGACGAAGCGGGCGACGGGCGAACCGCCTCGACCGTGATCGCGGCCGCGATGATCGGCGAGGGGATCAAGGCGGTGGCCGCCGGCGCCGACCCGGTCGCGCTGAAGCGCGGCATCGACGAGGGCACCGCCGCCGTTCTCGATGTCCTGCGCGAGGCGGCCCGCCCGGTGGCGCCCGGCGAGGCGCTGGCGGCGATCGCAACGCTGGCCGCAAACGGCGACGCCGGGATCGGTCGGATCGCCGCAGAGGCCGTCGCGGCGACCGGCGCCGAAGGCGTGGTCGATGTCGAGGACGGCCATGCGCGGGGCGTCGAGTACGAGATCGTCGCCGGCGTGCGCTTCGACGAGGGCTACGCGTCGCCCTACTTCATGACCGATCCGGAGACCCTGCTCTGCACCTACGAAGAGCCGCTGATCCTTCTCCATGACGGCAGGCTCGACCGTCACGAGCCGCTGCTGGGGCTGCTGGAAATTGCCGTCCGCATGCGCCGCCCGCTGGCGATCGTCGCCGAGGCGGTGGAAGGCGAGGCGCTCCGGACCCTGACTACGAACAAGGTCCGCGGCGGACTCCGTCTTGTCGCCGCCAAGGCGCCTCATTTCGGCGACCGGCGCCGGGCCGCGCTGGAGGACGCCGCGGTGCTGACCGGCGCCACCGTCATCGCCAAGGACAAGGGGCTCGCGCTGCAGAACGCCGGCCCTGGCGTCCTGGGGAGCGCCCGCCGCACGGCGATCTCGGGCAACGAGACGCTGTTCATCGAGGGCGCCGGCGACGAAGCCGCCATCGAGAACCGACGGCAGGAGATCCGCAACGCGATCGCCGCGGCCGGAACCGACTACGACCGCAAGCTGCTGACCGACCGCCTCGCGCGGCTCGCCGGCGGGGTCGCGTCGATCCGGGTGGGCGGGGATTCGGCAGCGGAAATCGCCGCGCGGTCCGAACGTGCCCGCGCCGCCGCCCGCGCCGCCCGCGCGGCGCTCGCCAACGGCGCCGTCGCCGGCGGCGGCGCCGCGCTGCTGTACGCTGCGCGCGTCCTGCACCGCGCGACCGGCAACCCGCATGTCGGCCGCGTGCTGCGGGCAGGGCTCGCCGCGCCGCTCATGCAGATCGCCGACAATGCCGGGCACGACGGCAAGGCGATCGCGGCACGGCTGACCGAGGCCGGCGATCCCGAACGCGGATTCGACGCCGTCGCCGGCGAGATCCGCGACATGACGGCCGCCGGCATCCTAGACCCTCTCGACGTGGTGGAAGCGGCGCTGCGCCACGCCGCCTCCGTCGCCGGGATGTTCCTGACCGTGGAAGCGGCGCTTGCGCGGCCGCTCGCAACGCCTTCCGGCGAGCCGGAGGGATTCGGTCCGACGACGCCCGACTTCCGCGCGGACGAGCTCGACGGGCTGGGTCTTGCCTGAACCGCCGCGCCGCGCAACATGTCCGCCATGACCAACGCGAGGAAAAGAACCATGACCGCGGATGCCATCACCAAACACAGCGTCGGCTGGATCGGCGCCGGGCGCATGGGCTTTCCCATGGCAGAGCTGCTGCTCAGGGCGGGGGCCGACGTGACGGTCTACAACCGGACGGCGGCCAAGGCGGAGCCGCTCGCGGCCCATGGCGCGAAGATCGTCGCGACCCCCGCCGATCTCGCCGACCGCGACGTGGTGTTCGCCATGGTCGCCGGTCCCGACGATTTGCGCGCGGTGATCTCGGGTCCCGAGGGGCTGCTGTCCGACGCCGCCTCGACGCCCCGCATGGTCGTCGATTGCTCCTCGGTCGACGAGGAGGCGTCCGGGGACGTGCGCCGGGCGCTCGCCGGGCGGGGCGCCGAATTCCTCGCCGCGCCGGTCAGCGGCAACGGCAAGGTGGTCAAGGCGCGAAAGCTCACCATCGTCTCGTCCGGCCCGAAGGACGTGTTCGACGAGGTGCGGCCCCTGCTCGAGGTCATGGCGCCCTCGGGCGTGACCTGGGTCGGGGAGGGCGATCTCGCCCGGACCTGCAAGATCTGCCACAACGTGATGCTCGGCGTGGTCATCCAGTGCCTTTCCGAGATCACCGTCCTCGCCGAACGGGCTGGCGTGCCGCGCTCGGCCTTTCTCGAATTCATGAACGCTTCGGTGATGGGATCGACCTTCACGCGCTACAAGTCGCCCGCCCTGGTCAATCTCGACTACACCACCACCTTCACCCCGCCGCTGTTGCGCAAGGATCTCGATCTCGGCCTCGCGCTCGGCCGCGAGCTCGACGTGCCGATGCCGGTCACCGCGCTGACGCGGGAGATCCTGTCCACGGTCGTGGGGAAGGGGCATACGGACATCGATTTCTCTATCCTGCTGCAGCACGAGGCCGAAGGCGCCGGACACGCGCTGGTGGCGGAGAACGTCACCGTCGATGACGGGCTGGGATAATCTGACGACGAAACGCCGAAAGGAGGATGCAATGGCGAAGGGTTACTGGGTGAGTTGCTACCGGGAAATCAAGAACCCGGACGCGCTGGCGGCGTACGCGAAACTCGCCGGGCCGGCCGTCCAGGCCGGCGGCGGCAAGTTTCTCGCGCGCGGCGGCCGGATCGAGGCCTTCGAGGCCGGGGTCAAGGAACGCACCGTCGTCGTCGAATTTCCGAGCTTCGAACAGGCGCTCGCGACGCATGACGGTCCGGACTACCAGGCCGCGGTGGTCAAGCTCGAAGGCGCGGTCGAGCGCGACTTCCGGGTGATCGAGGGGGTCGACTGAGCGCGGGCGGCGCTACGCCGCCATCAGCGCCTCGGCCCTGTCGTAGTCGAACGCGACGGGGTCGATGTCGCCGGCGTGGATCGCGGCGATCCGTTCCGGCGACAGCGGGTTGGAGAACTGGCCGTTCCGCATCGCCACGCGGGCCTTGAGCAGTTCCCCGACCAGCGATTCCATCCGGGTCCATTCGGCGTCCGTCATGCCCTCGGCATCGAGCCCGACGATCCCGCCCAGCATGTGCTCGAACTCGTCGTCGTAGACCTTCGCGCAGGCCTCGGCGATCAGCGCGTCGTTGCCGCCGCGGTCGGCGAGGCGCATGCCCTCGCGGAACAGGGTGCAGTAGCCGCCTTCGGAGAACTTCGACGCGCGGGTGCCGATCTCGCCGTGCTCGGCGAGGGTCCGGTAGCGGAGTTGGGTAAGCGCGGTGTCCTCCTCCCAGCCCTGGCAGCGATGCGGGTCCAGCCTGGGCGTGCCTTCCGGACGGATCGCGTCGTAGACATCCGCGAAGGCGACCAGATGGGTGAACTCCTCGTAAAGCCCTTCCAGCAGTTCGCAAATGCGGTGGCGGGACACCTCGATGTCCATCCTGGGCAGGACTTCGAGCACCTCGGTCAGGGGGCCCACGATCACGCCCCGGTTGCCGTAGTCGCCGACGCCGGAGCCCTTGAATTCCTTGAAGACCTGCAGTTCGAGCCAGCGCAGATCGGTTTCGATGGTGCGGACCGGCGAATCCCAGTAGGTGCGGACCACTTCCGCTTCGCCCGCGAACAGCGGTGCGGCGGACTCGATCAGGTGGCGAAGCGGCTGGCTCATCGCCATGGGGGGAACACTCCGGGCAAGGGGTGGACTCGATGCGGCGGGCCATTGCTAATGAAAGCCTTGGGGGTGCGCAAGCATGGACCCGACGCTGATAGCGGCCGCGGCCGTCGCGTTCACCGTCGCCGGCATGGTCAAGGGCGTGGTCGGACTCGGCCTCCCCCTGACGGCGGTCGCCGTGCTGACGATCGCGATGGGGCTCAGGGAGGCGGTGCCGCTGATCATCGTGCCGGTATTGATCACCAATGCCTGGCAGATGAGCCAGGGCGGCATGCTGGTGCCGATTTTCAAGCGGTTCTGGACGATGATCGTGCCGCTCGGCGTCGGCGCTTGGCTGGGCACGATGCTCCTTTTCGTCATCGACGAGACGCTGGTCGGCGCGCTGCTCGGGGTGGTCATCATCGTCTATTCGCTGGTCAACATCTTCGCGCTCAGGTTCCGCATCCCCGAAGCGCACGAGCCGTGGTACTCGCCCGGCGTCGGGCTGCTGTCCGGTTTGCTGACCGGGTTGACCGGCTCGGTCGGGGGGCCGGTCGCGATCTACTTCCAGGCGCTCGGCCTCGACCGGGAGACGTTCCTGCAGGCGGTCAGCCTCGCCTTCTTCCTGACCGCGCTGCCCTGGGGCGGAACGCTGATCGCCGAAGGCGCGCTCACCCTGGAGGCGGCCGCCATCGGGACCGCCGCGCTGCTGCCGTCCTTCGCCGGCATGTGGATCGGCCGGAGGATCGGCGAGAAACTGTCTCAGGAGGTGTTCTCCAAGGGCGTGTTCGGGTTCCTGATTCTCATCGGCGCGAATTTGATCCGCCGGGCGATCGTGTGAAATCATCGAAAGGCGGGTGAGCGATGCGGAAGATTCCCACCTATGAGACGCCGGAGGAGCAGCGCGGGCTGTTCCCCGAAATCTCCGGCAACGACGTCAACGGACGCGGCGAGCGCGAACCCCGCCGGCCGAGCCCGCTGTTCTGGCATTACGGCGTCGATATTCCGCACAAGGCGCTGCAGGACTACTACATGGAACGCTTCGAGGCGTTCCCCGAGCTCCACGACTTCCATCTCAAATACGGCGGGCGCGGGCAGAGGAAGCCGCCCGGGAAACCGGCGGCGCCGGAGACCGACACGCCGGCGAACTGGTCGCGCCGGGTAAAGGAATACGCGCTCGCGGACGAGGGCGATCTGGTCGGGATCGCGCGGGTGAACCCCGAATGGGTGTTCGAGGGCTACGAGGCGCCGGAACCCTGGATCGTCGTCATCGGCGTCGCGATGGACCACGAGGAGCTGGCCAAGGCGCCGGCCATTCCCGCCGCCGTCGAGACCATGACGCAGTACAACCGGGGCACCCGCGCGGCGCGCGCCCTCGCCAACTTCATCCAGGCCGCCGGATACCACGCCCGGCCGCATGGCGGTCCGGCGGCGGGGCCGGTCACGCTGATACCCGCGGCGATCGAGGCGGGGCTGGGCGAGCTCGGCAAGCACGGCTCGATGATCAACCGGACCTACGGTTCCTCGTTTCGTCTCGCCGGAGTGCTCACCGACCTGCCGCTGATCGCCGACGCGGAGGACGTGTTCGGAGCGGACGATTTCTGCACCCGCTGCCGGGTCTGCACCGATGCGTGCCCGCCGGACGCGATCTCCCGCGAAAAGGTCTGGGTGCGCGGCGTGGAGCGCTGGTACGTCGATTTCGACAAGTGCATCCCGTATTTCAACGACACGCAGGGCTGCGGCATCTGCATCGCGGTCTGCCCCTGGAGTCGTCCCGGAACGGCGCCCAAGCTGGCCGAGAGGATGACCCGGCGGCGCGGGCGGCTGGACGGTCAGGACTGACGGGGGTGGCGTTCGCGGGTTCCGAGCCGTGGGGCATTTTCCGTTCGGTCTCAATCGTGCGGCTTCCTCGTACGAACGCCGCCGACGGGATATTGCGCCATGCGGCCGCGAGCGTGCCTCGCTCAGATGTCATCCAGGTCCACAATGACTGGCGGCGCGTCCCTTCGGGGCCAAAGGCTCCGATCGAGGTCCATGCGCGCGGATCGGAGACGCCGCGCCAGGCTGTCGCTCGCGAGAATCAGGTGGAGCCGCGAAGTGCCGTGCGGGTATTTCTCGCTGTGGCCTCGCGTGTGACCCGGCTTCTCTTCCGGGTGGGGATGCGCTTCGCGGTAGAGGTCGCGGAGGCCGAGCCTCTTCAGTTCTTCCAGGGCGTCCTTTTCGTCTTGCGAGTAGTATCCCTTCCAGGGCGGCCTGCCGTCCGGCTTCACGTTGAAGTCGCCGCATAGAATCCAGCGGTCACGGCCGGCGAAGCGAATATTGTTCCGCAGGCGGTTCAGCCATGCGACCCGCCGTTCGATTGCCTGCCGCTTGCGCAGACTGGCCGGGCCGTACGGGGCGTAGACAGACGAGACCCAGAGATCGCCGATGCTGACGGTCAGGAAGCGCGATTCATTCGGGAATCGCGGCTGGCATATGTCAGGGTCCGGCAATTCGGGATAGAGCACCCGCGATAGCGATCGATCGCGGCGATTGAGGAAATCGCGGCGCACCAGTACGGCAACGCCAAGGTGATTTTCGCCATGATGGAGAAAGCAGCCCTGGTAGCCGGCATTTCGGACCTGGCTCTCAGGGAACAGACCGCCGGGACCGATTTTCTGGAGCGTGACGATATCGGGACAGCGCCTCGTCAGCCAATCGCGAAGCCTGCGCCTAGCGTCGGAATTCCCGAGAGCCACATTTGCAACTTTCATTACCTCTAGAGCCTGTCCGTTTCAGATAGAAGCGCCTTTACCCCAGCCCGCCCCGTCATGGTCGGCGAAGGCCGACCATCCACGATTTTTAAGGTACTGGAAACAAAAACAAAACGTGGATGGTCGGCTTTCGCCGACCATGACGGAAGAGAACGGACGAAGCGGTTCCAAACAGACGCGCCCTGGCGCCCGATGGCGATTCGCACGTCACACCCGCCGCAACGCCGCCTCCACCAGCCGGTCCACGTCGTCCTCCGTCGTTGCGTAGCTCGGCACCAGCCGGACGGATGCGCCGCCGCGCGCTGCGTGGATTTCGAAACCGCCGGCGCGGAGCCCCTCCAACACCCGCTCCGGCATGTCGAGGAACACGAGGTTCGCTTCCACCGGGGCGAGCAGGGAAATGTGCGGATGTTGGGCGAGGCCTTCCGCCAGCCGGCGGGCCATCGCGTTGGCGTGGGCGGCGAGCTCGAGCCAGAGGCCGCCCGCGAGATAGGCTTCGAGCTGGGCGCTGAGATAGCGCATCTTGGAATAGGCGTGTCCCGAGCGCTTGCGCATCGGGAACAGCTCGTCCGCGAACGCCGGATCGAAAAACACCATGGCTTCCGCGTTGAGGGTGCCGTTCTTCGAAGTCCCGAAGACCACTGCGTCGACCCCGGCGCGTTGGGCGACGTCCGCCGGGTGGCATCCGAGCCATGCGACGGCGTTGGCGAACCGCGCGCCGTCGAGCTGCACGCGGAGCCCCGCATCCCGCGCGATCCGCGCGAGCCCGGCGATCGCCGCCGGGGTGTAGACGGTTCCCCGCTCGGTCGCCTGGGTGAGGCTGAGGAGGCCGCCGTTTGCGTCCGCGAGCGACGCGCTCAGCGCGGCGGGGTCGATCCGCGCCAGGTCGCCGGCGACGCCGACGCATTCCCCGCCGGCGACGTAGAATCCGGGCGCCCCTTCCTCCGCGACCGCGATGTGGGCCTGCTCGTGGCAGTAGAAGCGCGCGCCCGGTTCGGCCATCGCGGCGAGGGTGAGCGCGTTGGCCGCCGTGCCGGTGGCGACGGGAAGAACCCGCACGTCGGCTTCGAAAAGACGGCCGAAGATCTCGTCGAGTCCGGCCGAGATCGCGTCTTCCCCGTAGGACGCGGCGGGGCCGCTATTGGCCGCGGCGATGGCCGCCATCACCGCCGGGTGGACCGGCGCCACGTTGTCGCTCACGAAATTTCGCCCGGTCACGGTGGCGCTCCCCCCAGAATCGACGAGGGGTTAACCCTCCCGCCCCCGCGTTGCAAGCCGTATAATGGCCGGCATCGATCGGAGGGCCGATGCGCATTCCGGCTTTCAGGACGCTTCTCGTCTGCGCGCTGGTTACGCTGACGCCGCCTGCGCTGGCCGCGGGCGCGGTGGACGAGCGCCTCGACGGACCGGCCGTGGGCACGCGGGTGGGCGCGCTGGTCGCCGCCGCGGACCAGGCCGGTGCGGCGCGGGACTTCCGCTCGCTGCGCGGCAAGAAGGGGCTGATCCTCCTGTTCTCGCGCTCCTTCGACTGGTGACCCTTCTGCAAGAACCAGGCGGTCGCCTGGAACCGGCATCTGGATGAGGTCAAGGCGCTGGGCTACGGGCTCGCGGCCGTGACCTATGACGGGGTGCCCGTGCTGGTACGCTTCGCCGGCCGGTCCGGGATCGGCTATCCCCTCCTTTCCGACAAGGGATCGAAGATCATCCGGGCGTTCGACCTGCTCGATCCGGGGCCCGCCAGGTCGACCCCGTGGTACGGCATCGCCACGCCGACGATCGTGGTGATCGACGCCGACGGCGTCGTGCGGCAGCGCTTCTCCACGGAGGGCTACCGCGACCGGCCCGAGGCGGGCGCGGTGCTGAAGGCGATCCGGAGCCGCGCCGGGTCCTGACCCGATTGGCCCTGTTCTCCGGCGCCCGTCCGCGCTAGCCTTCGTCCGCGATCCGACCCGGAGGGAGACATGGCGCAGCAACTCGACCGCTCGACCGAGGATCTCGGCAACATCGTCGCGCTCGAACACGTCAACGTGCAGATACCGGACCAGCGCCTGTCGACGCTGTTCTACGTCGCCGGGCTCGGGCTCACGCGCGACCCCTACCTGATGACCAGCACGAACAACATGTGGATCAATATCGGGCGCAGCCAGTTCCACCTGCCGACCGGCGAGCCGCAGCGCCTGCGCGGCCGGGTGGGGCTGGTGATCCCCGACCTCGAAGGGCTGGTCAAGCGGCTCAAGAAGGTGCGGGGCGAGCTCGGGGACACCGACTTCGACTTCACGCCGGGTAACGACCATGTCGACGCGACCAGCCCGTGGGGCAACCGGATCAGGCTGCACGAGCCGGACGAGCGTTTCGGGCGGATGCGCCTCGGCATGGCCTATGTCCGCCCCGACGTCCCGGTCGGCAGCGCCCCGGGCATAGCGCGCTTCTACGACGAGATCGTGGGCGCGCGCGCGTCGCTCGGGGAAGAGGATGGCGCGCCGGCCGCGTTCGTCTCGGTGGGGCACAACCAGACGCTGGTCTTCCGCGAGACCGGGGACCCGATCCCCGACTACGACAACCACCACATCCAGGTCTATGTCGCCAACTTCTCCGGCCCCTACGAACGCCTGATGGAGCGCGGGCTGGTCAGCCAGGAGGACGGACAGCACCAGTACCGCTTCAAGGACATCGTCGATCCGGAGAGCGGCGAGATGCTGTTCACGCTGGAGCACGAGGTGCGCTCGATGACCCACCCGCTCTTCGCGCGCCCGCTGGTCAACCGCAACCCCGACCACACCAACTGGAACTACGTGCTGGGCTACGAGAACGAGCCCGCGGCGCTGCCGATCTGATCAGCGCACCCGCAGGACCAGCTTGCCCCGCAGGTGACGTGCCGCGCTGGTCGCGAGCGCGGAGGCCGCGTCTTCGAGCGGGTAGGTCGTGACCTCCGGCACGGTGACCGCGCCCGCCTCGTGGAGCTCGAGGATGCGCTCCAGGTGCGGCCGGTCGCGCCCGACCCTGGGGCGGAGCGAGGTCACGTCGCCGCGCGGCGGTTCCGGCGCGGTCGAGCCCGAGGCGATGAAGGCCGCGCGGCCGCCCGGCTTGAGAACGGCGAAGGAGCGCTCGGTCACGTCGCCGCCGACGGTCTCGAACACCGCGTCGCAGTCCGAGACGGCCTCCGTGAAGTCCAACGCGTTGTAGTCGATGACCTCGTCCGCGCCGAGGCCGCGCACATAGTCGACATTGCGCGCGCTGCATGTCGCGACCACGTGGGCGCCGATATGCCTGGCGAGCTGGATGCCGAACCCCGCGACCCCGCCGGCGCCGCCCTGGATCAGGATTTTCTCGCCCGCCTTGAGCGCCAGCGTGTCCTCGATCGAGACCAGCGCGGTCAGACCGATCAGCGAGAGCGCGGCGGCGTCGACATGGGAGACGCCGTCCGGCTTGCTTGCGCAGAGCGCCGACTTCATCGCGATCTTTTCGGCGTAGGTGCCTTCCTGGCCCGGCGCGCAGACGCCGAACACCGCATCGCCCGGGGCGAACTCGTTCACGCCCGCGCCGAGCGCCGCGACCGTGCCGGAGAAGTCGCGTCCGAGCACGTAGGGAAAATCCGTGAGTTCGCTGTAGCGGCCGGCGAGCACTTTCCAGTCGGCGCCGTTGACGGTTGCCGCATGGATGTCGACGACGATCTCGCCCGGCCCCGGCGACGGGTCCGGCAGTTCGCCGTACCGAAGCACCTCGGGTCCGCCGTGCCGTTCGAAATAGACCGCTTTCATTGTCGCCATCTCCGTGTTGCACGCCGCGCAGCGCGGGAGTGTAGCCGGAACGCTCCAAGAGTCACGGAGGGCCTGCCGCGCTCCCTGTCATGGTCGGCGAAGGCCGACCATCCACGAGTTTTTGTGTCGGTCGGCATGGCGAGGAAAGAAAAGAAAACGTGGATGGTCGGCCTTCGCCGACCATGACGAGTGGGGTTGAACGGCCCTGCTAAACCTCGGCCGTCTTGCGCTCCGCCTCGGATCTCAGCGCCGGGTCGAAATAGCCGTCGAGGAACCCGTTGAGATAGTCGAGCATCGCCGGGTCCATGACGCGGTCGGGGATCGGGTCGCGGTCGAAATGGCCGTAACGGTCCTCGCCGCGCACCAGCATCGCCGGGAAACGCCCGAGGCTCGGCCGCACGTGCGGCGGGCAGTAGACGAACAGGACTCCGATGCGCCGCTCGCCCGTGGTGTTGGGCTTCGACGAATGGGCGGTGCGGAAGTGATGGATCGTCGCCTCGCCGGCGCCCACCTCGGCATCGACCACGCCGGTCTCGTCGAAGTCGGGGATCATCTGACCGCGGGCCAGCAGATTGTCCGCGGCCCAGGTCTCGGTATGGTCCATCTCGTCTCTCAGATGCGAGCCCGGCTTGTAGCGCAGGCAGCCATGCCTGACGAAGGAATCGGTGAGCCCGATCCAGGCGCCCCAGACCTCCAGCGGCTCGTAGCCGAAATAGGCCGAATCCTGGTGCCATGTGGTGTGGGAGGGGTCGTTGCCGTTCTTCACCCAGACCGCCGAGCTGGTCAGCAGGATGTCGGGTCCGATCAGCCGCTCGATGGAATCCAGCAGGGCCGGCGTGGTGCCGAGCTCGACCATCCAGGGGAACAGGACGTGCGGCTTGACCATCAGCCTGCGCGGACCGCGACCGGCGTACTCGCGCTCATAGTCCTCGAACCGGTCGAGATAGTGGCGCGCCTTGTCGCGGCTCATAACCGGCACCGGGAACACGAACCCGTCGTGACGCGCGCGTTCCACCCGGTCGTCGGTCAGGATTTCCGTCATGCCTTTTCCCCGCCACCCCGCTGTGACAGGATCATAGCGCGACAACGTACGGCGAGCCATGACGCTGAGCCCACGACAGATCGAGCAGTACCGCCGGGACGGTTATGTCTTCCCGTTGACGGTGCTGGAACCGCACGAGATTCCGCCGCTCCGCGCGCGGCTGGAGGCGCTCGAGGCGGAGAACGGCGGCCGGCTGAGCCACCGTCAGCGCGGCAAGTCGCATCTGCTGTTCAAATGGCTGGACGATCTGATCCGGGACCCGAAAATCCTCGATCCCATCGAGCAGCTCATCGGCCCCGACATTCTGTGCTGGAACACGATCTTCTGGATCAAGGACGTGGGATCCCGGAGCTTCGTCTCCTGGCACCAGGATTCCCGCTACTGGGGGCTGTCGAGCGAGAAGGTGGTGAGCGCCTGGCTGGCCCTGTCCGAAGCCAGCGTCGAGGCGGGCTGCATGCGGGTGATGCCGGGCACCCATGTCGGCGACACCCTGGTTCACCGCGACAGCTATCACGACGACAACATGCTGACGCGGGGCCAGGAGATTGTCGAAGGGGTCGACGAGGCGGATGCCGTCCACATGCCGCTCCGGGCGGGTGAGATGTCGCTCCATTCCTACCGGCTCGCCCACGCCTCGGGGCCGAACCTGTCGGACGACCGGCGGATCGGCGTTTCGATGCACTTCATGCCGCCCGACACCGCGCAGGCGGTGGGCGACTGGGATTCCGCGGCGCTGGTGCGCGGCACCGACCGCTTCGGCCATTTCGAGCACACCCCGGTACCGGAACGGGACTTCGACGAGACCGCCGTCGCCTTCCATGACCGGGCCGCGCGGGCGGTCGCCGACATTCTCTACGAAGGGGCGGAGCGCAACACCGAGAAGGTGTGACGCTCAGGTCCTCGCCGTCATCCCGTCGGCGAGCGACTGGGTGTAGGCGCGCCACGCCGGAATGGCTCCGGAGACCGCGCCCGCGACGACGACCAGCGCCAGGAACAGGAACTCCCTCGAAGTCGGCGGGGCGACGGGCAGGTACAGCCCGTAGGAAGCGCTCACCACCGGCTGGGCGATAGCCAGCGCCGCGTAGAAGATTCCCAGACCGACCGCGATGCCCGCGACCGTCAGCGCCAGAGCCTCCGCGATGAGGAGCCCGAACACATGCGCCGGGCGGGCGCCGACCGAGCGCAGGATCGCCATTTCGCGCCGGCGTTCGCCGAGCCCCGCCAGCATCGTCGCCATCATGCAGAGGAGCCCGGTCGCGACGACGAAGACCGAGATCGCCGAGAGCGCGGCCTCCGCCGTTCCCATCAGGTCCCAGAGCTCCTGCAGCGCCACGCCGGGGAGGATCGCGAGCAGCGGTTCGGCCCTGTACTCGTTGATCCGCCGCTGCAGCCCGAACACCGCGAGGCGCGACTCGAGGCCCACCAGGAAGGCGGTGATCGTCTTCGGCGTAAGGTCCATCCCGCGCACCGCCTCGGCGCTGACCGCAAGACCCGGTATCGGCGCGCCGTGGCGCCAATCGACGTGGATCGCCTCGATGCCTTCGAGGCTGACATGCACGGTCCGGTCGACCGGCGTTCCGGTCCTGGCGAGAATGCCGGCGACGCGGAACGGCTTGTCCGCGTGATCGGAGATTCCCTGCGCGCCCAGCCCGTGGCTGACGACGATGGGATCGCCCGTACGGTAGCCGAGCGTAGCGGCGACCTCCGCGCCCAGCACCGCGTCGAACACGTCGTCGAACGGGCCGCCGGCCGCGAAGGCAAGCCGGTTTCGCCGTCCATACCGGTAATGCTCGAAATATCCGAGATCCGTGCCCAGGACGCGAAAGCCGCGGTGCGAATCGCCCAGCGAGAAAGGGATCGTCCAGGCGATCCCGGGCGACCGGGCGATCGTCCGGTAGCTCTTCCAGGAGATGTTGTTGGTCGCGTTGCCGATGCGGAAGACCGAATAAAGCAGCAAGGGCAGCGCGCCGCTTCGCGCGCCCACCACGAGGTCGGTCCCGGAGATTGTGTTGGCGAAGCTCGCCCTGGCCTCCGTCCTCACGCGCTCGACACCGAGCAGGAGCGCGACGCTGAGCCCGATCGCGAAGACCACCAGGCCGGCGGTTGCCTTGCGGTTGGCGACGCTCCTGAGCGCCAGGATTACGATCGGCAATTCAGCGCTCCGGCGTCGCGCGGTTGATTTCGGCAAGCGCGAGGCTGCGCCCGAAAGCCGGTTCGAGCCGGGCGTCGTGGCTCACGAAGACGAGCGTCGCCCCTGCCTTGTCGACCTCTTCCATCAGGAGCGAGAGAAACGCTTGCCTCACATCCTCGTCGAGGGCGGAGGTCGGCTCGTCGGCGATGACCAGCTCAGGCGTTCCGATCAGGGCGCGCGCGGCGGCGACCCGCTGCTGCTCGCCCTGGCTGAGACGCGAGACGGGGCGTCCTGCGAGCCGTTCCGCGTCGAGCCCCATATGGGCAAGCAGGCGCCGGGCCTCGATTTCAGGCCGGGCGCCGGCCCGTTCCCTTCGCCGCGCCGAAAACCGGCACGGCAGCAGCACGTTGTCGATCAGCGGCAGATAGGGGACCAGGTTGAACATCTGGAACACGAAGCCGATATGGTCGGCGCGAAACGCATCGCGCGCCCCGCCCCGCAGACCGGCTATCTCGGTTCCCAGGATCGTGACCGTGCCGGCCTCCGGCTCGACCACCCCGCCCAGGAGGTTGAGCAGCGTGGTCTTTCCGCCGCCGCTCGGCCCCTTGACGAACAGCGTCTCGCCGCGGTCGACGACGAGCTCCGGAATATCGAGGACCGGCGGATCCCGGCTGCGCCAGCGGAAGCGGATATCGGCGAGGCGGATCATGCAGGCGGGGCAGGTCCCGGAAGGGGGTCAGAAATCGAAGCGGTTCGCGCCCGGTTTCAGGCTCGCCGCTCGTTGGCCTCCAGGAAGGATAGCGCTGACCTCGACTTCCCGCATCGTACGGAACGAATCGAACAGCCGCACTTCCACGCCCTTCAGGCGCCCGGGCTGCGCGCAGCGGAAATGGTAGTGGGCGTGAAACTCCGAATGTTCCTCTTCCTCCGCGTGCTTGTGCTCCTCTTTGTGACCGGATTCCGCGAGCGGCGTCTCGACTTCCGCCTCCTCGAGCTTGCAGCCCGCGCCGGGCGTCAGGCGGAACAGCGCCTCTCCCTTCTTCAGGGCGGCCACGGCGCTTTCCACCGCGGCACGTTGCTTGGCTGTCTTCGGCATGCTTTCGAAGCCGACGATGTCGTGGGCCGGCGATTCGAATTCGATTTCCACGACGTTTCCTTCGACCGCCAGCTTGACCTTGCTCTCGCCGTGCACATGCGCCTTGTCCGCCGCCCATGCACCGCCTGACAGGAGGGCGGCCGCGGCACAGAACCCGATCCCCATGCTAAGCCGTCTTGCGAGCATTTCCTTCCCTCCTTTTCGGTCGCCGTCGATACCAACAATATAACATCACATATTGTGGAGAGGCGCCGCCGCGCGGTCGAAACGACCTGTCGGGTCAGCGCTCGTAGGGTTCGATCCCGGTCCCGGCGAGGGTATAGCCGGTCTCCAGCGAAGCCCGGCCGTCGACATAGGCGAGCGACGCGGTGCTTCGTTTCACGCTCATGCGGCCGGTGATCCAGACGGGCGCGAACAGCTCGTTCACCACGTAGGGCTCGTCGAGCGTGACGAACACCATCTGGTTCGGCGGCGGCGGCGGGACATGGATGCAGGCCCCGAAATAGGGGACGAGCAGGAGTTCCTTCACCGCGATCCCCGCGAACTCCAGGGGCAGCGCATAGCCCGGAATGCGCACGACCTGCCCGTCGAGCCCGTCGTCGACCCGCCGGTTCAACGCGTCCACCTCCGCGCGGAAGCTCTCGTACTTCGCCACCAGCGCATCCACGTCGAGACCCTGGCGCGCGAGCCCGCTCGCCATCTCGACCGCGATTTCGTATTCCTCGGCCACGGAGGAAATCTCGCCCCGGCGTTCCGCGGCCCGGGCCCAGGCCACGGCCTCGAGGTCGAGCCGCTGGTCGCCCGTCAGATCGGCGAGAGGGTCGACGAGCCTGTCTCCGCCGGGTGCGAGATCCCGCCACGCGAGCTCGCGCGCCAGATCGGCGGTCGCCGGTGCGGCCAACAGGAAAATCAGCGCGCAAATGCCAGCGAGAAGTCCCCAACCTGTCATGGGGGGGGGGGGGCGGCCCAGGGCGCGGGGGGGGGGGGGGGGGGGCCGGGTGTTGGCGACGGGCGGTAGGCGAAGCCCCCCCCGGTGTACAGTAACGGCGGGGG
>JAPPIT010000132.1:22144-59562 GCA_028820505.1 Defluviicoccus sp.
CCCGCGGGGCGGGCGCGGCGGGTGGGGGGGGGGCGTGCCCCCAAACAAAACCCGCCCCCACCCCGCCGCCCCCCCCCCCCTTTTTTTGTGGGGGGGCCCCCCCCCCCCCCCCTTCACGAGGGGGTGCCGAGGGAAAGGACCTGTTCTGACCGAGGCGCATTCGCCTTACCCGCGCCGTTTCTCCAGTACGGCGAGGATCGCCCGCACGATCCCCACATAGCCGGTGCAGCGGCAGAGATTGCCGGAAAGCTCCAGCCGCACCCGTTTTTCGTCGGCTTCGGGCAGGCGCCTGACGATGTCGCGCGCGGTCACCAGCATTCCCGGCGTGCAATAGCCGCATTGCAGGCCATGGTTCTCGGTGAAGGCCTGACGCAGGTCTTCCATCACCTCGTCATCGTCGAAGCCCTCGATGGTGGTGACCGAAGCGCCGTCGCAGCTCACCGCGTAGGTGATGCAGGAGCGCATCGGCTCGCCATCGATCTCCAGCGTGCAGGCGCCGCAGACGCCGTGTTCGCACCCGAGATGCGTGCCGGTCAGGCGCTGGCTGTCGCGCACGAAATCGGCGAGGCTGGTCCTCGGCTCCACGCTGGCCGTCACCGGCGCGCCGTTGATGGTGAGGCTGATCTCGGTCATGACGCGAACGCTCCCTTGATCGCGCGGCTGAGCGCGACGGCGTGGATCTGGTTGCCGTAGTCGTCGAACGTCGCGCCCTGGGCGGCGAGCGCCGCCTTGGCGTCGTCGATTTCCACGTCCTTGCCGGCCCGTACGGCCTCGGCGAGGGCCGGCACGTCGAGCGGCGCGCCGTCGGTGGCGCCGAGGACGACCCCGGTGTAGCCGCGGTCCGGGTCGTGGACGACGGTCCCGATGGAATCCGCGAACTCGCCCGGCTTGCGGCAAATCTTGTAGTAGCCCCACCTCGCCCCGGGCGAGAGCTTCGGGACATGGAGCGCGGTGACGATATCGGCGGGCTCCAGGGCCACGGTGAAGGCCGCGAGCTGGAATTCCGAAAGCGGCACGACCCGCGCGCCGCCCGGCCCGTCGATGGCAACCTCGGCGCCCAGCGCGCGCAGCGCGGTCGGCCAGTCGGCGGCGGGGTCGGCGTGGGCGATGCTGCCGCCGATCGTGCCCCGGTTGCGCACCGCGCGGTAGGCGATCTGCCCGGCGACGGAACGCATCATGCCGTTGGTCGTATCCGGGACCTTGCCGTCCTCGATCGCCGCATGGGTGACGCCGGCCCCGACGACCAGCCGGTCGCCCTCGTCCGAGACGGTCTTGAGCGCGTCGAGCCCGCGGACCTCGACCACCAGATCGGGCTGGGCGAGGCGCAGGTTCATCATCGGCCCGAGCGACATTCCGCCGCCGAGCGGCTTGTTGAACCCGTCGGTCGAGCCCAGCAGCCGGATCGCGTCGGCGATGTCGCCGGCGCGCGCGTAATCGAACCTGGCCGGCTTCATGCCGCTTCTCCCCGGGCTGCCGAGATCGCCGCGAGGACGCGCCTGGGCGATATCGGGGTTTCGTTGACCTCGGCGCCGTAGCGCCTGAGCGCGTCGTTGACCGCGTTGCCGATCACCGCCGGGGTCGGGATGGTGCTGCCCTCGCCCATCCCCTTGATGCCGTGCTCGGTGTGCGGCGAGGGCGTGACCATGTGCGCGAGACGGAACGCCGGCACCTCCGCCGCGCCCGGCAGGTGGTAGTCGGCGAAGGTGGAGGCGAGCGGCTGGCCGAGCTCGTCGAACGGCGATTCCTCGAACAAAGCCGTCCCGATACCCTGCGCCGCGCCGCCATAGACCTGGCCCGAGACCACCATCGGGTTGACCATGGTGCCGCAATCCTCGACCACGACGTAGTCGAGCACCTCGACCGCCCCGGTATCGGTATCGACCGCGACGACCGCCGCATGGGTCGAGTAGGAAAACGTGCCGTGATCGGGTTCCGGGCGGTATCCCACCACCGCCTCGATGCCGTCGGTATCGACGTCGGCCGGCAGCTCCTCGGGGTTCATGTACCAGACCCGGCCGATCTCCGAGAACGGCAGGTCGCCGCTCGGCCCCATCACCCGGCCGTCGGCGACCCGGACCTCGTCGCGCTCGCATTGCAGCAGGTGTGCGCCGATGGTCTGCATCCGCTCGACCAGCACCTTGCAGGCGCGCGACACCGCGCCGCCCGCCATGACGATGCTGCGCGAGGCGTAGGTGCCGGTGGAATACGGCGTGAGTCCCGTATCGCCGTGGATCACCGAGACGTTCTCCGGGTCGATGCCGAGAATCTCGCTCGCCACCTGGGCAAGCGTGGTCTCCATCCCCTGGCCGTGCGACTGCACGCCCACCCGGAGCTCGAGCCCGCCGTCCGGGGTCAGCTTGGCGCCGGCCTGCTCGTAGCCCGGCACCATCTGGACACCCCAGCTCGCGAACACCGAGGTGCCGTGCGCGGCCTGCTCGACATAGCTGCCGAAGCCGAGCCCGATCAGCCTGCCGTCCGGCTCGCCGCGCGCCTGGCGCTCGCGCACCGCTTCGATGTCGATCATTTGCACGGCCTTGGCGACGGCGCCGGCATGATCGCCCGAATCGAAAGTCTTCTTTGCGATGTTGGTGTAGGGCATGGCCGAGGCCGGGACCATGTTGATCATCCGGACCTCGTGCGGCTCGCGACCCACCGTGCGCGCCACCGCGTCGACCAGCATCTCCATCGCGAAGGCGACGCCGGGCCGTGCCACGCCGCGATAGGGAACCAGCGGCGGCTTGTTGGTGACCACCGTCCAGGTCTTCACCCCGTAGGCCTCGATCGCATACGGCCCCGGCAGGTTGCCGCCGGCCATCGCCGCTTCCAGGCAGTTGGTGAAGGGGTAGATCGAGTACGCCCCGGCATCGACCGTGACCTCGCCTTCGAGGCCGAGGATTTTGCCCTCTTCATCGGCATGCGCGGTCACGATGTAGTGGTGCTCGCGGCAATTTGCGTCCGCGATCAGGTGCTCGCGCCGGTCGGAGATCCAGCGTGCCGGTCGGCCGAACTTCATCGCGTACCAGCAGGCGACGAGCTCTTCCGGCTGGACGTAGGTCTTGAGGCCGAACCCGCCGCCCACGTCGGGGGCGATGACCCGGACCTGGCGCTGCTCCAGCCCGAGGAACGTGGCGAGCCCGGCGCGGATCAGATGCGGCACCTGGGTCGCGGTGTGGACGATCAGCTGGTCCATCCGCGGGTTCCACTCGGCGAGCACCGCGCGGCCCTCCATCGGAACCATCGCCTGCCGGCTCATGCGGAACTCGCGGGTTACGGAATGCGCGGCGCGCGCCCTGACCGAGTCCATGTCGCCGTCGGTGCGGGTCGCCAGCGCGATGTTGTCGCCCCACGCATCGTGGACCAGCGGCGCTCCCGGCTTGCGCGCCTCCAGCATGTCGACCGCGGGCGCGAGCTCCTCGTAATCGACCTCGACCGCCTGCGCGAGGTCTTCCGCCTCGGCCCTGGTGGCACCCGCGCAGGCCACGACGGTCTCGCCCACGAACCGCACCTTGTCGATGGCGAGCGCCGGGAAGTCGGCCGGCTTGTAGCCCGGCAGCTTCGACGGCGCGCGCATCGGCTCGACGCCGTCGAGGTCGTCCGCCGTGAACACCCGGTTCTCCGCGCCTTCGGGTTTGACGATCGAGCGGATGCGGCCATGCGCGACCGGGCTCCTGACGAAGGCGAGCGCGACCTCGCCCGCCGCGGCGATGTCGGCGACATAGTTGCCGCGCCCCGCCAGGAACCGCCGGTCTTCCTTGCGCAGCACGCTGGCTCCGATCCCGGTGTCGCTCATCGCTGCTTCCCTTCCTGGAGTTGCGGCATGATTCACGCCGGACCCAGAGCCGTCAACGCCGCCCGCCGGGGTTCGTTGCGGCTCCCCCGATTTGCCTATACACATCGGGCCGCACCAGCCCGGTCCGGGAGCGCAGCGTCATGGAATTCGGCTATTTCACCCTGTCCGACAACTACTATCCGGACAATCCGAGGAGCGCGAGCGACTTCGTGCTGGAGATCCGCGAACAGGCGATCCTCGCCGACCGGCTGGGCTTCCACTCGGCCTGGATCGGCGAGCATCATTTCGACCGGCTGGGCGTGAACTCGCGGCCCGACCTGGTGCTGGCGAGCATCGTCCCGGTGACCGAGCGCATCCGGCTCGCGCCCGCGGTCAACGTGCTGCCGATCCACCATCCGATCCACGTCGCCGAGTGCTGGGCGACGCTCGACCTCGTCAGCGGCGGACGGGTCGACTACGCCACCGGGCGCGGTTACGACCGGGCCGAGTACGAGCCCTTCGGCGCCGACTTCATGAAGTCGAAGGAGATCTTCGAGGAAGGGATCGACGTGGTCCTCAAGGCGTGGACCGAGCCCGGCATGTGG
This sequence comes from Defluviicoccus sp., assembly GCA_028820505.1. Classification (GTDB taxonomy): domain Bacteria; phylum Pseudomonadota; class Alphaproteobacteria; order MPNO01; family MPNO01; genus MPNO01. The sequence continues at coordinate 26,519 of JAPPIT010000132.1, forward strand.
TCGCACAAGGGCGCGTATTACGACATCCGCGACATGGAGATCACGCCAAAGCCGGTGCAGCAGCCGATCCCGGTCTATATCGCCTGCTTCTCCGGCACCAGCATGGAGATGGCGGCGAAGCGCGGGCTCAACATCATCTACGCCCCCTTCGCCGCCTCGATGATCTTCGGCGGGCTCGGCCCGGCGGTGGCGCAGTACCGCGAGGCCTGCGAGAAGGAGGGCAATGCCCCGGGCCGCGCCAAGTGCAGCTACTTCATCCACCTCGCCGACACCCCGGAGGAAGAGGATTTCGGCCGCCAGGCGATGATGGACTATTTCCGCCACTGCGTGCTCAGGGCCTTCCCGGACGACCCCTCCAAGATGCCGCCCACGATGCACTACTTCATGAAGATCAACGAGATCCTGCGCGGCATGACCAAGGAGACGCTGTCCGACAAGTCGATCCTGATCGGCAGCGCGGACGCGGTGATCGAGACCCTGAAACGCGTCGAGTCCGACGGCATCGACGAAGTCATCCTCTACTTCAACGTGGGCCGCAAGCCGCACGCGATGGTCAAGGACCAGATGCACAAATTCATCGAGGAGGTCGCGCCGGCCTTCGAGGGGAGCCACGCCCGCGCCGCGGCCGAGTGACGATCCCGCCCGGCCGTTTCCCCAACCCGTCATGCCCGGAACAAGTCCGGGCATGACGAATGGAGAGGGCCGCGCTTGCCGCGTCTCGTCCGGCCTCACTATGATCGCCGCCGGGAGGGGGCATGCGCGATCACAGCGTCGTCGTCGACGAACCCGCCACGCCGCGCGGCATCGAATTCGCCGGGACCTTCAACGTCTCCGTCGCTTTCCTCGACCGCAATCTGGAGGAGGGAAGGGGCGACAAGCCGCTTCTGGTCACGCATGGCGCGTCGTGGAGCTTCGCCGCCGTCGCGGAGCGGGTGAACCGCGCCGCCAACGCCTTCCGGGCGCTCGGGATCGGGCCGGGCGACCGCGTCATGCTGTTCTGCAAGGACGGGCCCGGCTTCTATGACGGCTTCCTCGGGGCGGCGCGGATCGGCGCGGTGGCGATCCCGGTCAACTATTTCCTGAGGGCGGCCGATTACGCCTACATGCTGAAGGATTCGGGCGCCTGCGCGGTCATGGCCCATGCCGACATGTTCGGCGAGGTCGAGCCGGCGCTGGCCGAGGCGGGGGCGGGGGTCCGCCACCGCATCTGCGTCGATTCGGAAGCGCCCGGCTGGCTCCCGCACGAGGCGCTGCTGGCCGCCGCCGACCCCTGGTGCCCGCCCGAGCCGACGACGCCCCGGACCGACTGTTTCTGGCTCTACTCGTCAGGCTCGACCGGCGATCCCAAGGCGTCGGTCCACCAGCACAAGGACCAGATCTACACCTCCGTCCTCTACGCCGAGGCGGTTGCCGGGATGACGGCGGACGACGTGCTGTTCTCGCCGCCCAAGATGTTCTTCGCCTACGGGCTCGGAAACTCGGTCTCCTTCCCGTGCTGGACCGGGGCGACGGCGGTCTATCTCGAAGGTCGGCCGACGGCGGAGAACACGCTGGATGCGATTTCCGAGTTCCGCCCGAGCGTCTATTTCGGGGTGCCGACGCTCTATGCGATGCAGCTCGCGGCGATGGAGGCGGGGCGCGAGGCCGATCTGTCGAGCCTGCGCTGGGCGGCGTCCGGCGGCGAGGCGCTGCCGGCGTCCGTGTTCGAGGACTGGAAGGCACGCTCCGGCGTCGAGATCGTCGAATCCATCGGCTCCAGCGAGGCGCTCCATTTCTACACCGCCAACCCGCCGGCGGCGGTCAGGGCGGGCTCGCTCGGGACGCTCGTCGCCGGATACGAAGGGCGCATCGTCGGCGAGGACGGCGGCGACCTGCCCGACGGCGAGCCCGGCGAGTTCGTCATCAGGGGCGAGAGCGTCGCGACCTATTACTGGAACAAGCCCGAGCGCACCGCGCGCGGCATGCGCGACGGCGGCTGGTTCCACACCGGCGATACCTGCTACCGGGACGGGGACGGCTACTACTATTTCTGCGGGCGCGACGACGACATGCTGAAGGTGGGCGGCATCTGGGTGGCGCCGTTCGAGGTCGAATCGGCGCTCGCCGCGCACCCCGGCGTGCTGGAGGCCGCGGTGGTCGGCGCCGAGGACGGAAACGGGCTGGTCAAGCCGAAAGCGTTCGTCGCGCTGAAGGACCCGGGCGGCGCGGGACCGGCGCTGGAATCGGAGCTCGTCGCTTTCGTCCGGGGCCGGCTCGCGCCCTTCAAGTACCCGCGCTGGATCGAGTTCGTCGACGAGCTGCCCAAGACCGCGTCCGGCAAGATCCAGCGCTTCCGGCTGCGCGGCGCATAGAGGAGGAACGGGATGGTCGATGCCTGGGGCTGGCGGATGAAGTTCGGTGTGGTCACGCCGTCGACCAACACCATCGTGCAGCCGCATTACGACGCGATGGCGCCCAAGGGGGTGACCAATCACATTTCGCGCATGCACATCCCGGACGACCCGGTCAACTCGGACGAGGATTTCGACGAGCTGATCCGGCGCATCGACGTCGCGCTGGAGGAATCGATCGACCGGGTGATGACCTGCCGGCCCGACCACCTGATCCTCGGCATCTCGGCGGAGAGCATCTGGGGCGGCGGGTTGGAGCCCGCGCGCAAGATCGAGGAGCGCATCGAGACCCGCGCCGGGTCGGATATCGGCGTGACCCAGGCCGCCGACGCGCTGCCCGCGGCGCTCCGCGCCTTCGGCGACGGGATAAGGCGGATCGCCATCGTCTGCCCCTACTACCCGGTCGCCATCGGGCATCTCCAGGCCTTCGCCGACGAGACCGGTTTCGAGCTGGTTCGGACCGAATGCCTCGCCTGCGACTCGCCGGTCAACATCGCGCACATCACCGAGGACGAATTGCGCGAGGCGGTCCGAAAGGTCGACGGGCCCGACATCGACGCCATCGTGCAGTTCGGCGCCAACCTGCCGATGGCCTATGTCGCGGCGGAGGCCGAGCGCTGGCTCGGGAAGCCGGTCGTCGCGGTAATGACGGCGACTTACTGGTACGCTCTGCGCCGAAACGGGATCGAGGACCGGAAACCCGGCTTCGGCCGGCTGATGGCGGAGCATTGAGCGGGAGGAGGACCGCCGCATGTTCCTGAAGAACTGCTGGTACGTCGCGGCCCAGCCGGAGGAGATCGGGCGGACGCCGTTCGCGCGGACGATCTGCAACGAGCCCATCGTTTTCTGGCGGACCGAGGCCGGGGACCCCGTCGCCTTCGAGGACCGCTGCTGCCACCGCCGGATGCCGTTGAGAAAGGGCGTGACCGAGGGCGACCGGCTGCGCTGCCACTATCACGGGCTCGAATTCGACCGCACCGGCGCCTGCGTGCGCGTGCCGGGACAGACGACGGTGCCGCCGGACGCGCGGGTGCGGGCGTTTCCGGCGGTCGAGAAATACAACTGGATCTGGGTCTGGCCCGGCGACCCGGCGGCGGCGGACGAGGACCTGATAATCCCCTTCCCGTGGCGCGTCAGCGAGGATTGGGGCGACAAGGGAGCCTGTTTCCACCTCAACGCCGATTACCGCCTCGTGATCGACAACCTCCTGGACCAGTCGCACCTCGCCTTCGTGCACGCGACCACGATCGGCAATTCGGCGATCGCCGAGGACGCCAATATCCGGACGATCAGGACGGACGAGACGGTGACCGTCGCGCGCTGGACGGTCGGCCATCCGGCGCCGCCGACCTACCGGATGATGATGGGCTGGGAGGACGATTTCATCGTCGACCGCTGGGCGATCAACGAATTCCGCCCGCCCTCGGCCGTGCGCCTCCTGGTCGGCGCGGCGCCCGGCGCCGCCGGGGGGAAGGAATTCGGGTTCTCGACCATCGACCATCCAGAGCCCGAGGGCGGGTTCGCCTTCCGCAACCTCAACTTCATCACGCCGGAGACCGGGACCAGCTGCCACTATTTCTGGTCGAACGCCTGCAACCTCAAGCCGGTCACCGAGGAACGCACCGAGCTCCACTTCCGCCAGGTGATGAAGGCCTTCCAGCAGGACTGGGAGGTGCTGGAGCTGCAGCAGGCGAACTGGGACGACCGGCCCGTCGTCGAGACCAACGCGGATGCGGGTCTCATCGCGGCGCGGGCCCTGATCGACAAGTTCATCGCCGCCGAAGCCCTGCAAGAGGCGGCGGAATAGCGCGAAACCGCAGACAGGAGGACAGCATGCCGAAGCGGGAAGAGATCAACGTCGACTGGCCGTGGGCGAAGAAATTTCCGTTCCACTCCGCCATCAAGGTCGGCGACACGGTCTGGGTCTCGGGCATCGTAGCCTGGGACCCCGACGGAAATATCGTCGGCGAGGGCGACATGCTGGTCCAGACGCGCCAGACCTTCGCCAACATGAAGGAGGTGCTCGAAGCGGCCGGGGCGACGATGGACGACGTGGTCAAGATCCAGGCCTTCCTGACCGACATCGACCGCTACGCCGAGTACTCCCGGGGACGCTCGGAGGCGTTCACCGGCAACATGCCGGCGTCGACCGCCGTCACCTCGCCCAAGCTCCTGCAGGACGGTCTGCTGGTCGAGATCGAGTGCGTCGCCGTGGTCGGCAGCGGGTAGGGGCCCCGTGCCCGCCCTCAGAGGATCTCCAGCACCGCCTCCGGCGGGCGGCCGAGCGCGGCCCTGCCGCCGCTGACCACGATCGGGCGTTCGATCAGGATCGGGTCGGCGACCATCGCGGCGATCAGGGCTTCCCGGCTCAGTTCCTCGTCGTCGAGGCCGTTTTCCCTGTAGGGCGCTTCCTTTTTCCGCATCAGGTCGCGCGGCTCCATGCCCAGCCCGGTCAGCAGCCCGTCGAGAGTCGCCGCGTCCGGCGGGGTCTTGAGGTATTCGACGATCTCGGGCGCGATGCCGCGCTCCTGCAGGAGCTTCAGCGTCGCGCGCGACTTGCTGCAGCGCGGGTTGTGATAGATCGTGACGGCCATTTCGGTCTCCCGGTTCCGGGTCGGGGTCAGGCGGCGATGCGCTCGGGACCTTCGACCAGCCGCAACGCCTGGCGGAGCAGCGCGCCGGTGGCGCCCGGGCGGCGCGCGCCCTCGCTCAGCGTCCGACGCCAGGCGCGGGCGCCCGGCACCCCCTGATAGAGGCCGAGCACGTGGCGCGTCATGCGCCAGAGCGGCACGCCCTCGGCGAGCCGCGCGTCCACGTAGCCGGCATAGGCGTCTATCGTCCCGGCGCGGTCGGGGAGCGCGGTGCCGTGCAGCGCGGCCTCGATTTCGGCCAGAAGGAACGGGTTGTCGTAGGCCGCGCGGCCGAGCATGACCCCATCCGTCGGGCCGATCTGTTCCAGCGCTTCATCCTTCGTCGTGAAGCCGCCGTTGATGACGACCGTCAGGTCCGGACGCTCCCCCTTGAGCCGGTGGACGAATTCGTAGCGGAGCGGCGGGATCTCGCGGTTTTCCTTCGGACTCAGCCCCGACAGCAGCGCCTTGCGCGCATGGACGATGAACACGCTGACCCCGGCCGCCGCGATCCGGTCGACGAAGCGCGCGAAATGGCCGTAACCGTCGCAATCGTCGACCCCGATCCGGGTCTTGACCGTGACCGGCAGCGCGGTCGCCTTCCGCATCGCCGCCACGCAGTCGGCGACGGTCTCCGGTTCCAGCATCAGCCTTGCGCCGAAGCCGCCCTGGCTCACCCGCTCGCTCGGGCAGCCGAGGTTGAGGTTGATCTCGTCATAGCCCCACGCCTCGCCGAGCGCGGCGCAGCGGGCGAGGTCCGCCGGGTCGCTGCCGCCGACCTGGAGCGCGACGGGATGCTCCGCCGGATCGAAGCCCAAGAAGCGCTCGCGGTCCCCGTGCAGGATCGCGCCGGCCGGAATCATCTCGGTATAGAGCAGGGTCCGGGGCGCCAGCAGCCGCAGGAACCGGCGGCAATGCCGGTCCGTCCGGTCCATCATCGGCGCCACCGAGAGCCGCCGGTCCAGAGTGTCGCCCGGGTCCGTCATGGGCGGCAATCTAGCATCCATCCCATTCCGACCGAACCGTCTCGTCATCCTCCCCGGCGCGGCGGCGCTCCCGCAGGCGGGCGAACGCTTCCTCCGGCAGCAGCCGCGACAGCGCCCAGACCGCCATCGCGCGGACCAGCGGCGACGGGTCGGCGAGCGCCGCCTCGGCCGTGGCGGCCAGCGTGGGTTCGCCGCTGTTGCCGATGGCGATCATCGCGTTGCGGACGAAGCGGTCGCGCCCGAGACGCTTGACCGCCGATCTCGAGAACAGCGTGCGGAACGATGCGTCGTCGAGCGCGGCAAGCTCGGCGAGCCTGGGCGCGGTCAGTTCCATCCTCGGATAGAGTGCCGGTTCGGCGGCGGGGCGCGCAAACTTGTTCCACGGGCACACGGCCAGGCAGTCGTCGCAGCCGTATATCCGGTTTCCCATGGCGGCGCGGAACTCCGGCGCGATGTGCCCCTTGTGCTCGATCGTCAGGTAGGAGATGCAGCGCGTTGCATCGAGCCGGTAGGGCGCGGGGAAGGCATCGGTCGGGCAGACGTCGAGGCAGCGCCGGCAGGAGCCGCAACGGTCGGTCTCGGGCGCATCCGGCGCGAGCTCCAGGGTGGTCAGGATCTCGCCCAGGAACAGCCACGAACCGAACTCCCGCGAGACCAGGTTGGTGTGCTTGCCCTGCCAACCGATGCCGCTCCGCTGGGCGAGCGGCTTTTCCATCACCGGCGCGGTGTCGACGAACAGCTTGACCTCGCAGTCGAGCCGTTCGTGCATCCAGCGCGCCACGGCGCGGAGCTTCTTCCTCATCACGTCGTGATAGTCGCGCCCCTGGGCGTAGACCGAAACCGCGCCCCGGTCGCGCCGTTGGAGCGCCGCCAGCGGATCGGCGGCCGGGCCATAGTTCTGGCCCACCACGACCGCGGATTTCGCCTCCGGCCAGAGGCGCGCGATGTCGCCCCGCCGGTCCTCGTTGGCGGCGAGCCAGCCCATGTCGCCGTGGTGACCCGCCTCGATGAAGCCCGCGAGGTCCTGCCTGGCCTTCCCGCCCAGCGCCGCCTCGCAGAACCCCACCGCGTCGAACCCCTCGGCGAGCGCGCGCCCGCGGATCCGTTCGCGGTGTTCGACGCCGGTCACGACGCGGCGAACTCCGCCAGCGTCCCGGCCTCTATCGCCTCGCGCAGCCCGGCCATCAGCCGCTGGTAATGGTGGACGTTGTGGGTGGTCAGCAGGATGGGCCCGAGCATCTCCTTCGCCCGGAACAGATGGTGCAGATAGGCGCGGCTGTAGCCGGCGCAGGCCGGGCAGGGGCAGTCGGCATCGACGGGGGACGGGTCGTCGGCGTGGCGCGCGTTCCTGATGTTGATCGTCCCCGCGCCCGTGTAGCCGCGCCCGGTGCGGCCCGACCGCGTCGGGATCACGCAGTCGAACATGTCGATGCCGCGCTGCACCGCGCCCACGATGTCGGACGGCGTGCCGACGCCCATCAGGTAGCGCGGCGCGTCGGCGGGGAGCGAGGGCACGGTCTCGTCGAGCACGCCGAAGGTCGTTTCCTGGCCCTCCCCGATGGCGAGCCCGCCCACCGCATAGCCGTCGAACCCGATGTCGATCAGCATCCCCGCCGACTCGCGCCGCAGGTCGCCGTGGACGCCGCCCTGGACGATGCCGAACAGCCCGTGGCCGGGGCGGTCGCGGAACGCCGCCTTGGATCGCGCGGCCCAGCGCATCGAGAGCCGCATCGAATCCGCCGCCTCGTCGACGGTCGCCGGAAAGGTCGTGCATTCGTCCAGCACCATCGTCACGTCGCTGCCGAGATTGTGCTGGATCCCGACCGCGCGTTCGGGGGTGAGCGCGTGGCGGGTCCCGTCGATATGGGAGCGGAAGACGACCCCGTCCTCCGCGACGGTCCGGCGCTCGGCGAGCGACATCACCTGGTAGCCGCCCGAATCCGTGAGGATCGGCCCCTTCCAGTTCATGAAGCGGTGGAGCCCGCCCAGCTTCTCCACGGTCTCCTCGCCCGGGCGCAGCATCAGGTGATAGGTGTTGGCGAGCACGATGTCGGCGCCCGCCACCGCCACCGCCTCGGGCGTCATCCCCTTGACGGTGCCGGCGGTTCCGACCGGCATGAAGGCGGGCGTGCGCACCGTTCCGTGCGCGGTCTCCAGCCGCCCGGTCCGCGCCGCCCCGTCCCGTGCGCGGATCGAGAACCGGACCCCCATCAGGCGCCCTCAGCGCGATGGAGGAAGGTCGCGTCGCCGTAGGAATAGAACCGGTAGCCCGCTTGCGCCGCGTGGGCGTAGGCCGCCTTCATCCGCGCGAGCCCGGAAAACGCCGCCACCAGCATGAACAGCGTCGAGCGCGGCAGGTGGAAATTGGTCAGCAGCGCATCGACGACGCGGAACCGGTAGCCCGGCACGATGAAGAGGTCCGTGTCGCCGCGGAACGCCCCGATCCCACCGTCCTCGTCCGCCGCCGATTCGAGCAGGCGGAGCGAGGTCGTGCCCACCGCCACGACGCGGCCGCCTTCGTCCCGCCGCCGCCGGACCGTCCCGGCGGCCCGCGGCGAGACCTCGCCCCATTCCGCGTGCATCCGGTGGTCCGCGACTCGTTCGGCCTTGACCGGCAGGAAGGTCCCGGCGCCGACATGGAGGGTCACGACGGCGATCTCCACCCCGCGATCCTCGATCCGGGCGAGCAGGTCCGCCGTCAGATGGAGGCCCGCCGTGGGCGCCGCGACCGCGCCGGGGGATTTCGCGTAGACGGTCTGGTAGTCGTCCCGGTCCCGCGCGTCCGCCCCCTCGGGCCGCGCGATATAGGGCGGAAGGGGAGTCTCGCCATGTTCGTCGAGCGCCGCGAGCACGTCGGTTCCCCGCGGAAAGCGGAGCCGCACCTCGCCGCCGTCGGCGCGGTCCATGACTTCCGCCCGGAAGTCGTCCGCCACCTCCAGCAGGTCGCCCGGGCGCAGCCGCCGCGCCGGGCGGGCGAGCGCGCTCCAGGTCTCGCCGTCGGGTGCGCGGTCGAGCGGCCGCAGCAGCGTCGCCTCGACGCGCGCGCGGCCGCGCATCCCGACGATCCGGGCGGGAATGACCTTCGTGTCGTTGATGACCAGCGCGTCGCCCGGCCGCAGCAGTCCCGGCAGGTCGGCGACGGTCCGGTCATGCAGGGACGCGCCCACTTCCAGCAGCCTCGCCGCCTCGCGCGGCACGACCGGCCGGTCGGCGATGACGCCTTCGGGCAGGTCGAAGTCGAAGTCTCCGGTCTTCAACCCGCCGGTCATTCGTCCCCGGTTCCGTCCTCCCAGAGGTCGGCGATCTCGTCCGCGATGCGCTCGTAGGTCTCGTCTCGCGGCAGGATCATGCGCCCGGCCTCCTCCTCCTCGCGGGTGCGGTTGAGGCTCCATTCCTGGACCGAGTCCCGCAGCTCCTCGTCGGTGAGGATGAAGCTCAGCAGCCTGTTCTGGACTTCGAGCGGCGGGTCGTCGTCGCCCGTCTCGTCCAGGATCACCGCGCGGAAATAGACCACCGTGTCGAGGATCAGCTGCGCCTCCTCCTTGCTCCACTGGCGCATGGGCTCGAAATTGTTGGCCCGGAGCTCGGCCATCTGGGCGCGGGTGATGGTGCCGGGAACCCCGATCCGGGGCATCGACTTCTGATCGCCCGGCGGCTGAGCGGCGCCGTCGGATGCCGGCGCACTCTGCCGCGCGGCGAACTGGCGGCGCGCCCGCGCATAGGCCGCCCGGCGCATCAGCAGCCAGACGACGAGTCCCACCGCGACGGCGATCAGTAAACTGTCCACGGAATTTCTCCTTCCGGTTCCGGCCGGTCAGTCTTCCCCGGCGCCGATGACGCCGATGGCCTCGATCTCGATCACCGCCTCCGGCTTGAACAGGTGCGAGACGCAGACCAGCGTCGAGCACGGGAAGTCGCCGGTGAAGAACTCGCGCCGCGCCCGCCAGATCTCCGGCTGGTGGCGCATGTCGGTGGTGAACATGGTGATCTTGGCGACGTCGTTCATCTTGCCGCCCGCCGCCTCCATCAGCGACTGCATCTGGGCGAAGATGTTCCTCGCCTGAACGTAGGCGTCGCCGGCCCCGATCACGTTCTGGTTCTCGTCCCAGGAGAGCAGCCCGGAAATGAACACCTGGTCGCCCACCTTCTTGCAGTTGGAGAGCGATTCCGGGCCGAGCTCCGGCGAGATGGGGCTTCTGATGCGTTCGAATTTCATGGTTGCGTTCCCGTTTCGACCGGCGTTCCGTCCGGCCGCAGACGGTCCCGCCAGTGGTGCCTGGTCTCGAATCCCAGCTCGTCGCGGGCGCGCGCGACGTCGAGTCCGCTCCAGCACCCCGTCATGCCGTCCCGGATCCGCGTTCCCGGAAAATACCGGCGGACAAGCTCCTCGGTCGGCGTCGGATTGTGGCTGGTTGCGGCGGCGATGTTGAAGACCCGGTGGCCGTCGATATCCGCTTCCGCCGCGAGGCGGCAGGCCTCCGCCGCGTCGCGCGCGTCGACATAGGCCCAGAACCCGCCGAGAAGCCGCGCCGGGTCGCGCCAGCGCTCCCGGAACGAGAGGTAGGTCGGGTCGAAATTGACGCCCGAGATGCGGAGGCTCGCGACGGTCATGCCGCTCGTCGCGACGAATGAGTCGGCGAGCCGCTCGCCGAACGCCTTCGACAGCGCGTAGCAGTCGAGCGGCCGGCAGGGATAGTCCTCGTCGAGCGGCAGGACGTCCGGGTCCCAGATCTCGGGCGCGTAGATGAAGCCGTAGGCGGCGATGCTGGAGGCCATCACCACGCGCCGGACGCCGGTCTGCGCCGCCGCCCTCAGCACGTTGTAGGACGACGTCACGTTGTTGGAGAAGACGACGCTGTCCGCGGCCTCGGTGGCCGACTGGTGGGCGGCGAGATGGATCACCGAATCCGCGCCGTCGAGCGCCTCGAACAGGTCGCCAGACCGGGTCAGGTCGGCGATCCAGGATTCGCAAAGCTTTTCCGGCGGCCGGACCGCGTCGAGGCTGAGCACCTCGTAGCCCGCGGCGAGCATCGCCTCGACGGTCTTGGTGCCGAGCCGGCCGCTGCCCCCCGTGATGACTGTCTTCCGCGCCATCTCGCCGCTTTCCGGCTCACGCGCCGTCTTCGAGCGCGATCAGCCCCATGCCGGTGGTCATCGGCGCGTAGTAGTTGCGGTGCGCCCGGCCCACGGTTTCGGACAGCGCGCCCCGCATGACGAGCCACATGATCAACTCGACCGCCTCGGCGCCCGCCGCCTCCATGATGTCCTGGTGGGTCAGCGCCACCAGCGCCGCCGGGTCGGATTCGATCCGGTCGAGCCAGGAATTGTCCCAGTCCGGGTTGAGGTGGCCGAACCGGGCGCCGTTCAGCTGGTGCGACATGCCGCCGGTGCCGAGGACCGCGACGCGCTCGTCGCCCGGGTAGCTCTCCACCGCGCGCCGGATGGCCCGGCCCAGCTTCCAGCAGCGCGCGGCGGTCGGCAGCGGATGCTGGATCACGTTGACCGCGAGCGGCACCGTCTTCACCGGCCAGCCGGGGTCGTGGCCGAAGCAGAGATGCATCGGCACCATGAAGCCGTGCTCGACCGCCAGCTCCTGGCACACCGTCATGTCGAACTCGTCGTAGACCAGCGATTCCGTCAGGTGCCACGAGAACGCCGCGTCGCCTGGGAAGTCGGGCAGCGGCCGGCGGCCCCAGCCCTCGTCGCCGACCGGGTAGAGGTCGGCCGCGCCGATCGCGAAGGTCGGGTACTTGTCGAAGAAGAACGAGCTGCCGTGGTCGTTGTAGACCACGATGGCGATGTCCGGCCTGATCTCGTCGCGCAGCCAGGCCTTGACCGGCTCGTAGGCGTCGAACAGCGGCTTCCAGGCCGGTTCCTGGGTGCGTCCCTGGTCGTAGGCGACGCCGATCGAGGGGACGTGGGAGGTGCCGATTCCGGCGACGACGCTTGCCATGGCCTAGCGCGCCCCCGAGGCGTTCCGCGTGGCGAGGAACTCCTCGTAGGTTTCGCCGCGCTGATGGGCGCCGATCTGGTAGAGCCCGTGCCCCGTCACGGTGCCGATCTTGATGATCATGTAGATGTTGCCGCCGAGCTCGTCCATGATCCTGCGCCAGTCGCGGTCGCGGATGGCCTCCTTCTCGTCGGCGCTCAAGTCCCAGCCCGCCATGTAGGCTTCCTCGTCGGCCGCGAAGGCGTCGCGGTTCTCCGCCCGTGCAAGCGACATCGCGAACTTGTTGATCCGGTAACCCCGGCGGGACTCCTCGCCGGTGAAGATTCTCGTATCGGCTATCGGACGGTTCCTGTCGACCTGGACCGGCATTGCTGCTCCTTCGAGGCGGCGTTCCGAGGTCAATCTAGAGCGTATCCGGGCGGGAGGAAACCGCGGTGGCGACGCCCCGCCCCAACCCTCGTTCCTCAACGTCATGGTCGGCGAAAGGCATCGGGACAGGTTCGTCCCGACCCCGACATTTCGGCAGAGAATCCGGGAAGCCCTTCAGCCGTCACCCGCCCGGCAGCCCGAGCACGCGCTTGGCGAGGACGTTGCGCTGGATCTCGCTCGAACCGCCGTAGATCGTGGCCCGGCGCGACTGGAGGAAGATGCCCGTCGCGTCGACGGCGCCCGCCGGGGTCTCGATCCGCCCGGCATCCGCACCCCACGGCCCAGCGGCCTCGATGAGGAGATCGGTCGCGCGCTGCAGATTCTCCGTCGCGACCAGCTTCATGGTCGAGCCTTCGGGGCCGAGCTCCATCCCGCTCGCCGCCAGGTCGACGGCCTGCCAGAACATCGCGGCCTGCACGGTTATGCTTATGGAGAGTTCCGCCAGCCGGTCGCGAAACGCGGCATCGCCGTCGATTCCCGTATGCCGGGCGACCGCCTTGATCCGCTCGACCGCCTCCAGCGCGTATTGCGGGTTCGACGTGAACAGCCGTTCGGTCGCGAGCAGGGCGGTCGCGATCTTCCAGCCGCCGTGCAGCGGGCCGACGAGGTTCTCCTCCGGTACCTCGACCCGGTCGAGGAACACCTGCGAGAACTCCTCTTCGCCGGTGATGGTGGTTATCGGGCGGATCTCGATCCCGGGCGTCTTCAGGTCGATCAGGATGAAGCTGATCCCCGCCTGCCTGACCTTCGCCTCCGGGTCGGTCCGCACCAGGGTGAACATCCAGTCGGCGTGATGCGCCCAGGTCTGCCAAATCTTGCCGCCGGAGACGATGAAGCGGCCGTCGCGCAGCTCGCCCCGCGTCGACAGGCCGGCGAGGTCCGACCCGGCGCCCGGTTCCGAGTAGCCCTGCGCCCAGATGACGTCGCCCGAGAGGATCGGCGGCAGGTGCCGCGCCTTCTGCGCCCCGCTGCCGTAGCGCATCAGGATCGGGCCGATATGGTTGATCCCCTGGACCGGGAGCTGCGGCGCCGACATCCGCGCGAGCTCTTGGCTGAGCACGATCTGCTGGGCGAGGCTCGCCCCCATGCCGCCATGTTCCCTGGGCCAGTGCGGCGCGATCCAGCCCCGGGCCGAGAGCGCGCGGTACCACGGCATGATCTCGTCCGGCGGCGGCCGGTCGGTCCGCCCCCTCAGGGAGGCCGGCAGGTTCGCTTCCAGCCAGTCCCGCACCTCCGCGCGGAACGCGGCCTCGTCCGGGGTGTCGTCGCGGAACATGTCGATCCGATCCTCTCTCCACCCAACGCCCCGTTATGGACGCCGTATCCCGCATCGTCCATGATACTGCCACGGACGGACCCGCAGCCGAACGGGCCGGGAAGGGGAGAAGCGACATGAACAAGACGGTTTCGCGCAGGCGTTTCCTCGAGAGCGCGGGCGGGGGCGGGCTCGCGCTGGGCGCGGGTCTGATCGCGGCGCCCAACCTTTCGTTCGGGGCCCAGCCGACGATGCTCAAGACGGCGACGCTGGCGGGCGGCTGGTCGAACCTGCAGAACTAGGTTCTCTTCAACAACAAGTTCGACGAGAAGCACGGCCTCAAGTTCGATTCCTTCCGGGTCTACAACCGGCTCGGCACCTACTACGCCGACATGCTCAAGGGCAATTTCCAGATCGGCGTCGGCACCTGGGATTCGTTCGCCAAGATGCACATGAAGGGCGCGCCGATGCAGATCATCGGCATCGTCTCGACCGGGACGCTGGCCGGCATGTTCGCGCGCAAGGACGGCCCCAACTCGCTCGACGAGCTCAAGGGCAAGACGGTCGCCGCGATGCAGGTCTCCGGCACCTTCAAGATGGCCAAGACCTGGGCCAAGGTGTTCGGAAAGGTCGACTTCGACAAGGACGTGCGCATCCAGAACGCGCCCAACCCGCCGGCGACGATCAGCATCGTGGCCGCCGACCGCGCCGATGCGGCGATCGTCTGGGAGCACGCGCTCTCGGTCGGGCTGCACAAGATTCCGGGCTCGAAGGTTTTCCTCAACGTCAACGAGTTCTATCGCAGCCACACCGGGCGCGATCAGCCCTATTTCTGCATCGCGATCAACCGCAAGGCGCTCGGCGACGTGCCGCCCGACACCGTCGCGCGGGCCGTCAAGGTCTACGACGACTGCTTCAAGTGGATCATGGGCAACCCGGAGAAGTTCCAGGCGCTCGGCCCGACGGTGAAGATCAAGCCCGAGGTACTCAAGACGGCGATGGATTCGGGACGCATGCAGTACAAGATGCGCCCGATGTCGGTCGAGAAGAACCGCGAGGACATCCTGTTCGCCGCCGACATCATGCACAAGGCGGGCGCGCTGCCGAGCAAGGTCCCGGAGACCTATTTCGCCACCTGATCGTCCGCGCGCGTAGGCGATGAGCACCCGGATCGATCCGGAGACCGCGGCCGGGCTCGAACCGCCCGCGCCGGCGGGGGCGGAGCGCAACTATTTCAAGCGCGACCTGTTCGCCAGCATCGTCATCATCGCGCTGATCGCCTTCGCCATGGAGGCGTGGAGCTGGGTCGCGCCAGTCTACATCATGCCGTCCGTCGTGCTGACCGGCGACGAGATCCTGACGATCCTCGGCGAGGATTACATCCACATCGTCACGACGATCCTGCGGCTGCTCTTCGCGGTCGCGTTCTCGCTCGTGACCGGCTCGCTGATCGGGGTGATCATGGGCATCGTTCGCCCGGCCGAGCCCTTCATCAAGGCGCTGGTGGTGATCTTCACCGGGGTGCCGGCGCTGTCCTGGATGCTGTTCGCGATCTTCTGGTTCCGCGGCACCGAGGAACGCGTGTTCTTCATCCTCGCCGTGATCCTGATCCCGTTCTACGCGCTCAACGTCTATGACGGGATCAAGGCGCTCTCCACCGACCTGGTCGAGGTGGTGGAGACCTTCCGGCCGAGCCGCTGGCAGGTCTTCCGGCTGCTGATCCTGCCGCACATCGTTCCCTACATCCTGATGACGACGAAGTCGATCATCGGCTACGCGGCGCGGATGACCGCCTTCGCCGAGCTGGTCAGCGTCAATACCGGCATGGGCGCCAGGATGGGGCTCGCCCAGGACGAGCTCAACATGCAGGGGGTGATCGGCTGGACGATCCTCTTGGTGATCGTCAATCTCGGCGTCCAGGCGATCGTCGCCTGGGCGGAGAAACGGCTTCTCAAGTGGCGGCCCGAGGTCTCGGTCCGGTGACGGCGGCGGACGCCCGGGCGGTCATCGAGCTGGACCGCGTCGACCGCTATTTCGGCGCCCACCCGGCGGTGCTCGACCTGTCCTTCCGGGTCATGGAAGGCGAGATCGTGGCGCTGCTGGGGCGCACCGGGGCCGGCAAGTCGACCGCGCTCCACATGATCATGGGCGTGCTGGAGCCGACCCGGGGCACCGTCCGGGTGGAAGGGCTCGACCCCTACGCGCAGTTCAAGGCGTTGCGGGGAAAGCTCGCGGTGAGCTTCCAGAACGACCGCCTGCTGCCGTGGCGCGCGGCGTGGGAGAACGTGGCGCTCGGCCTCGAAATCCTCGGCTTCGACAGGGAAACGCAGCGCGACCGCGCGATCCAGTGGCTGGAGAACGTCAAGATCGTCGGCGAGGAGAACGTCCGCAAATACCCGCACGAGCTTTCCGGCGGGATGCGCCAGCGCGTCTCGCTCGCCCGCGCGCTCTGCGTCGATCCCGAGCTGGTGCTGCTCGACGAGAGCTTCAGCCAGCTCGACCACGTCACCTCGAAGGCGCTCCGCACCGACTTCACCGAGCTCGTCCGCCGCCTCGGCAAGACCTGCGTGCTGATCACCCACCGGATCGACGACGCGCTGGAGATGGCCGACCGCATCCTGGTCCTCGCCGCCCCGGCGAAGCTCGCGCTGGAAGTGCGGGTCACCCCGGCGCTCCGCTCCGATTCCGACTGGCTCGAAGCCCAGCACGCCGCCATCGCCGCCGCGATGGGCGGCGAGGACGAGGGCGAAGCCGCGTAGAAAACCCCAGGGGCAAGGAGGGATACCGCCGGATGGCAAGGAATTTTCTCGAGTCGCAGGATGTCTGCATCGTCGCCTATGGCGAGACGAAGATCGACCGGAGAACCGGCAAGACGGCCTACGAGCTGGCCGCCGAGGTCGCCGAAGAGCTGTTCGCCAGGACGAATTTGACGCCCGGGGACATCGACGGCGTCTCCTTCACCGTGCCGCTCAGCGAGTGCGCCAACCCGTTCTGGTCGAACTACTGCACCGACTATCTCGGGATTACGCCGCGCTGGCTGCAGACCACCGATATCGGCGGCGCGTCCGCCATCGGCAATGTCGCGCGCGCCGCGATGGCGCTGCAGAACGAGCTTTGCGAGACGGCGATGCTGATCGGCGCCGACGCGCCGTCGTCGAAATGGTCGGCGGTCTACGGCTCCTACCGCAACGAGTTCTGGGAGCCCACCGGCATCCAGGGCCCGCCCGGCGCCTTCGGCCTCCTGATGAACCGCTACATGGCGCAGTACGAGCTCGACTTCGCCGGGCTCGGCGCGCTCGCCGTGGCGCAGCGGAACGGCGCGGCGGTCAACGAGAACGCCTATGAGCGGTTCCGCAAGCGGATCGCCGTCGACGACTATCTCAACTCGCGCGAGGTCTCGACGCCGCTCCGCCTGCTCGATTCGGTGATGTTCTGCGACGGCGCCAACGGGCTGGTGATGATGAAGACCGACCGGGCGCGCGAGCTCGGCTTCGAGAACCGGGTCTACCCCTTCGCCTATTCGGAGATCACCAACTTCGCCGGCG
Organism: Defluviicoccus sp.; assembly: GCA_028820505.1. GTDB lineage: Bacteria > Pseudomonadota > Alphaproteobacteria > MPNO01 > MPNO01 > MPNO01. Next base: position 43,704 of record JAPPIT010000132.1, read on the forward strand.
CCGAGCAGACACCCGACATCACCGAGACCGGGTTTTCGGTGTCCGGGCCCGACGCGCTCGCCAAAGCGGGCCTGACGCCCGCGGACATCGCCATGTTCCACCCCTATGACGACTTCCTGATCGCGGTGATGCTGAAGCTGGAGCAGATCGGCTTCTGCGAACGGGGGCAGGGCTCGCAGTTCCTGCGCGACACCGACATCTCGCCAACCGGCGCGCTCCCCATCAACACCGGCGGCGGGCAGATCGGCTGCGGCCAGCCGGGGCTTGCCGGCGGCGGGGTCAACCTGGTCGAGGCGGTGCGCCAGCTGATGGGCGAGGCCGGCGAGCGCCAGGTGCCGGACCCGGCCAACGCGCTGGTCACCGGGATCGGCGTCATCCCCTACGGCCGCAACTGGGGGACCAGCAACGCGATGGTCCTGGTCAAGTAGCGATTGCAGGAAGGAAGAACGGTATGAACGAGCCAGCCCCCAAGCCGCGCCCCGTGCCGCGCCCGACCGCCAACACGCAGTTCTTCTGGGACGCCGCCAAGCGCGGGAAGCTTGCCCTGCAATACGATCCCGACGCGGACCGCTACCAGTTCTGGCCGCGCGCGATCTCGACCGCGACCGGCCGGCGCAACCTCGAATGGCGCGAGACCTCGGGCCGGGGCGAAGTCTATTCCTACACCGTCACCCACGTGCCGACCGCCGGGTTCGAGGAGCGCACGCCCTATGTCGTCGGGCTGATCGAGCTCGACGAGAAAGTCCGGATCATCGGCAACATCGTCGGCATCGATCCCGGCGAGGTGGAGATCGGGATGCGGGTCAGGGCGACGTTCGAGACCCTGACGGACGATATCGACTACTTCGCCTTCGAGCCCGACGACGGATGAAGCTCGCCACCCTGCTCGCGCAGAACGCGCGGCGCTATCCGGACAAGGTCGCGCTGGTCTGCGGGGACCGCCGGCTGACCTTCGCCGGGCTCGACGCGCGCGGCAACCGGCTGGCCAACGCGCTCGCCGCGCGCGGGGTCGGCTGCGGCGACCGGGTCGCGATCGCCATGCCGAACGGGATCGAGCTGGTCGAGGCGATGGCGGCGGTCCTCAAGCTCGGCGCGCTGATCGTGCCGCTGTCCACCCGGCTCGCCGCGCAGGAGATCGCCTACATCCTCGGCCACTGCGAGCCGGCGGCGGTTCTCTACAGCGACGGCATGCGGCCCGCCGTCGCCGCCGCGCTCGACGGGCTCCCCGAAATACCCCGGATCGTCGCCGGCGCCCCGGAGGCGGGGGAGGAGGGGTTTTCCACGTTCCTCGAGACCGGCGCCGCGGAGCCGCCGCCCGCCCCGCCGGCAGCCTTCGACGACTGCATGATCGCCTATACCTCGGGGACGACGGGACGGCCCAAGGGCGCGGTCGCGACCAACGCGAACCTCGTCATCGCGGCGTTGGCGAACGTGGCGGAATGGGAGCTCAGCGAGCGCGACGTGGTGCTGGCGACCACCGCGATGGCGCACCGGACGGGGTTGAGCCGGCTCGCCAACGCGATCGCGGTCGGCTGCCGCCTCGTCATGCAGCCCCGCTTCGACGCGGCCGGGGCGCTGTCGCTTATCGAGCGCGAGAAGGTGACCGTCGCGGGCGGCGTTCCGACCGTCTTCCGCATGATGGCGCCGGAGTTCGAGAAGCGGCCGGAGGCGGCAGCCTCGCTCCGCCTGATCGTCGCCACCGGCGAGGTGTTCCCGGTCCCGGTCAAGGAGCGCCTGCGGGCGGCGGTCCCGCATGTCGGGCTCTACACCTTCCTCGCCCAGACCGAGGCCGGGTACATCGCCGCGCTCCGCCCCGAGGAGCAGGAGGCGCGGCCGCACGCGGCGGGCCGCCCGATCATGGGCGTCGAGGCCCGCGCGGTCGACGCGGACGGGAACGACGTGCCTACGGGCGAGCCCGGCGAGCTCCTGGTGCGTTGCGGCGAGCCCGGCCGCGCGGTGGTCATGCGCGAATATTTCCGCGACCCCGAGGCGACCGCGGCGGCGTTCGAGGACGGGTGGTTCCGCACCGGCGATGTCGGCCGTTTCGACGCCGACGGGTACCTCTACTTCGTCGACCGCGCCAAGGACATGATCGTGACCGGCGGGCTCAACGTCTATTCCAAGGAGGTCGAGATCGCCCTGATCGACCACGCTTCGGTGGCCGACGCGGCGGTGGTCGGCGTGCCCGACGAGGAATTCGGCGAGGCGGTCGCGGCCTGTGTCGTCCTGGAGGAGGGCGGCGCGGCCACCGCCGACGAGCTGATCGAGCACTGCCGCGCGCGGATCGCGAGCTACAAGAAGCCGAGGCACGTCCACTTTTTCGACGACCTGCCGCGCACCGGCACCGGCAAGGTGATGAAGCAGGCGTTGAAGAAGCGGCTGGCGGAACGCTCTTCGGCGTGAGGACACGCCATGTATGCCGATCACACCCCGCTGCGCACCTAGCGGTGCTAACTATCTGAAACAAGGTCGTTTTCTTCTCCCCAAACGAGTTGCATTCGGGGAAGACGGGTTTCCGTTGCTTCCCCGGCTGCAACCGCAACCGGGAGACCGAACGTGTCGAGAACCAGCCTCACCGACGCCCGAATCGGGGCGCTCGTTCCGCGCAAGACCGCATACGACCTCCGCGACGGCAAGCTCAGGGGCTTCGGCGTCCGGGTGACGCCCGCGGGCGGGAAGCGCTTCTTCGTCCATTGCCAGCACGGGGGCGAGCGCGTCTGGAAGATCGTCGGCGACTTCGGCGAGATCGGCGTTGCGGAAGCGCGGTTGCGTGCCGAGGCGATGCTGGCGGCGATCAGGCGGGGCGAGCCCGCGCCGGCCTTGCCCGAGGAGACGCTGTTCGAGGCTGTCGCCGAGACCGTGTTCCGGCAGCACGAACGAGTCTGGAAGCCGGGCACGCTCCGTGTCAACCGGGGTTACCTGGAGAGACAAATCCTGCCCCGGTTCGCCGGGCGGCCCGTTGCCGAGATCGACCGGCGCGAGGTGCAGAACTGGTTCGCCTCGCTCACCGCGACCCCGGCCGCCGCCGACCGGTCCATGCCCATCCTTTCCGTCATCATGCGCGGCGCCGAGGCGATGGGTCTCCGGCCCGAGGGGTCCAACCCGTGTCGGGGGATCAGGCGAAACCGCCGAAAGGGGCGAGAGCGCTTCCTGTCGGACGACGAGGTCCGCGGTCTGTCCTCGGTGCTGTCGGCGCACGCCGAAGACTGTCCCGATCAGGTTGCGGCGATCCGCCTTCTTCTCCTCACCGGATGCCGCAAGAGCGAGCTCGTGACGCTGCGCTGGTCCGATTACCGCGAGGGGCACCTGTTCCTCCGTGACAGCAAAACTGGCCCTCGCACCGTTTGGCTGTCGCAGCCCGCGCGGGCCATCCTCGATCGCATGGAGCGGACCGGCGCATGGGTGTTTCCCTCGCCCCACGCCGCACGGCCGCGCAGCACCGCCTGGCTGGACGACTTCTGGTGGCGCATCCGGGAGGAAGCCGGTCTCGACGACGTGCGTCTCCACGATCTCCGGCATACCCATGCCAGCATCGCCCTGAGGCGGGGCGAGACCATGCTCGCCATCGGCAGGCTGCTCGGCCACGCCGATCCCGAGACCACCCTCAAATATACCCATGCGGCCGACGCGACGGTCATGCAGGCCGCCGAGACGGTCGGCGCCGTGTTGGGGGCCGAATGATGCCGGGAAGGGAGCGCAGGAAGCTGACCGATGCCGCCATTGGCCGCCTTCGCCCCCGGGCGCGGGAATATACAGTGTGGGACAGGAGTGTGCCCGGCCTCGGGGTCCGGGTGCGGCCGACCGGCGGGAAGAGCTGGGTCATGCTGGAGGAAACCGGCGGCCGCTCGAAGCGCGTCTCGCTCGGGCCGGTCTCGGTGAAGGGCATCGAGGAGGTCCGCCGGGAGTGCCTTGCCAGACGCGTCAGCCCGATGGCAGAGCCCGTCGCGCCGGCCCGCCCGGTGCCATCGTTCCGCGAGTTCGTCGAGGGCGAATGGAAGGCGGCGCATTTCGCCCGCTACAAGCCGTCGACACGGTATATCGCCACCCGGCTCCTCGAAACCAGGTTCCTGCCCGCCTTCGGCGAGAAGCCGCTCGACCGCATTGCCCCGGCCGAGATCAGGCGCTGGTTCGATGCCTTCAGCCGCACCGCGCCGGGCAACGCCAACCGGGCTCTCGACGTCCTGCGCCAGATGATGAACTTCGCCGTCGCCAGGGGCCACATCGAGACCAACCCGACGCGGGGGATCGAGCGGAACCGCCGGCCGCGAATGACGCGTTTCCTGTCGCGCGAGGAGATTGCCCGGTTGCACGGCGTGCTCGACGCCGAGGACGGGAAGGGCAACCGGGAGCATGCCGACATCGTCCGCCTCCTGCTGCTGACCGGGTGCCGCAAGAACGAGATCCTCCGGCTGCGCTGGTCCGAGGTCCGGGACGACATGTTGGAGCTCGTCGACAGCAAAACCGGACCGAGAAAGGTTCCCCTCAACATCCATGCGCGGCGCATCCTCGCGCGCCAGCCGCGCGGCGAAGGCGCGTTCGTGTTTCCATCGCCTCGCGATCCCGACCGTCCGCGCAACGACAATCTCGTCTTCTGGTTCCGGATCCGAAAGGAGGCCGGCATCGAGGATGTGCGGCTTCACGACCTCCGCCATACGCATGCGAGCCACGCGGCGATGAGCGGAGTTCCCATCCCCGTCGTCTCCCGCCTGCTCGGCCATTCCAGCGTCCGCATGACGCTCAGGTACGCTCATCTCGGGGACCGCGAGATCGAGCAGGCCGCCGAGCGCGTCGGGCAAGCGATCGGATCTCTTCTAGAGCTATAAGGTAAGATTCCGACAGGTACGTGGGGTATGTGGGGTATGTGGGGTATGTCGTCCGACATCTGAATATGCGTACACTTGCTGGGCATCATCGGAAGGAGTAGTCTCTCGTCGGGCAAGATGCTGCTGGTCCTTAATCGGCGCGGCGAGGTTAGAGGGTACATTTTCTGTACTCCCCCGGTGATCCAATAGGATAAGGCGGTGGAACAAGAGGAGAATATCCCATGCACTACAAGATATACGGTCCGTACGAAATTCCGAGACTGGAAGGAGAGTTCAAAAGGCGGATAGACAAGGAAGATGTGGCTGCCTTTTGGGATATTGTCGATGGTAGCTTGTATGATGGGTGTGGATGTTATGTATTTTGCATCGCCACACAGCGCAGGGAAAAACCTTGGTATGTCGGCAAGGCGCAGAAACAATCTTTCGGCCGAGAGTGTTTCACACCGCACAAAATCGTAATGTATCACGAAGCTTTGGAAAAGTCCAATGGCACGCCTCTGATGTATTTTCTGGCAAGGTTTACGAAGACCGGACACATTTCCAGACCTACCAGGTCCGCGGCTGGACATGCGGATATCGATTTTGTCGAACGAATGTTTATCGAGAAAGGGTTTCATGTCAACCGGCACATTCGTAACAAAAGGGACACGAAGAATCCGGAAAACCTGATTGTCGAAGGCTTTTATAATTCTAGAGATCGTCGACGCAATCCGGTAAAGAGGCTTTACGAGTTGTTCGGTGGGGAGTAAGTCAAGACGGCTATGGTAGAAGTCGGCCAGCATGCGGCAGTCTGGGTTGTTCGAGAAGCAAGAATGTCCCGGGCTCGATCGGAAAGGGGATGCCTTGTTTATGGTTTGTTCGACTTGTTTCACTATGCCACGTTGTGTTCACATGCTTGAACTAGTGGAGCTACGGTGGCCTTGGACGGGGTATCCGCTGAAGGGAGGAAACCAGTATCCGGAGGAGGGTAGCTGTAACCGCTTAGCGAGTAGGCAGGGACCTCTTTACTAAGGTGGACTGCATGAAGCAACGGCCCGGCACCTTAGTTTAGCTATGTCAGCAGGAGAGACACGATGCGCTCATTGCTTTTCGTTGCTATAGTGTGTTTGACTGTAACGCCAGCGGTCGCCGCTAAACTTTTTGTAGTTGACAATTACGCATGTGGAAATGCGGAGGACTGGAAAAGTTCCGGACTATCTTATGGGGAATCTCTGTCCATTAAGGATGTCAAGTTCGCGTATAGCGAAACCCCAGAAGCTACACGAGAAGTAAGCTTTGTTGTAGACAACAGGAAAAATGCAAGACTTCCCGTGCATGTACATTGGGTCGTTCGGTCAGAGATAGACGGTAATCTTGTTGTTGTAGGTGCTGCTTCCAGTGATTTTGAATTGAAACTAATGAAACCAGGGAATAATAAATTCAACATGAAACTACACTCAGCGCTAAAGTCGGATTCCAAAGAGTTTTATGGGTGTTTAGCTGTTGGATATGAAGAATAGATCATTTTATACATAACCGCACTTTTATTTTTGGATATCTCGCCTTCATTCGCCTTTGAACGCACCGCGGAACGGGAGACTGCCCCCCATGCCGCCCTTGGTCTGCGGCGACGACTGCTGGCCACGGGCGAGCTGTGCTCGGCGCGCCGGGAAACGAGCGGCGCGGCCTGATGCGCCTGTCGTGGAACGAGGTTCGCGCCCGCGCCGCTGCCTTCGCCGAAGACTGGAAGGACGCGGCCTACGAGAAGGGCGAGACGCAGAGCTTCTACAACGCCTTCTTCGACGTGTTCGGAGTGCGGCGGCGGAATGTCGCCCGCTACGAGGCGCATGTCGCCAAGCTCGACAACCGCTCGGGCTTCATCGACCTGTTCTGGCCGGGCGTGCTGCTCGTCGAACAGAAGAGCGCCGGGCGCGATCTCCGCAAGGCGTACGAACAGGCCGGGGAGTATTTCGACGCGCTGCCGGAACGCGACCGCCCGCGCTTCATCCTTGTAAGCGACTTCCAGACCTTCGAGCTTCACGATCTGGACGAGCGCGAGACCGTCGCCTTCCCCCTCGCGGACCTGCCCGCGCATGTCGAGGCGTTCGGGTTCATCCTCGGCGTGCAGCGCCGAACATTTCGCGATCAGGACCCCGCCAACATCGAGGCCGCCGAGCTGGTGGGGCGGCTGCACGACGCGCTCGCGAACGCAGGGCACGAGCGGCACGATCTGGAGCGTTTTCTCGTCCGGGTCGTGTTCTGCATGTTCGCCGACGATACCGGCGTGTTCGAGCCGCGCGACATCTTCCTCGATTTCATCGAGGCGCGCACTAGCGAGGACGGAGCCGATCTCGGGCCGTGGCTCGCGCAACTGTTCGAGGTCCTCGATACGCCGGAGGGCGAGCGCCCCGCAACGCTCGACGAGGACCTCGCCCGGTTCCCCTACGTCAACGGCGATCTGTTCAGGGGGCACCTGAGGACCTTCTCGTTCGACGCCGCGATGCGCGTTGCGCTTCTCGACGCTTGCCGCTTCGACTGGTCGAACATCTCGCCCGCGATCTTCGGCGCGCTGTTCCAGTCGGTGATGGATCCCGTGGAGCGCCGCGCCCAGGGGGCGCACTACACGACCGAGAAGAACATCCTCAAGGTGATCGAGCCGTTGTTCATGGACGACCTCCGCGCCGAGTTCGAGCGATTGAGGGCTCGCCGGGACAGCCGGCGTCTGGCCGAACTTCGACGGTTTCAGGCGAAGCTCGGCAGCATGACCTTCTTCGACCCGGCCTGTGGCTGCGGCAACTTTCTGATCGTCGCCTACCGGGAGCTTCGGGCGCTCGAAATAGAAGTGTTGAAGGAAGTGCACTCGGAGTTTCTCGTTCGCCTGGAGCGCATGACGGGCGGCTCCGACCTTCCATCGGACCAGCTGTCCTGCATCGATGTGGACCAGTTCTACGGGATCGAGCTTGGCGAGTTCCCGGCCCGGATCGCAGAAACCGCGCTGTGGATGATGGACCACATCATGAACAACCGGCTGAGCCTTGAGTTCGGCCAGACCTTCGTTCGCATCCCGCTCGAGAAGTCGCCGCACATCGTCCACGGCGACGCGCTGGAAACGGATTGGACCGAACTGCTGCCGTCGGGGAATTGCTCTTTCGTCTTCGGCAATCCGCCCTTCGTGGGCGCGAAGTACCAGACGGTGGACCAGCGCGCGCAGGTACGCGGGATCGCCGCGCTCGGTAAGGGCGGCGGGACGCTCGACTACGTCGCCGCGTGGTTCATCAAGGCGGGGGAGTATGTGAAGGCCGGCGATGCGCGGATCGGCTTCGTCGCGACCAACTCGATCACGCAGGGCGAGCAGGTCGCACAGCTATGGCCGGTCCTGTTCGGGCGCTGCAAGCTGGAGATTGCCTTCGCGCACCGGACCTTCGCATGGGGATCGGACGCGCGCGGCAAGGCGCATGTGCATGTCGTCATTCTCGGCCTCGATCGGCGCAAGGCCGCGCGGGCGGAGAAGCGGCTGTTCGGCTATCCCGACTTCAACGGCGATCCGGAGGAAAGCCGACACGCGGCACTGTCGCCGTACCTGTTCGATGCGGGCGGTTTGTCCGACCCGCGTCTGGTGGTGCGGGAACAAAGCGCACCGATTAATGGAATGAGGAGGCTCATCATTGGGTCCAAGCCCATCGACGGCGGCAACTACATCTTCGACCCAGCGGAACGCGACGCGTTTCTGGATGCGGAGCCGGAAGCCGCACCCTGGCTCCGACCGTTCATCGGCGCGCGCGAATACCTGCAAGGGGGTGAGCGTTGGATCCTGGCGCTGCACGATACTCCCCCCGAAGTGCTGGCGCGGCTGCCCCATGTGCGGGAGCGAGTCGTCGCCGTCCGGGCCTACCGCGAGGCGAGCAAGAGCGCGCCGACACGGAAGCTAGCGGCGACACCGACCCTCTACCACGTCAACGTCATCCCCACCGCGCCGTTTCTGGTGATTCCCGAAGTCAGTTCGGAGCGCCGCGAATACGCGCCCATCGGCTGGCTGGAGCCGCCAACGATTCCGAGCAACCTTGTGCGGCTACTGGAGAACGCCACGCTGGCGGAATTCGCCCTGCTGACCTCGGCGATGCACATGGCGTGGCTGCGCCATATCGGCGGACGGCTCAAGAGCGACTACCGCTACTCCATCGGCCTCGTCTACAACACCTTCCCGCTGCCGCCCACGGGCTCGGATCTGTCGAGACTGGAACCGCTGGCTCAGGCCGTCCTCGACGCCCGCGCCGCTCATCGGGAAGCGACGCTCGCCGATCTCTACGATCCCGACCTGATGCCGCCGAACCTGCGGCGGGCACATCGGGCGCTCGATCGCGCGGTGGACCGACTCTACAGGCGCAGCGGATTCGCGTCGGAGCGCGAGCGCGTCGAGCATCTGTTCATGCTGTATGAGAAGATGCAAACTCCGCTTGAACTCGCGGCGCGGGGCAAGTCGAAGCGACGGCGGAGCGCTTCGGCCTCGCGGCGCGATACTCGATGAAGTCGGCGGACAAGGGTGTGGGGACTGATCTTCATATGGCCAAGCGAAAGGAAAACGAAGACGAACTTTGTGCACAGGACTGGTTGCAGCAGCAAGGTTACAGTGACATTCGACGGCCTTGCAACGATCCGCCTGACTTCGTCGTCGATGGCTGCGCAGTTGAAGTGACCCGGCTGAATCAAAGAATAATCGTCGGGAACGATAAGCAGTCAATAGGGGAAGAAGAAGCACGGAAACCGCTCGAAGACTACATAAGGAAAATCATCGATCAGCTTAGACCGCCCGGAAACGACGGATGTAGTTGGGTAATTGACTGCGAGTATGATTTTTCTAAACCGCTGCCAGTCCGCAAGAACGTCACTCGTCAGATTTCGGAGGCGTTGACACCACTATTGCGGTTTTACGATGAGTCAACCGTTTCCGGTATTCACTCCAAGTATTTCGATTACGACAAGCATGCCGGAGAGCCCCTACCTTTGGGATTTCCGCATCTCTGTCTGGATTGCGGTATCTGTCTCGATCTCGCAGAGTTCAACTATAAGCCCGCGAAGTTCATCTTGCAGAACGTCTCGGACGGCTATGGAATAGGCTTGCCCGAGGAATTGATTGTAAGTATCCGGAACAGAATTCTCGATAAATCGAGGAACGTTCGCAAACAAGGTAAGGTTGGAAAGTACAAGAGCTGGTGGTTGATCTTGGTAGATCATGTTTGCCATATGCCGATGACGTTTCTTTCAGAGGATAAATTGTCCTTTGTCCGGGAGCAGCGATTTGACTTCTGGTCAAGGGTTATAATTGTCAGCTTCCAGAATCCAAGCTGGCACTATGAATTACCGATTCGGTAGTGCAAGTTTTTTCAAGATCAGAGCGAATGTGGGTCCTGAGTGTACTCCACTTAGGGCTGGCCGACAGCCTGCTTTCCAAGTTCAACCAAACACGCCTTTAGCGCATCGAAAGCGAGGCCGCCCGTTGCTTCAAGGCACTTCTCCTTTGCCTTCTTCCAAATGGATTCTTTTCGGGCAGCATCCAGAAAATCATGACCTTCCCATGTCATTCTCTCGATCCTGTATGTCAGAATCCTGTGGGCTGGTCCGTCACCGCTTGGAACGGCTTTCCCTTCGATCAGCCCATGTTCGATCATGAGTTCTACATGCAGCCCGGTTTGCTCCTCTCCGTTGCCGGGAGTATCGAGCTTGATTGCCTTTCCGGGCTCTGTCGCTTCGATCTGCAAGAGGATTTCACGGACAAGGTCCATATTTCGTTTCATGCACAACCTCTATCGGCCTTTGGCCTTTTGATCCCGAACAACATGACCGCGGCTAGCGCGGTAGGGCAACAACTTTGCGCTGATTCGGCCCAAGGTCAACGGTTTCCGGGACTGACAAGGGATCGCGGTCAAAGCCAGTCGTCCCGGTCCAGCCGAGGAGGCAGGTAGGACGATGTCCGCCCGCGTGGGAGGAGCATCGCCTCGGCGATGAGCGTCCCGACCTTCTCCGCCGCCTCGACCAAATGGCCGTCGGCAAGGTGGGCATAACCGGCGGTGGTCCGGTGCCGCTTGTGACCCAGCAGCCTGCCGACTTGCGGCAGGTTTTCGCCCGCCATGACGGCTTGGCTCGCTGCGGTATGGCGCAGGTCGTGCAAACGGAGCCTGCCGAGTCCGGCATCCGTGCAGACCGCGCGCCAGCAGCCGTCGAAGCTCCCCGATCCGGCCGCTGGCTTCCGGCGACCGGGCAGCGCGTCGATGACGGCACGCGCGGCCTCGCCGAGCGGCTCCGCGCGCGGGCCGGTTTTCGAGTCTTCGAGGTTCAACGCATCCACGCCGATATTCCGCCAGCGCAGATTGAATACTTCGCTGCGGCGGCAGCCGGTCATGCGATGGCGATGCTGATGGACTTATGACGGCTGCTGCCAGATGATGTTGCCCCCACAACGGAGTACCTATCCGGCGTGATTCCGTATCCACACGAGACAGGCTTAAAATGAAATACGTTCCCGAAAATTTGGTCCCCATGTTCAGGAAGGCCGCCATACTCCGAAACGAAATGCTGGTGTCAGGATTCACCGACAACGGCGGGGCTATTCATAGTGCAGAGCGCATCCTGGACATCCTGGGCCAACGGCTCAACTACCCGCGGCTCACCCATATCAACAAATTGCGCCAGTACCCCGACGCGGAATTTTCCGTGGCGGCGCTCTCCGCTTATGAACGGGGCGAGCGAGTCTTGATCGAGCACGTCGCGCCCCTTAGAGACCTGACCCGCCAGGCCATTGGAGTTCTCGATCGAGGTGCCTCCGATCGGGAACTCATCGAGTTTGTCGTACGACATTACCGACTGGTGCTCTTGACCGTGGAAGAGACCCAACGCCTGAATCGTGTCAACCGTTCCCGAATGACGCCCGACCGATTGAGCGAAGCCGGCATCAAGATAAGTCGACGATCCACCACCCTCCAAACGAGATAAGTCGTTCCCGGGAACTTCTCGGCAATCCGGTGGAGTAGCCGGATCCTGATGTTCCTTCGTTTTCTTGAGTCACTGTAGCTCCCACCCCCGCGCGGCACCGGCCCTGTCGCGAAAGCAAAAATGGGCACTTGCTGGCGCAGTTCGAAGATGTGAATCGTTGGACGGTATGGGCAGTCGAGGTCGGCTTGGCAATGGCGTGCTCCTGCGCGGCGAAGCTTCAGGTGGGTGCGATGTCGCCTCTATTCCTCCTTTCCTGCTCCAACGCGTAAGTCCGCCACTCGGAACAATTCGTCAGGCAATAGAAGTCTCGCTCAGGATAGGAGATGACGCGCCTCACGTTCTCAGCCAGCAGAGGGTGCTTGCTGTAGCCCTGAAAGTCCGTTGGCTCGTTTGAACGATATCCACGGCTGACCAAATATCGCCGGTAGATGGAGCAATCGGGGTATCTACCGAGCGATGCGATCGGAACGTCAACTTCGACAAGGCGTGGCGTGCCAATGCGCCTCAGGATGGACGAGATGACTGGATCCTCTTGGTGGCATCGGTACAGAGCCTCACCTCCCCAGTGCCGGAAGAACGGACCGATCCCGCACTCATCCGTCCTCCTTGGGGGGAAAAAGGAGAACCAAACCTTTCCGACCCGATTTTCTTGGTCAGCCCAATTTTCCGATTTTAGACGCAGTGCGATTTGAGGTTTGATCGAGCCGGTCTTTGCGAGAAGGTCGATACGACGTGCCAACGTCTCCACATTTGGAAGGTGCATCCCGTCTCGCAACAGCTCGTCCGCCTCGGCATCCGTTAGATGCGTACAATGCCATCCCCGGATTTCGTATGCCCGCAAGACATCCCTCAGGCCATACATAGCTGCGTCGAACAACGGAGCGGAAGCCTGTCCCGTCTTGGCTTCCCATGCTCGAAACACGTCGTGGTGTTCATCGAGATAGTTGGTCAACGCCGCCGGCCACGAAGACGGTCTATCAAGGTCGAGTTGTGTCCTGGGCATCGCATTCTCTTGGCTCGCAAACACGTTCGCGTCTCACCCGGCCACGGCGTACCGGCAGCAACGCGACCGTGACTTCGTGGCCAGACGGTAGATCGAATGGCTGAGCTACCGGACCGCGATCCGTCGCTTTCATATCACCGCGCCCATTCGACGCAAAGTGCCTCCGCTTGCGTACCGGCCCCGGTCATCGGTAAGGGGATCGTGGCTTGGTACCTGAGCGCGGGCCTCCCCCGGATGCTATTGGCGGCGCGTCCATATCCACCAGCCAGGAGCTGGCGCTCACCCGACATGGCACCCTGTATTGATTATAATGCTCCGATCCGCGTTACAGAGGAGTCGATCCAACATGGACAAAACCGGTTTGAACTTGGAAATCTGGGTACGGATGTACGAAGAGCAAATCCGCCATGTGCGGCACCATGAGTCCTTGCGTTCATTATCGACGAACATCGCGGTTGTCGTCTCGGCAGCTGTTCTCGGCTTGTTCGCTACGGGCGTTACTTCGCACCAACAGTGGGCTCTATCGATGTTCCTCATACTCCTCTACGTCTACGGGCTGATGATGAGCCTGAAGTACTATGAGAGGAGCAGGCTGCACCATGCAGTTTCCACGAAATACCGAGACGTGATATCCGAATTCAGCCAGTGCGATGGCCATGCGATCAACGAACTGCGCTGCCATGCTCGCCGTGAACACAAGACCATCGTGCGAAGGCTGGCGATCATGATCGCTTGGCGCGATCGAAGCCACGACCGGGCCGCAGCAAGCCCGACGTTTCAAGCGCCGGAATGGCGACGACGACATGCGCCTTGGCATCGACGCAAACGGACGATATAGGACTCGATGGATCGGCGGACCGCCGAACGGGCCAACGGGAGGGACGCAGGATGAACGCAGGGAAGACCATGATCGTCGCGGTGGCCGCGCTTGCGGTTGCAGCTTGCAGCGGGGGCGAGAAGGAGAAGGCGGGCACGGTGATCGGCGCGGGTCTCGGTGCGCTCGCGGGCGCCCATGTCGGCAAGGGTCCGGGCAAGCTCTTCGCCGTGGCGGTGGGGACCATGGCCGGCGCCGCGCTCGGGAGCGAGGTCGGCAAGTCGCTCGACCGCGCCGACCGTCTGGCGATGCGGCGCTCGACCCAGGGCGCGCTGGAGAAGAACAGGACCGGCGCGGCGAGCGAATGGCGCAATCCGGATTCGGGAAACCAAGGGACGGTCACGCCGACCCGCACCTACAGGACCGAAGCCGGACGGTATTGCCGGGAGTACCGGCAGACGATCACCGTCGGCGGCAGGACGGAGGAGGGTTACGGCCGCGCCTGCCGCCAGCCGGACGGGTCGTGGCGGATCGTCGAGAGCTGAGGAGGGCCGGGCTCGCGACTCCGACGGGCGGCGAATTCCCCATCGACAACGACGATGCGATTTCCGCCCGCATGACGGCCCCCAATTCCGCCACGGTCCCGGCCGCGCGCGTGGTGGCGACCGTCGACTGGTACGACGCGGCGAAGGGGTACGGATTCCTGACGCCCGGCGGCGGCCTGCCCGATATCTTCTGCCATGCCTCGGCGCTCGAGCGGGTGGGCCTGGCGACGCTGCTCGACGGTGCGACGGTGACCTGCGAGGCGATGCAGGGCGACAGGGGTCCGCAGGTCGCACGCATCCTCGCCGTCGATTTCTCGACGTCATCCCCGATCCCGGTGCCGGGCGACCGCGGAATGGAGAGCGACCGTGACCTACCCCGACCCGCCGCGCCGACCGGGACGGGCCCGGTCAGGACGCGCGTCAAATGGTTCCTGCCGAGCAAGGGCTACGGGTTTCTTGAGCGCGGGGACGGCTCGGGCGACGTGTTCTGCCACCTGACGGCGGTTCAGGCTTCCGGCCGGGAATTCCTGCCCCAAGGCGCGACGGTAACCTGCGAGGTGGCGGAGACCGAGCGGGGTCCGCAGGTCACGCGGATTCTCGCCGTCGACGACCCTCCCGATCGGGACGCCGCGGCGGAGGACCGACAGCCACACGCGCTCCCCGATCCGGCATGGCGGGACGGCGGGCCGGACGAGGCGACGGTGTCGATCCCGGGCACGGTCAAGTTCTACGATGCCGGGAAGGGGTACGGGTTCGTCGTCCCGGACGGGGGCGGGCGCGAGGTGTATGTCCCCCGGAGCGCGCTGTTCCGGTCGGGTCTCGACGACCTCGTGCCCGGGCAGCGGGTCAGCGTCTGGGCGGAGGAGGTTCCGCGCGGCCTCCAGGCGACGGAGATCGAGCCGATTTGAGGCGCGATGTGACCCGGTCGGCGGTCACATCGACATTCCCCGGCCCCTGGTCTGGCTCCGCTGCTGCTCCTCCGCCTGGAATCTCTGGTTCTGTACTTCCTCCCACTGGGCGCGTTCCTGGCGGATCGGCCGGTCGACCCTGTCGGCGAGGTCCCGGAGGGTATCCTTGAGGCCGGGCCTGTTCTCGAATTGCACCTGGTAATCCCGGTCCCGGAGCATCGCCTCGGCCTCGTTCACCGCGCGCCGGGCGGGATTGACCCAGTTCCGGTAGTCCTCCTGGCGGACGAAGGGCACCTCGCTCTTCTCCGCCGCCGCGCGCTTCTCCAGGCTCTCCTTGAGCGTCTCGGTCACCCGGTCGAGCCGTTCGGCCTGCCGGGTCATCTCCTCGCGCATGTTGAGCTCGTCGCGGATCAAGCCCGACGCGCCGGAGGTCCTCAAGTCCCAGGCGTTGACGGACATCGAGACGCAGAGCTTTTGGTGCTCGGGCAGGAAGAAGCGGTGCCGGCCGGTCTCGCGCTCCCGGTCCCTGACCTCCTCCATTCCGGCCGCCATGCGCGCCGGCAGGCCGTCGATCCGGCGCGCCCGTTCGAGGCGGCGCACGCCGGCCTCGATCCTCTCCCGGCCGCCGAGCGCGTCGAGTTGGGGCGCGTGGCGCGGGTCGTCGAGGAGCTTCCGCCCCGCCTCGATGGCGCGGTCGGCATCGCGCCGCCAGAGCTTGTGGGAGAGGCCAAGCTTCGTCACCGGTTCGAGGTAGGGGAGTTTCGTCTTCGCCTTCTCCAGCAGCGCGTCGCGCCGCGCGA
>JAPPIT010000224.1 GCA_028820505.1 Defluviicoccus sp.
CAGCCGGGAAACGTCTTGCCCAGCGGACAGCGCATGCAGTAGTGGGCGGGCGGGCCCCGGGGGGGGGGGGGGGGGGGGGGGCGCCCCCCCGCCCCGCCCCCCCCCCCGCGCCCCGGGGGGGCGCCCCCCCCCCCCCCCCCCCCGGGGGGCGGGGGGGGGGGGGGGGGGGCCCCCCCCCCCGGGGGCCGTTCGGCTTACCTGGCTTCGGTATAGGGGTAGCGGAGCTCACCCGAAATCCAGTCCTTGGGATAGAGGACCACCCGGGTCCCCGCCTTGGTGAAAGTCTCGATCTTGTTGTCCTTGATGTCCTGGTACTGGACCATCAGCGTCCGGGTCTTGGCCCATTCGCCGTTCGGGGCGAACTTCACATTGCCGACCACAGTTTTGAAGGTGGTCTTGCGCATGTACTCGGCGAGCTTGCCGTGGTCGAGGCTGTTGGTCGCCTTCACCGCCTGGCCGAGGACATCGATATAGGCATGCGCGTAGGGCGGCAGGTAGTAGCCGAGTTGGTCGATGCCCTTGCCCTTGGCCGCGGCCTGGTACTTCTTGAGGAACGCCTCGACCCCTTCGAACTTGAGGGTGGGCTCCGGCACCCAGAAATCGTAATTGACGATGCCGTTGAGCTTGGGGCCGAGCGATTGCATGATGCTGGTGTATTGCAGCCCGACCATGCCGCCGCCGAACAGCTTGGTCTTCAGCCCGATTTCGGTCGCGGCCTTCACCATGCCGACCGAGTCCGGCGGGTAGGAGGCGACATAGACGACGTCCGGGTTGCGTGCCTGGATGGCGCGGACGATCGGCGAGTAATCGGCGGTCCTCGGCGGGTAGCTGCCGTCATAGACGATCTTGAGCCCGTAATTCTTGGCGTGGGTGCGCGCGCCCCGGATCGCGTTCTGCGCGAACTCGGCATCGGCGCCGACCAGCGCGATCGTCTTGGGCGTGGGTTTCTGCGCCTTCGCCAACTCGAAGAAGCCGCGCGACCAGTCGGTCACCGGCTCGGGACCGGCCGGCAGGATCTGGAAGTAGCGGTCGTAGTTGAACTTGTCGTTCACCGCCAGCCCGAACAGGGCGACGAAGGTCAGGTTGCGCTGCACCATGATCGGCATCGCCGGCGCGATCAGGTTGGTGCCGTAGCCGGACACCACGAGGTCGACCTTGTCGACGTCGAGCAGCTTGGTGTAGATGCCGGGCACCGTCGCCGGGTTGCTCTGGTCGTCGTAGTAGACCAACTCGACCTTGCGGCCGAGCAGACCGCCGGCGGCGTTGGTGTCGTCCGCCCAGATCTGCATCGCGATCACGGCCGCCTTGCCGGCGGCGGCGAGCCCGCCGGTGAGACCCATCGAGAAGCCGATCTTGATCGGATCGGCGGCCTTGGCCGGCGTGGCGGCGATCATCGCGGCTGCACCGAGCGCGGCGGCGCCGGCCAGCAGCCCGCGCCTGTTCATTGAGAGCATCCTCTCCCTCCCCTTTTGGACCCTTGGTCGATCCGATATTAGGCGACAAGCGAGGGGAATGGGAAGGGGGCTGGCGCGCCCGGCACGATTCGAACGTGCGACTTCTGGCTTCGGAGGCCAGCGCTCTATCCACTGAGCTACGGGCGCGACGCGGCTTATCCCTGGAGACCGGGGACCATAGCGGGAAGCGGACCGGGAAGCAATTTGGGGCGGGATGTGCGTCGTTCGGCTAGACTCCGGAACCGCTGGCGGGACCGAAGGAGGCAAGGATGGCGACAGAGGAAGGGCACATCCCGGTAAGCCATATCGGGAGCCTGGTGAGGCCGCCGGCGCTGATCGCGTTCCTGGAAAAGGAGCAGCGGGGCGAATCCTACGACCCGGACGCCTTCGACGCCTGTCTGACCGAATCCGTCGCCGAGGCGGTGCGGCTGCAGGCCGAGGCCGGGATCGACATCGTGAGCGACGGCGAGTACGGCAAGTCGATCAACTGGGCGTTCTACGTCCAGAACCGCCTGAACGGCGTCGAACGCCAGCCGATGACTCCGGAAGAAGCCGCCGACCCGATGAGCCATCCCATCGGCGGGCGCGACCGCGAGGCGTTCCCCGAGTTCTACGGCGAATACGACGGAAGGGTGCTGGCCAACGCGCTCGCGCCGATGCGCCCGGTGGTGACGGGTCCGATCTCCTATGGCGGCCACGCGGAGCTCCGGCGCGACATCGCGAACCTGAAATCGGCCCTGGCGGCGACGGGCGGCGTCGAGGGCTTCCTGCCGGTGGTGGCGCCGGCGAGCGCGCTCCCCAATGCGCGGGACGACCATTACGGCGACGAGGAGAGCCTCCTGTTCGCGCTCGCCGACGCGCTGCACGAGGAATACGCGGCCATCGTCGATGCCGGGCTCCATCTGCAGGTCGACGACGCCTTCCTGCCCTACATGTACGAGAGGCTGGTGCCGCCGATGACGCTCGCGGAATACCGCGACTGGGCGGAACTCCGGATCGCCGCGCTCAACCGCGCGCTGGAAGGGCTGCCGCCGGACCGCACCCGCTATCACATCTGCTGGGGGAGCTGGAACGGCCCGCACATGTTCGACGTGCCGATGAAGGACATCGTCGACATCGTGCTCAAGGTGAACGCCGGCACCTACGCCTTCGAGGCGGCCAACCCGCGCCACGAGCACGAATGGCAGGTCTGGAAGACGGCGAAGCCCGCCCCGGGAAGGCGGCTGATGCCGGGCCTGATCGCTCACTCGACGAACGTGGTCGAGCATCCGGAGCTGGTCGCCGAACGCCTGCTGCGCTATGCCGACCTCGTCGGCGAGGAGAACGTGATGGCCGGGACCGATTGCGGATTCTGCCAGAGCCCCCTCGCCGGGCGGGTCCATCGCAGCATCATGTGGGCCAAGCTCAAGGCGCTGTCCGAGGGCGCGGCCATCGCATCGGCCCGGCTCCGGGGCTGACGGGCAACCGCGCCCCTGGCCGTTGATCGCGGGCGCGGTTGGGCTATCATCCGGCGCCTCTCGCCAAGGGACGCGTCAGCCCATGTCAGAGCCGATCGAACCCCCGGAGATCGTCGAGGTCGAGACCGTCGAGATCGCCTGCGACGGTGGCGGTCCGCTGGGCCACCCGAAGGTGTTTCTCAGCCTCGCCAACGGCGGGCGGGTCGAATGCCCCTATTGCGACCGGATGTTCGTGCTCACACCGGCGAACGGCTGACCCGCCGCGCCGTCCGCCTCAGAGGGCGGAGCGGATCCATTCGACGATCTTGGACTTGGGCAGGGCGCCCACCTTGGTCGCGGCGAGCTCACCCTCCTTGAAGATCATCAGGGTCGGGATGCCGCGCACGCCGAATTTCGACGGGGTCATCGGGTTGTCGTCGATGTTGATCTTGGCGACCGTGAGCTCTTCGCCCATCTCGTCCGAAATCTCCTCGAGATAGGGCCCGATCTGCTTGCACGGGCCGCACCATTCGGCCCAGAAATCGACCACCACCGGTCCCTCTGCCTGGAGGACTTCGGTGTCGAAAGAATCGTCTGAAACCGCCTTGGTCGCCATCGAAAACTCCCCACTACGCCGGATTTCCCGCTTCTCCTTAAGTAAGCGGCGCCGGTGGAGCGGTCAAGACAGGGCGCTGTGGAGAAGTCCGTCGGGGACCGCCATCGCCACCGGGCCGACGGTCCAGACCAGGGTGCATTCGATCCGCCTGCCGGGGTAGATCTCCGCGAGAAGGGCCCGGTACGCGGCGATCTGGCGCAGGTATTGGGGCCGGATCGCTTCCGGAGCCGCGGGGGGATCGCGGTCGGTCTTGAACTCGACCAGGCGCACCGCATCCTCTTCGACGGCAAGACGGTCGATCCACCCGGAATAGGCCTGCCCGCCGATACGGCCGACGACGGGGACCTCCGCCATCGATCCCGGCGCGAAGAGGGCGGCGACGGCGGGATCCGCGAGCAGCGCCGCGACCTCGTCGGCGATCTCCCGCCGCTCGCCGGCGGGGAGCGCCAGCACCGGTCGGGCGAGATGGGCTTCGACGGCCGGCCGCAGGTCGCCGGGCGGCGGCGCGGGGATGCGCCGCAGGATGTCGTGCACGATCCGCCCGCGGCGGAAGACGCGCTCCCCGCCGGGCGAACGGACCGGCGTGCCGTCCTCGTCGAGGCGGGACGGGCCGCGGGCCGGCCGTACGGGCGGTTCCGCTGGGGCCGGGCGACGCGCCCAGGCGGGAAGAGGCTCCGCCGCCGGCGCCTCCCGGTCCGCTTCGTGCGCCCGGTCCGGCGGTTCGGTCTGGGGCTCTTCGAGGACCAGCCCCGTCCCCGTCACGTCCACACCCTCTTCCGGTGCTTCGAGCGTCGTCTCGCGGGAGTCCGCTATCGGTTCCAGGGCGCGCTCGACCATCGCGTACCAGCAATCGTCCGGCACGGATTTCCGGCTTGTGTAACCGGCGACGTAGAGCCGGTCCTCGGCTCGGGTCATCGCGACATAGAGCAGCCGGCGGTATTCCTCCTCGCCCCGCTCGCGCTCCGCCGCGGCGAGGGCGGCGGAGACCGCGTCGCGCGCGTCCTGCCGACGCTTCCAGACCAGTATCGGGGGCTCGGTCTCCGACCACAGAACGGGCTCCCGCTCGGTCGGCGCCTGCATCCTGTCGGCGAGGATGACCACCGGCGCCTGCAGCCCCTTGGCCCCGTGCACCGTCAGCACCCTGACCTCGTCCCGCGCGGACTGTTCGAGATCGCGCTTGACCTCGGCCCGGGCGCCGCGGAACCAGGAAACGAAGCCCTGCAGCGACGGCGTGTGCTCGCGCTCGTAATCGAGGGCGAGCGCAAGGAACTCGTCGATGGGGTCCTCGGCGTCGGGGCCGAGACGGGCGACGATCCTCTCGCGCCCGCCCATGGGACCGAGGATGCGGCTGAAGAACTCGTAGGGCGGGACGAAATCCGCCATCGCGAGCACGTCTTCGAGCACCTTCCGCGCGCGCGCGCAGCGCGCATCGCCGCGGCGCCGGGCGAGCGCGGCGGCAAGGCTCGTCTCGCCGCGCCCGTGCGCGAGGTCGAACAGCGCCGCCTCGTCGAGCCCGGCCAGGGGTCCCTTGAGGACGGCGGCGACGGTGAGATCGTCCTCGATCGTCAGCGCCGCCTCGGCGAGCGCCAGCAGGTCCATCACGGCGAGCTGGGTCGACAGCACCAGCCGGTCGATCCCGGCGACGCCGACGGATCGCTGCTTCAGCGCGCGGACGAGGTGATCGACGAACTCGCTCCGGTGACGGACCAGCACCATGATGTCGCTCGCGGTCATCGCCCGGTCCCGGCTCCCGAGCCTCTCGCCCGACGAGATCCAGCCGCCTATCGTCTCCGCGATCGCCTCGGCGAGGCGGTAGGCGGCGGTCTGGTGGGTGAACGGTTTGGCGACCGGCTGCCAGGGATCGGCATCCTCGGACTCGTGCGGCCGGACCGGCGGCCACAGCATCACCAGCCCGGCCTGCCCCGTCCTGCCGACCGCGTGGGCCACCGGCCTGTCGCCCAGCCCGCGCCTCGTGTCGCCGTCGGCGAACACGGCGTCCACGGCGCGGAGCACCGCCCCGGTCGAACGGAAGGAATGGCCGAGCTCGACGCCCTCCCAGGCAGCGCCGGACTCCTCGACGCGGGCGCGGAACGCCTCGCGCGTGGCGGAAAACGCGCCCGCCTCGACGCCCTGGAAGCTGTAGATCGACTGCTTCGGGTCGCCCACGGCGAAGACGGTGCGCGCGGCGTCCCGGGCGCCCTCGCCGGCGAAGAAATCGGCGGCCAGCGCGCGGACGACCGCCCATTGCCGGGGGTTGGTGTCCTGCGCCTCGTCGATCAGCACGTGGTCGATCCCGCCGTCGAGCTTGTAGAGCACCCAGAGCGCGGCAGTCTCGTCCTCGACCAGCCTTTGCACGCCCGCGATCAGGTCGTCGTAGTCGAGCCGGCCCTGGCGCGCCTTCTCGTCCCGGTAGGCGGAAAGCAGCGCCGCGCCGATCCGGGCGAGCGCCGCGCTCTCGGCGGCGGTCGCCGCGGCAAGCAGGCGCTCGCGGACCGCCCGGACGCGCCCAGCCTCCGCCTGCCAGGCTTCGACGGCCTCGGGCCCGAACGCCGCCACGGTCTTCGTGGGGAGGTTTTTTCGGATATCCCCCTTCTGCGTCAGGAAAGCCCGCGCGTAATCGGCGAAGGAATCGGGCGTCGGGCGGGAGAGTTCGAGCCAGGCGGCGATCGCCCTTCCGGCCTCGGCGTCGGTTTTCAGCCCCCGGCACAGCGCGTCCGCCACCCGCTCCAGCCCTTCGCGGTCGAAGGCGCCCTCCGCGCTGGCGGCGGCGAGGATCGTTTCCCCGGTCTCTCCCGGATCGAGGCCGAAGTGACGGTGGGTCGCCGCCTCGACGTTCGGAAACGCCCGCTCGGCCAGGACCGCCACCTTGTCGCGCCCGCTCGCAAGCGCGGCCATCAGCCCGTCGAATACGCTCTCCCCGCCCCGCGCGGCGACGGTGACGAACGCCCGGGCGAGCGGGGAGTCGGGATCGCGCCCCGCCTCGGCGATCACGGCGTCGCGGGCGCGGCGCAGGGTCTCCCCCTCGGTGCGATCGTCCATGACGCTGAAATGCGGATCGATGCGGGCTTCGAGCGGGAAGCGGCCGAGCACGGACTGGCAGAAGGCGTGGATGGTCTGGATCTTCATCCCGCCGGGCGCGTCGAGCACCTGGAGGAACAGCGCGCGCGCCCGGGCTACGATATCGGCGTCGGGCGGCCCCTCCAGAAGCGCGGCGAGCGTGCTTTGGAGCGCGTCGCCGGGCATCGCCGACCAGGTCCCGAGGGCGTCGAATATGCGGTTCGCCATCTCGGCCGCCGCCGCCCGGGTGAAGGTAAGCGCGAGAATCCGTTCGGGCGGCGTGCCGGCGAGCAGGAGCCGCAGCACCCGGTCGGCGAGCACCTTGGTCTTGCCGGTCCCAGCGGACGCATCGACCCAGGCGGAGACCGCCGGCCGCGACGCGACGATCTGGCCGGCGGGGACGCTCACCACCGCCGCCTCGCGGCCCGGCCGGGGGCGTATTCGGCGAGCCGCTCGAGATGCTCATAGTCGCTGAAGGCCGGCGCGCGGTCCGCGTGCGGCTGGGGAATGTAGGGGATCGCCGGATCGTCGAATTGCCCGATCAGCCGTTCGAGACCGTCGCGGACGGCCGCCGGATCGGCCTCGACCGGCGCCTCCTCGCCGGGAGGATCGCCGCCGGAAAGCCTCCAGTAGACGAGGCCGGGATCGGACGCGGGATCGATCCCCTCGAAGCCGCCGGCGGCCAGTATCGCCGCTTCGAGCGGCAATTGCGGCGCGAGGCCCGCCGCGACGTCTTTCCCGGAAGGAACGGCGCCCGTCTTGTAGTCGACGATCTCGGCGCGGCCGTCGACCGTCACGTCGATCCGGTCGGCCCGTGCGGTCAGGATGAAGGGGCCGGCGGGGGCCTCGAATTCGATCCGGCCGGTCAGTTCGGTCGCGGTTTTCGCGATCCGGGCCCGGCGTCCGCGCTCGTGCTCGACGAACCAGCGGGCCACGCGTTCGAAGCGCGGCCACCAGAACGCCCGCACGCCGGGACGCTCGCTCATCCGGCCGAGCGCCGCCTCCCCGATCGCCATCAACTTCCCGTAAGCGTCTTCCGGCAGCGCGTCCGGGAACGCGCGGAGAAACGCATCGAGCGCGTCGTGGACGAACCGGCCGCGCTCGGCCCCCCCGGGATCGGCGTCGATCGGATCCAGCGCCTTCAGCCCCAGCACGTGCCGCGCATAGATCGCGTAGGGATCGCGGATCAGCGTCTCGACCTGCGTGACCGACAGTTGGCGCGGACGGGCAGCGACGGGCGGGACCGGCGCCGGCGCCTGGATCTGCTCCTGCGCTTCCGGCCGATCGAGCGCCGCCTGCCAGCCGGTCCAGCGCGCCGCGCCGCGGGCGAGCCCGGCCGCCTCTCCGCGGAGCGCGTTGTCGAGCCGGAGCAGCCAGCGCGAGGGGACGGTCGGCGTGCCGGCGACCCGGACGGCGCGGGTCAGGAAAACCTCCGGGGCGGCGAAGAACTGCGAGAAATCGTGCGCCGAAAGCCCGATGCGGCGCTCGTGCGACGGCAGGCCGAAGGCGGCGCGCATCGGGCGGCTCATCCACGGGTCCCCCGGCGGCTGGGCCGGCCACGTGCCCTCGTTAAGCCCGCCGAGGACCAGCCGGTCGGCGCCCTGGAGACGCGCCTCCAGCGCGCCCCAGATCTGCAGCCGGGGATGGCGGCCGTAGCGCGGCCGGACGACGCGGCCGCGCATCAGCGTCTCCAGCAGGTCGGGCCAGCGGCGCCCGTCGACCGGGGCGAGCCCCCGCGCGGCGCCCCGGAGCTCGTCCATGAAGCCCGCCGCCGTCGCGCCGTCTTCGCCCGCCCACAGGCGCTCGGCGGCGGCAAGCCGCTCGGCCGCCTCGATGTGGGCCCCGGCGAGGTCGGCGACCCCCGTCCTTCCGCGGCCGGTCATGAGACTGTCGAGAGGCGCCAGCGCATCGGCGACCCGGTCGAACCATTCGGCAAGATCGCGGTCGCCGCGCAGCGCCCGCTTGAGCCCGTCCGCGCCGGGTTCGGGCCGGGGGCCTCGGAGCGCGGCGCGTTCGAGCGCGCGGACGCGGGCGCGGAAGGCCCCGGTCTCCATGCCGCAGGCGGCAAGCGGGTGCTTGAGGAGGGACAGGAGCGGAACCGGCGCCCACCGGTCGGCGAGCGCCCGGGCGAGCAGGAGAAGGAACGCGCCGGGCGGGGTGAGCGCCAGCGCGGCGCCGCCGGAGTCGTCGATCTCCACGCCCCAGCGCTCGAGCTCGGCGGCGACGCGGCGGGCGAGACCGCGGTCGGGCGTGACGAGGGCCGCCGTCCTGTCCGGCGTCTCCAGCGTTTCGCGCAGCAAGAGCGCGACGGTCGCCGCCTCCTCCCGGGCGCCGGCGCAGTCGATGCGGCAGACGCCCCCGACCGCGGCGGCCCGCGCGGCGTCGTCGAG
>JAPPIT010000222.1 GCA_028820505.1 Defluviicoccus sp.
GCCCGGACTTGTTCCGGGCATCCACGCCCCTCCGCCGCCTCGCCCGCTCCCGGCTGGCACCGCGATGCCGCAAGACGTGGATGCCCGGAACAAGTCCGGGCATGACGTGATGGGGGAGACGGCGGCGCGCCGAAATTCGCGGCCCGAGCCGGCCGATCCATCGGAAACCCTCCGCTACGCAGGCCGTTCGCCCGGTCGGCCGGAATTGAACCGGACAGCAATGGAACAAGTCCGGGCATGACGGAGGGAGGGGTGCCGGGTACGGCGCGCGCGGCAGGATCGCGGAAAGTCAGGCGGCGCGAACGCCGTTCTCGGAGGTGAGCACCGCGTAGAGCGCGTCGGCGTCGGCGGCGGAGCGCAGGCCGTCGCGGACCTCGGGGTCGCGCATGAGCCGCGAGACCCGGGCAAGGGCCTTCAGATGGTCCGCGCTCGCCCCTTCCTGCGCCAGCAGGAGGAACACGAGGTCGACCGGCCGGTCGTCGATCGAGTCGAAATCGACGGCGCCGTCGAGCCGGACGAACAGGCCGCAGAGCCCGTCGAGATCGGCGATCTTGCCGTGCGGAATCGCGACTCCCTCGCCCACCCCGGTGGTCCCCAGCCGTTCGCGCTCCAGCAGGACGCTGAACACCGCGCGCTCGTCGAGGCCGGTCATCTCGGCGGCCCGCCGGGAGATTTCCTGGATCACCTGTTTCTTGCTCGCAGCGGGCAGGCGGTCGACCACCCCGTCGCTGGTCAGCAGGTCGCCGATGTCCATCCTAGCCTCTCCGCGGACCGGATTCGGTCCCGTCCGCGCCCGCCGGGTCGAGCCAGCCGAGATTGCCGTCGGCGCGGCGATAGATCACGTTGAGCCCGCCATGGGCGGCGTTGCGGAAGACCACCACCGGCTGCGCCGCGAGATCGATCCGCATGACGGCTTCGCCCACGGTCATCGACTCGATTTCCGAAACCGTCTCGGCGATGACCAGCGGGCTGTCGCCGTCGGTCTCGTCATCCGCCCGGTCCCCGGGGTCGGCCAGGATGACGTGCTGCGCGGTGAGCGCCTCCTCGCGCCGCGCCGATCCCGACTTGCGATGGTGGTCGCGCAACCGGCGCTTGTTGCGCCGCAGGCGCTTCGCGATCCTTTCCATCGCCAGGTCGAAGGCGTTCTGCGCGTCCTCCGCCGCGCCGTGCCCCTGCACCTGGATCCCGCGGCCGACATGGACCGAGATGTCCGCCCTTACCAGCGGCCCCTCCGGCTCGAAGACCACGTGCGAATCCAGCGCATGGTCGAAATACTTCGCGACACCGTCGTTGAGGCGGGCTTCGACATGACGGCGAAGCCGCTCGCCCAGGTCCATGTGTCGTCCGGTGAGTCCGATTTTCAAACGCTTACGCGCCCGTCGTCCGGACGCGCTCCCTTCGGGTCTGCCGCCCCGGCGCCGCTTCCCGCCGGATTTGCGCGGGCGCGGAACCTATTGTTCGGTCCGCGGCCGAGTCAAGCGCGCGCGGACCTGAAAAAGAGTCTGCATGCTTTGTCGCCGGTTCGCAACAGAACAACGGGGCGCGCGCGGCGGGGAGCTGTGCATAACGGGGAAACCGCCGCCCGCGGCAAGCGCCGCCTGCGTCAGAGGCTGAACCGTTCGCCGAGATAGACGCGCCGGACCTCGTCGTTCGCGACGATCTCGGACGGCGCGCCCTCCATCAGTACGCGACCTTCATTCAGGATGTAGGCCCGGTCGACGATGTCGAGCGTCTCGCGGACGTTGTGGTCGGTGATGAGCACGCCGATGCCGCGATCCTTGAGATGGCCCACGAGCGCACGCACGTCGTTCACCGCGATCGGATCGATCCCGACGAAGGGCTCGTCGAGCAGGATGTATCCCGGCGAGCTTGCGAGGGCCCGCGCGATTTCCACCCGCCGGCGCTCGCCGCCCGACAGCGCCGGTGCGGGCGTGTGCCTGAGATGGGTTATCGAGAACTCGCCGAGCAGCGCATCGAGGCGGCTCTCCCGGAGTTCCGCCGCCGGCTCGGTCACGTCCAGCACCGCGCGTATATTGTTCTCCACCGTCATGCCGCGGAAGATCGAGGCTTCCTGAGGCAGGTAGCCGATACCGATCCGCGCACGGCGATACATCGGAAGCCGGGTGATGTCCTGGCCGTCGAGCGCGACCGCGCCGGTGTCCGGCTGGATCAGTCCGGTGAGGATGTAGAACGAGGTCGTCTTTCCGGCTCCGTTCGGTCCGAGCAGGCCCACGACCTCGCCCCGCTCGAGCCTGAGACTGACATCGCGCAGCACGGGACGCTTCCGGAACCGCTTACTCAGCGAGAAGGCTTCCAGGCCGCTCGAAAAGGAGATCAGGCGGGGTCCGCCGCCGGTGTTCTCGGTCAATTCCCTGTCTTCCCCTCTCGACCGGTATCGTTCTCCGGCACGGGCCGGGCAGGCGGAACGAACACGCCCTGCACACCGCCCTCTCCGCCCAGCATCCGGCTGGTTCCGGTCTTCAAATTGAGCACGGCCGACTGGCCCCTGAGTTCGTTGCCGCCCTGGGAGATCCGCACCGAACCCTCGAGCTTGAGGCGTTCGCCGACGGCATCGAAATCCGCCCGGTCGGCGTGAAACACCTCGTCCGGCGACGTGAAGACGACGCGGCCCACCGCCACCAGCCGCCTGAGCTTGTCGCTTTCCTTCCCGCCCGGTTCGAAGGTCGCGGTGAGCGTTTCGGCCTTGATGGTCCGGTCCTCCCGCATCGCGACCGCGTTGCCCCGGGCTACGGCCCGGTTCAGGGCCTGCGAATATTCCAGGCTCCTCGATGCGCTGATCCGTTCCGCGCCGGACGTGAACTTCGGCTTGCCGGTCAGCACCAGCAGTTGCTTGTCCACGTCGTAGGTCCCCTTGCCCCCCGTCGCGACCTGATCGTTACCCGCGATGCGGACGGCGCCTTCCGCGTCGATGCGCCATATCTCGGTTCCGCCGTCCTCGCCGGTCCGGTAATGCGCGGTGATCGTCTCGGCCCGCAGGGTAACGTCGCCCTGCCGGGCGCGGGCATTGCCGCGGGCGACGAAAACCCGCTTCTTCTGCTGCCACTCGACACTGCCGTCGACGGCGATTTCTATGCTGCCGGAACCGTCCCGGAACGGCAGGCCGCCGGTCTGGGCCGCGGCATCCGGCGCGCCCAGGAGGACGCCGACCAGGACAAGGGGGGCGAAGCGCGCGTTCACCGCTGCGGTTCCTCCGCGTCCGGGAAGAGGACGAGACGGGCGGGGCCCGCAAACTCCAGCCGGTCCTCGTCGCGGCTGATGCGGAAACCGGCCGCGTCCACTTTAGCCCACGCCCCCCTGCCGGTCACCTGCGCCGTGCTCCAGGCGACGGCCTCGCCGAAATCGATCGTCGCCCGGTCGGTCCGGAACTGGTAGCCGGAGTCGTGATAGAAGCTGACATTGCCTTCGAGATCCACCTGTCGGGCCTCGCGGGCGAACTTGCCGCCCGAGGCGGAAACGGCGATCCAGGCGCCGGCTGCGGTCGTGAAATCCGCCTCGGGACTGTTGAGCATGACCCTGTCGGGGTCCGATTTCTGTTGCACGACCGATTCCGCCGCCAGGGTATAGGGGTTCCGGTTCCGGTCGGTGCCGGAATACCGGGCATTGATCATGCGGTGGCCGCCCGCCGCTTCGGAAGCGCTCAACTTCATGGCGCCGATCTCGAACCGTTCCGGCATCTGGTACAGCTGGGACCACGAAAACAGGAGGGCGATCACCACCGCCGCGCCCAGCGGCAGCGCCACCTTCATCACCGCCACGAAGCGGGAATAGCCGCTCTCGATCCGCGTTGGGGCGATCGTCGCCATGCCCGGTTTCCTCAATCGACTCCCGCGCGCAGGCAATCGTGAATGTGGAGAATGCCCACGGGCCGGTCGTCGGTAACGACGAAGAGGCTGGTAATGCTGTTCTCGTTCATCACCCGCAGCGCCTGATCGGCGAGCGCGTCGGGCGGGATGGTCCGCGGGCCCGCGGTCATCACGTCCGCCGCCGACATCTCGAGCAGCCGTTCGCCCATGTTGCGCCTGAGGTCGCCGTCGGTGATGACCCCGACGAGCCGGTCTTCGCCGTCCACCAGCCCGATGCAGCCGAAGCTGTGCGACGTCATGATCAGGAGCGCTTCCGACATCGCGATGTCGCGGCGGGCGAGCGGGACGCGGTCGCCCTTGTGCATCAGCCGCTCGACCTTGATCAGCCGCTTGCCGAGCTGGCCGCCCGGGTGGCGCAGCTTGAAATCCTCGTGCGAGAACCCGACACGCTCCAGCAGCGCCACCGCCAGCGCGTCGCCCAGCGCCACCATCATCGTCGTCGACGTGGTCGGCGCGAGGTTGAGCGGACAGGCCTCGTCGGTGTCGGGCAGCGGGATCAGGACGTCCGCGGCGGCCGCAAGCGCGCTTTCCGCGCGCGCCGTCAGCGCCACGAGCGGAATCGCGTGTCGTTTGGTGTAGGCGATGATATCGGACAGTTCCGGCGTTTCGCCCGAGTTGGACATCGCGAGCACCGCGTCCCGGGCGGTAATCATGCCGAGATCCCCGTGGCTCGCCTCCGCCGGATGGACGAACTGCGCGGGCGTGCCGGTCGAGGCGAGGGTGGCGGCTATCTTGCGCCCCACATGCCCGCTCTTGCCCATGCCGGTAACGATCACCCGGCCCCTTCCGTGCACGCGGGAGATTATCTCCACCGCTTCCGCGAAGGCGGAGTCGACGGAGCGCGCGAGGGCGGCGAGCCCCGCGCACTCGGTCTCCAGCACCCGGCGGGCGACGGCGATGTCCTCGGCCTCCTGCGACCGGGCGGATCGGAACTTCTTCAGCTCGGCCATCGGCACTCCGGCAAACTCTCGCCCGCAGCCGCCTGCGGCTCGGTCCGACAAGCCATCCTAGTCGATTTCCGCGTCCGGTGCAGCCTGACCGGTGGTTTCCGCGGCGCTGGCGTCAATGGGCGAAGATGTCCACGTCGCCCCAGCCGCCGAGGTCGAGCGCGGCCCTGTGCCCGACGAACTCGAAGCAGCGCCGGGCAAGCTCCTCCCGCCCTTCGCGTTCCAGCATCGCGTCCAGCGCGTCCCGGATCGTGTGCAGGTGGAGGACATCCGCCGCCGCATATCCACGCTGGGCGTCCGTCAGGGTCTCCGCCCCCCAGTCGGAAGACTGCTGAGCCTTGGAGATCTCGACACCGATCAGCTCGGCCGCGAGATCCTTCAGCGAATGGCGGTCGGTGTAGGTGCGGGCGATTCTGGACGCGATCTTGGTGCAATAGACCGGCGCCGCCCGGACACCGAGATAGCGCTCGAGGACGGCGATGTCGAAACGGGCGAAATGGAAGATCTTGGTGACCGCGCGGTCTGCCAGCAGCCCCGCAAGTTCGGGCGCCTCGTAGGCGCCGTCGCGGAACCGCACCAGATGGGCGTCGCCGTCGCCCGCGCTCAGCTGGACCACGCACAGACGGTCGCGGCCCGGGTTGAGGCCCATGGTCTCGGTGTCGATCGCGACCGAGTCGCCGAATTCGAGATCGGCGGGCAGGTCGCCCTCGTGCATCTCTATCGCCATAGGCACACCCTCGCCGCCGCGTCCGGGCGCCGAGGAACCGGAAGCGCGCGGTCCGGTGGTGCCCAGGAGAAGACTCGAACTTCCACGACCTTGCGGTCACAGGTACCTGAAACCTGCGCGTCTACCAATTCCGCCACCTGGGCCGATCGGCGACCGGACGCCTGCTGCGCGCGTCCGTACGCCAGCCGCCGCCGGCTTGTCAACCGCTTTCGCCGCCGGATCGGGCGACGACGCACCGATGTTGACGGGTCCGGCCCCAGCCGATATTAGCCGACCGTTCGAGGGGGGCGCGATGTCTACGCCCACAGCAACCGTGTTCGGCGGTTCCGGCTTCGTCGGCCGCTACACCGTGGGCGAGCTTGCCCGCCGCGGCTATCGCGTCCGCGTCGCCGTCAGGCGGCCGGACCGCGCGCTGTTCCTGAGGCCGATGGGCGATGTCGGCCAGGTCACGCCGATGGCGGCCAATATCCGAGATGGCGCTTCGGTGGCGGCCGCGGTCGAAGGCGCCGATGCGGTGATCAATCTCGTCGGCCTGCTCTACGAGGCGGGCCGGCAGCGTTTCCACGCGGTCCATGCCGAGGGCGCGGGACGGATCGCGCAAGCCGCCGCCGCGGCCGGCGTCGAACGCCTGGTTCACGTCTCCGCCATCGGCGCCGCGCCCGACTCTCCGGCGGCATACGCGCGGAGCAAGGCGGCGGGCGAGGATGCGGTGCGGGGAGCGTTTCCCGCCGCGGTCGTGGTCCGGCCCAGCATCGTCTTCGGCATAGAGGACGACTTTCTCAATCGCTTCGCGTGGATCGCGCGCCTGGCGCCGGCGATACCGCTGATCGGCGGCGGCAACACCAGATTCCAGCCGGTCTATGTCGGCGATGTCGCTTCGGGGGTGGCGCGTATCGCCGGGGACACCGGAATTTCCGGGCGGGCGTACGAATTCGGCGGCCCGGAGGTCTTCAGCTTCAGGGAGCTGATGGAAACGATGCTGCGGCATATCGGCAGGCGGCGGCTGCTGTTGCCCGTCCCCGGCGCCCTCGCCATGCTCCCGGCCGGGCTGATGGAACTCTCGCCCTTTCCGCCGATGCTCACCCGGGACCAGATCCGGATGCTGGCGTCCGACAACGTCGCGTCCGGCGATGCGCCCGGGCTCGCGGACCTCGGCCTCGACCCTACCCCGCTGGACGCGGTCGCTCCCGGCTATCTCGCGCGCTACCGCCGCGGCGGCCGCGCCGCCGGGCGCTGATCTACAGGTAAACGATCCCGAGCAGGGCCCCGCCCAGGATCGCCCGGTAGATCACGAAGGGCGCGAACGTCGCCCGTCTCAGCCACCCCATCATCGCCGCGATGGCGATCAGCGCCGCGACGAAGGCGATTCCGCCGGCCAGCAGGGCGTTCGCTTGCAACACCGGATCGCCCGACTCCACGAGTTCCCCGGCGGCGAAAGCGCCCGCCGCGACGATCGTCGGAATCGACATCAGCATCGAGAAGCGGGCCGCGTCCCGGCGCTCGAACCCCAGCAGCCGGGCCGCGGTCATCGTGACGCCCGCGCGGCTTGCACCCGGGATCAGCGCGAGCGCCTGCGCCAGGCCGATCGCGAACGCCGACCACAGGCCCATATGCTCGAGCCGGCGCACCGTGAGACCGATGCGGTCGGACAAGTGCAGAAGGAGCCCGAAGCCGAGCGTGGCCCAGGCGATGACCTCGAGGCTGCTGCGCCATGCCGTGCCGAGAAATTCGGTTACCGCATAGCCCGCCGCCACGACCGGTATCGTGGCGATCAGCAGGTAAAGCATGAGGCGGACGCCCGGATGCGCCATGCCCGAGCCGAGTCGGATCAGGCCCCCGAGCATGGCGAGCACGTCCCGCCAGAGATAGGCGATGACCGCGAGCAGGGTGCCCACGTGCACCGCGACGTCGATCGCCAGCCCCTGGTCCGGCCAGTCGCTCAGCACGGGGATCAGCCGAAGGTGCCCCGACGAGCTGATCGGCAGGAATTCGGTGATGCCTTGCACGACCGCGATCACGGCCAGCTGAAGCAGCGTCAAGGCCCGCTCTCCCCGGTTTGCGGGCTGCCATTGTAGGGGAATCGGTACGGAAAGACCAAAGCCCGACAAATTAGTCTCATTTTGGAACTAATTTTTCGTATGGAATCGCCGCGCAGCCCGAAATCGGAATGCAATGCGAAAATTTCGTCCATATTTATGGCAATACTTATGACCTATCTGGCTTGCTTTTTCCGAATTCCGTGCTATATTGTCAGGACGGGGTTTTCGGTCGATGCGCCGCTGCCGACCGGCCGCGCTGGAGTGACGGCGGAAACAAGAGCAAGCGCCGCCGCCGAGGGGAGACAGGGCACGCATGTCCGGCCACATGTTGAAGTTCGTCGATCTGCCGCAGGCGACGCCGGAAAAGCGGAGCGCCGAGACGCGCCGCGCCGACTTCGACGAGATCTACGACATCTTCACGACCGACGGCGCGGCGGCGCAGGCGAGCCGCTGCTCGCAATGCGGCGTGCCCTATTGCCAGATCCACTGCCCGGTGCACAACAACATCCCCGACTGGCTGATGCTGACCGCCGAAGGGCGGCTTGCCGAGGCCTACGAGGTGTCGTCGGCGACCAACAACATGCCCGAGATCTGCGGCCGGATCTGCCCGCAGGACCGGTTGTGCGAGGGCAATTGCGTGATCGAGCAGTCCGGCCACGGCACGGTGACGATCGGCTCGGTCGAGCGCTACATCACCGACACCGCCTTCGAGCGAGGCTGGGTGACGCCGCCGACGCCGCCGCGCGAACTCGGCCGCTCGGTCGGTATCATCGGGGCCGGCCCCGCCGGGCTCGCCGCGGCGGAGCAGCTCCGCCGGCGCGGTTACGAAGTCCACGTCTACGACCGGCACGACCGCACGGGCGGGCTGCTGGTCTACGGGATTCCCAACTTCAAGCTGGAAAAGACGATCGTTGCGCGCCGCGTCGCGCTCCTTGAGGACGGCGGCATCGTATTCCACCGCGGCTTCGACGTGGGCCGCGACGCCAGCCTCGACGACATCCGCGAACGGCACCACGCGGTATTGATCGCGACCGGAGTGTACCGGGCCCGGGACATCCAGGTGCCGGGGGGCGGGCTCGGCAACATCGTGCCCGCGCTCGACTACCTGATCGCGTCGAACCGCAAGGGCCTCGGCGACGCGGTTCCCGCCTTCGACGACGGCCGGCTCGACGCGGCCGGCAAGGACGTCGTCGTGATCGGCGGCGGCGACACGGCGATGGACTGCGTGCGCACCGCCGTGCGGCAGGGGGCGAAGTCCGTCACCTGCCTCTACCGGCGCGACCGGGAGAACATGCCGGGTTCCCGGCGCGAGGTGCAGTACGCCGAGGAGGAGGGCGTCAAGTTCTCCTGGCTGGCGACGCCCGAGGCCTTCGTCGGCGACGATACGGTCGGCGGGGTCCGCGCGCTCAGGATCCATCTCGGCGTGCCCGATGCCGCGGGGCGTCAGACGCCCGAGCCGATCGAGGGATCGAGCTTCGTCACCGACGTCGACCTGGTGATCAAGGCGCTGGGCTTCGATCCCGAGGACCTGCCCGCGCTGTTCGGCGCACCGGCGCTGAGAGTGACCCGGTGGGGCACGGTCCAGATCGACCACCGGACGATGATGACCGCCATCGACGGGGTGTTCGCGGCAGGCGACATCGTCCGGGGGGCGTCGCTGGTCGTCTGGGGCATCCGGGACGGGCGCGACGCGGCCGAGGCGATCCACGCCTATCTGGAACGGCGCGACGCGGCCGCCCACGCGGAGGAGGCCGCGTGAGCGCGGCGGGGAGGATCGAATGAGCCGCAGTTTCGTGTCCGATGGGGCGCGGTCGGTCGCGCTCTGGCGCCGGAATGCCGAGCGCCTCGCCCGCGAGGGACTCTACGATCCCGCGTTCGAGCACGAGAGTTGCGGCGTCGGCCTGGTCGCGGCGATAGACGGGGTTCCGAGGCGCGACGTCGTCGAGGCCGGAATCGAGGCGCTCAAGGCGGTTTGGCACCGCGGAGCGGTCGATGCCGACGGCAAGACCGGCGACGGCGCCGGCATCCATGTCGAGATCCCGCAGGATTTCTTCGAGGAGCATATCGAGCGCACCGGCCACAGCCTCGGCGACGGGCCGCTCGCGGTCGGCATGGCGTTCCTGCCGCGCACAGACCTGACCGGGCAGGAGCGCTGCCGCTGCATCGTCGAGTCCGAGATCCTCAAATTCGGCTACCAGATATACGGCTGGCGCCAGGTGCCCATCGATGTCGACGTGATCGGCGAGAAGGCCAACGCGACCCGGCCGGAGATCGAGCAGATCATGATCGCCGGCAACGCCGACGTGCCGCCCGCGAAGTTCGAGACCGACCTCTACATCATCCGCCGCCTGATCGAGAACCAGGTCCGCGCCGAGAACATCAACGATTTCTATATCTGCTCGCTGTCGTCTCGCTCGGTAATCTACAAGGGCATGTTCCTCGCCGAGCAGCTCACCGCCTTCTACCCCGACCTGCTCGACGAGCGCTTCAAGTCCCGGTTCGCGGTCTACCACCAGCGCTATTCGACCAACACCTTCCCGACCTGGCGGCTCGCGCAGCCGTTCCGCATGCTCGCGCATAACGGCGAGATCAACACGCTGAGCGGCAACGTCAACTGGATGAAGAGCCACGAGACCCGGATGGATGCCGAGGTCTTCGAGGGCTACGTCGACGATCTCAAGCCGGTCATCGAGCCCGGCGGGTCGGACTCCGCATCGCTCGACAACGTCTTCGAGTTGCTGGTGCGGGCGGGACGGACCGCGCCCCATGTGGGCTCCATGCTGATCCCCGCCGCGTGGTCGAAGAAGACCGACATCGAGCCCGAGATCGGGGCGTTCTACAGCTATCTCAACTGCGTCATGGAGCCGTGGGACGGGCCGGCCGCGATCGCCGCCACCGACGGACGCTGGGTGGTCGCCGCCATGGACCGCAACGGGCTTCGCCCGATGCGCTATTCCGTGCTCGACAACGATTTGCTGCTCGTCGGCTCCGAGACCGGCATGGTGCGCGTCAGCGAGGCCCGTATCGTCGCCAAGGGGCGCCTCGGGCCGGCCGAGATGATCGCCGTCGACCTCGAGGAGAAGCGGCTCTACCACGACCGCGAGATCAAGGACGAGCTCGCGAACGCCTACCCCTATACCGAGTGGTTCGGCAACATCACCGCGCTCGAAGGGCCGATCAAGACCGGCACCGGACCCAAGATCGACTTCGCCGGCGACGAGCTGAGGCGGCGGCAGGTCGCGGCGGGCTACTCGCTGGAGGAGCTCGAGCTGCTGCTCCAGCCGATGGTCGAGGACGGCAAGGAAGCCGTCGGATCGATGGGCGACGACACGCCGCTCGCCGTGCTGTCGGACCACTACCGCGGGCTCCACCATTTCTTCCGCCAGTCCTTCAGCCAGGTCACCAACCCGCCGATCGACTCGCTTCGCGAGTACCGGGTGATGAGCCTGCGGACGCGGCTCGGCAATCTCGGCAACGTGCTCGATCAGGACGAAAGCCAGACGCGACTCCTGCAGCTCGACTCCCCGGTGCTGACCAACGCCGAGTTCGCCGCGATGCGCGACTATCTCGGCGACAGCGCGGTCGAGATCGACTGCACCTTCCGCAACAACGACGACGATCTCTCGCTCCGGCGCGCGATGTACCGGATCCAGCGCCAGGCCGAGGATGCGGTGCGCGGCGGCGCGGTGCACCTGATCCTGACCGACCGGAACATCAGCCCCGAGCGCGCGGCGATCCCCTCGATCCTCGCCGTGGGCGGCGTCCACAGCCATCTTGTCGCGCAGTCGCTCAGGACCTTCACCTCGCTCAACGTCGAGAGCGCCGAGTGCATGGACGTGCACTATTTCGCTGTGCTGGTCGGCGTCGGCGCGACGACCGTCAACGCCTATCTCGCCAACGACACGATCGCGGACCGGCATCGCCGCGGGCTGTTCGGCGACCGCGCGCTGGAAGACTGTCTCCGACGCTACCATGAGGCCGTAAACCAGGGCCTGCTCAAGGTGATGTCCAAGATGGGCATCTCGATCCTGTCGTCCTACCGGGGGGGCTACAAGTTCGAGGCCGTCGGGCTCAGCCGGTGGCTGGTGAACAGCTACTTCCCGGGGATGAATTCGCGCATCTCGGGCATCGGGCTCTACGGAATCCGACGCAAGGTTCTCACGCTGCATCACCGCGCCTTTGACGAGGGGGTGACCGCGCTTCCCGTGGGCGGCTTCTACCGTTTCCGGCAGAACGGCGAGGCGCATGCGTTCGAGGGCCGGCAGATGCATATCCTGCAGACCGCCGTCGCCAACGACTCCTTCGCCACCTACCGCAAGTTCGTCGAAGGCACGCAGAACGTACCGCCGATCCATCTGCGCGACCTGATGGGCTTCCGGTTCAAGCGCGAGCCGGTGCCGATCGAGGAAGTCGAGTCCATCACCGAGATCAGAAAGCATCTGGTGGCGCCCGGGATCTCGCTCGGCGCGCTCAGCCCGGAGGCGCACGAGACGCTCTCCATCGCGATGAACCGGATCGGCGCCAAGTCGGATTCGGGCGAGGGCGGGGAGGATCCGGCGCGCTACGCCCCCCGCCCCAACGGCGACAACGCCAGCTCCGCGATCAAGCAGGTCGCCTCCGGCCGGTTCGGGGTGACCGCCGAGTACCTCAATAACTGCCGCGAGATCGAGATCAAGATCGCCCAGGGCGCCAAGCCGGGGGAGGGAGGCCAGCTTCCCGGTATCAAGGTCTCGGAGATGATCGCGCGGCTGCGGCATTCGACGCCCGGCGTGACCCTGATCTCGCCGCCGCCCCACCATGACATCTACTCGATCGAGGATCTCGCCCAGCTCATCTACGACCTCAAGCAGATCAACCCCGACGCCAGGGTTTGCGTGAAGCTGGTCTCCCAGAGCGGCATCGGGACGATCGCCGCCGGCGTCGCCAAGGCCAGGGCGGACGTGATCCTGATCTCCGGCCATTCGGGCGGGACCGGGGCGAGCCCGCAATCCTCGATCAAGTACGCCGGCCTGCCCTGGGAGATGGGGCTTTCCGAGGTCAACCAGGTGCTGACCCTCAACCAGCTCCGCCACCGCGTGGTCCTCAGGGTGGACGGCGGGCTCAAGACCGGGCGCGACGTGGTCATCGCGGCCCTGCTCGGCGCCGAGGAGTTCGGCGTCGGGACGGCGTCGCTGGTCGCCATGGGCTGCATCATGGTGCGCCAGTGCCACTCCAACACCTGTCCGGTCGGCGTCTGCACCCAGGACGAGCGGCTGCGGGCGCGGTTCACCGGCACGCCCGAGAAGGTGGTCAACCTGTTCAGCTTCATCGCCGAGGAGGTGCGCGAGCACCTCGCCCGGCTGGGCGCGCGGCGCCTCACCGACATCATCGGCCGGACCGAGCTGTTGAGCCAGATCCACCGCGGCAGCGCCCATCTCGACGATCTCGACCTCAACCCGCTGCTGGTGCAGGCGGACCCGGGCGAGGACTCGCATTACTGCACGCTGGAGGGCCGCAACGAGGTTCCCGAGACGCTGGACGCCCAGATGATCAAGGACGCGACGATCGCGCTGGAGCGGGGCGAGAAGATCCAGCTCGCCTACAACATCCGCAACACGCATCGCGCCATCGGCACCAAGCTGAGCTCGATGATCACCCGGCGCTATGGAATGGACGGGCTGCAGCCCGGCCACATCACCGTCCGGCTGCGCGGCTCGGCCGGCCAGTCTCTCGGCGCGTTCGCGGTGCAGGGGCTCAAGCTCGAGGTCTTCGGCGACGCCAACGACTATGTCGGCAAGGGGCTTTCCGGCGGCACCATCGTGGTGCGCCTGACCACCGCGAGCACGCTGGCCTCGAACGAGAACACGATCATCGGCAACACCGTGCTCTACGGCGCGACCGCCGGCAAGCTGTTCGCCGCCGGCCAGGCCGGCGAGCGTTTCGCGGTTCGCAACTCCGGCGCGACGGCGGTGATCGAAGGCTGCGGGTCCAACGGCTGCGAATACATGACCAACGGCACCGCCGTCGTGCTGGGTCCCACCGGGGACAATTTCGCGGCCGGCATGACGGGCGGCATGGCCTTCGTCTACGACCCGGACGACAGCTTCGCCACCCGGCTCAACGAGGATACCGTGTTCCACCAGCGCATCCAGGTGCCCTACTGGGCCGATATGCTCAAGGCACTGATCGAGGAGCATGCCAGGGAGACCCAGTCGCGCTTCGCCGAGCGCATGCTGATCCACTGGGATCGCGAGGTGGAACGGTTCTGGCAGGTCGTCCCGCACGAGATGATCCATCGCTACGACCGTCCGGTGCTCGCCGAGGAAGCGGCCGAAAAGACCGCCTGAGTCCGCGCATCCCGGGAGACAGGGTATGCCCCGCGCGGTGCGAAAGCTGGTCTGCCTCGGCTTCGGCTATTGCGCGCAGGCCCTCGCGCGCGCGGCCGCCGGCGAGTTCCGGGACATCGCCGGCACCGCGCGGCGGGCCGAGCGCGCGCGCGCCCTTGTCTCCAATGGATTCTCCGTCTTGCCCATCGACGACCCGGAGCTCCTCCGCGGCGCGACCGACATACTGATCTCGGCCCCGCCGGAGGCCGGCGGCGACCCGGTGCTGGCCGCCTGGGGCGATGCCATCGGCGGGCTCCCCGGCGTCGAGTGGATCGGCTATCTCTCGACAACGGGCGTCTACGGAGATCGGGACGGCGGTTGGGTGAGCGAGGACGACGCGCCCAGGCCCGGCGAAGAGCGCTCCCAACGGCGTCTCGCCGCCGAGCGCGCGTGGCTTGCCTTCGGCCGGGCGCACGGGATGCCGGTTCACATTTTTCGCCTCGCCGGCATCTACGGTCCCGGCCGGAACGTGCTCGACCGGCTCCGCGACGGAACCGCGCGGCGCATCGTCAAGCCGGGACAGGTGTTCTCCCGGATTCATGTCGACGACGTGGCGGGCGCGCTCCGGGCATCCATCGCCCGTCCGAAAGCCGGGCGGATTTACAACGTCGCCGACGACGAACCCGTTGGCCAGGACGAGGTGGTCGCTTTCGCCGCCGACCTGCTCGGCATCGCGCCGCCGCCGGAGGAGCCGTTCGAGTCCGCGGCGCTCTCGCCGCTCGCGCGAAGCTTCTATGCCGAGTGCCGGCGGGTCCGGAACGAGCGCATGAAGCGCGAACTCGGCGTGACGCTGCGCTATCCGACCTATCGCGAGGGGCTACGCAGCCTCGCCGCGCCGTGAAGCGCCGGCATCCACCGCGAGCAGCCGGAACATCAGCAAAGCCATCAGCACCGCCGGCGCGAGGTTGAAGCCGAACACGAAGGTCACGGCATCGCCGACCGCTTCGCTGGCCATCGAATCGTCGAAACCCGCGATAGTCGTCAGCATTCCGGCAAGCGCCGCGCCGAAGGCGGTGCCGAGCGAGCGCACCGAGGGCAGCGATGCCGCCGTCAGACCCTCCTCGCCGGGGTCCGCCCGGGCGATGGTCCGGGTAATCAGGTGCACATTGTGGATGCCGACCCCGAAGCCGATGAAAAACGCCGCAACCGTCAGCAACACCAGCCCCGGCGCCGTGGTGGTTGCCGTCATCAGCGCGAGCCCGAGGACGACGATCACCGGCCCCCACCAGAGCGCGCGACGCTCGCGCGGGCCGGTCCACCCGTTCACCATGAACGTCCCCACCGTCCAGCCGATCGAGAGGACGATGCTGACGAAGCTGACATAGATCGGCGGCACGCCATGAAAGACCTGGAGCAGCAGAGGCACGAAGAGCGTGATGGAGGTCTGGACGCTGCCGACGAGGAAATGGATCAAGAGGCCGAGCCCGACCACCGAGGAAAGCGAGAGCGTGCGCGTCGGGAACAAGGGGACCGGCGCTTTCCGGTCCAGCCGGAAGGTTGCCCAGACAAGCGCTATCGCGGCGACGATCAGGATCGCCCGCAACGCGGTGTCATCTATCGGGCCCGCCGCCGCGACCGCGATCACCCCCGCGGTCAGCACGGTCAGCCGGAAGAAGGGAAACCTCCCGACATGCTCGCCCCTCTGCGGCCGGGTGTCGGGAACCTTCCACCAGATCAGCGCGGCGTAACAGGCGATGAACGGGATCAGCGACCAGAACGAGCCGCGCCACCAGCCGATCTCCGCGAATACCCCACCGAAGACCGGCCCAAGCAGCTGCGCGAACATCCAGACGCCCTGGTAGGCGGCGAGAATGCGTGCGCGCAGATGGGGCGGAAAGAGCACGCCGATCAGCGCCATTGAGGCGCCGATGATCAGTCCGCCGGCGAATCCCTGGATGCCGCGCGCCGCGATCAGAGTGAAGATATCGGGCGCAAGTGCACAGCCCGCGGTGGACAGCATGAAAACGGCCGCGACCGCGACATAGCCCACCCGGCGCCCGACCGCGCGGGTGATCGGCTCTACCGTCGCCGCGCCGACGATAGAGCCTACGACGTAGACGATCGCCGTCCATGCGTAATAGACCGCGCCGCCGAGGTCGACGACGATGGTCGGCATCACTATCGAAATCACCAGCACCTGCAGGGCGTGGAGGAGCGTGCCCAGCAGGACGATGGCCGAATAGGTTCCGTGCTCCTTGCGGATCAGGTCGCGCCAGGGCCCGGCCGCGCCCCTGTCGGGTGCCGCCATGCCGGGGTCAGCTCTCGGCCGCGGCGCAGAGCTCGTCCACCGAGGCCCAGATCCGGGCGAGATCCTGCTCCCGCGCCAGCCTGTGATCGCCGTCCGGCACGAGGAACACCCGGACATCGCCGCTCAGCACGATTTCGGCGATGCGCGACGCCGTCATCCAGGGCACGTCCGGATCGCGCTTGCCGTGCCACAGTCTGATCGGGCAGTGGATCGTGATCGGGCGACGCAACAGGAGGTGCCGGCGTCCCTCCTCGATCAGCCGGTAGGCGATGGGATAATCCTCATCGTCGTAATCGGACGGCACGTGGATGACGCCCTTTTCCTTCAACTCCTCGCGCATATCCTCGCCGTATCGGTTCCACATCAGGTCTTCGGTGAAATCCGGTGCCGCGGCGATCCCGACCAGCCCCGCGACGCGTTCGGGACGGGCGAGCGCCGCCAGCAGCATGATCCATCCCCCCATCGAGGAGCCGACGAGAACCTGCCGCCCGCGGGCGACCTCGTCGAGCACCGCGACCGCATCGTCCCGCCAGCTTCCGATGGTGCCGTCGAGGAAATCGCCCGAGGAGTCTCCATGACCGGAATAGTCGAAGCGGACGTAGGCGCGTCCGGCCGCGCGGCAGGTGGCTTCGAGCGCGGTCGCCTTGGTCCCGGTCATGTCGGACCGGAAACCGCCCAGGAACATCACACCTGGCTCGCGGCCGTCGATGCGGCGGTAGGCGATTGCCGCGCCGCCGGGGCGTGATAAGATCGCGGCCGCTTCTGATCCGTCCCCGTTCACAGGCGGATTTCCCGGTTTCGTTGGCCCTTGGGGATCGTCGTCGTCGTCGTTTTCCGACCCGCGGACCCTATCACCGAAGCCGAAGCCACGAAAGCTGGTCGCTCTGGACGCGACGGCGCAGGCGGGCGGATGCGTTGCGGAGCGCGGCCATGACGGATCCGTTCATCATCGCGGCCATCGCGCTCGTTTTTCTCCTTGCCGGGGGCGTCAAGGGGCTGATCGGGCTCGGCCTGCCGACGGTGAGTCTCGGGCTTCTGACCGTCCTGCTCGATCTCACCACGGCGATGGTGCTCCTGACCGTTCCCGCGGCCGCGACCAATGTCTGGCAGGCGTCGGTCGGCGGGCATGCGCGGACGATCGTCCGCCGGCTGTGGCCGTTCATGCTGGCGGCGACGATCACGGTCTGGCTCGGCGCATTGGCCCTGACCCGGGTCGATCTTGCGCTGCTGTCGGGGCTTCTCGGTCTGATCGTCTTCGTCTATGCGGCGCTCGGTCTCTTCGGCTGGCGCTTCGCGATGCCGGCGCGCGCGGAGGGCTGGGCGGGCCCCCTGTTCGGTTCGGCGAACGGCATCCTTACCGGGATGACCGGCTCGTTCGTCGTTCCCGGGATCATGTACCTGCAGGCGATCGGTCTCGGCCGCGACGCGCTGGTGCAGGCGATGGGGTTCCTGTTCGGCGCGTCGGCTCTCGCGCTCGCCGTGGCGCTCGGCGGGTCGGGACTTTTTCCCCGCGACACCGGGATCGTATCGGCCGCCGCGCTGGTCCCCGCCCTGATCGGCATGGCGATCGGCCAGCGAATCCGCCGCCGCCTGTCCGAAGAGCGCTTCCGGCGCATTTTTTTCGTGGGCATCCTCGCGCTCGGCGCCTATATCTTCGCTGCCGCCGTAATGGAACGCCTGTGATCCGCCGCTTGTGACCGGGTCCGGTTTGCGCTAAATGCGCGCGGTTCGTGCGGCAGCGCACTCGCGAAGGGAGCCATGGCAACCGTAACGCAACCGGAACCGGCGCGCGTGACCGTCACCCTCCCCGACGGCAACCGGCGGCCGTTCGATG
This sequence comes from Defluviicoccus sp., assembly GCA_028820505.1. Classification (GTDB taxonomy): domain Bacteria; phylum Pseudomonadota; class Alphaproteobacteria; order MPNO01; family MPNO01; genus MPNO01. Next base: position 18,045 of record JAPPIT010000222.1, read on the forward strand.
CCCCGCCGACGGGCGCCGAAATTGCCGCGTCGATCGGTCCCGGCCTCGCCAAGGCGGCGATCGCCGTCAAGGTCGACGGCGAGGTGCGCGATCTCGCGCGGCCGATCGACAGCGACGCCGCGGTGGAGATCGTCACCCGCCGGTCGGACGAGGCGCTGGAGCTGATCCGCCACGACGCCGCCCATGTGATGGCCGAGGCGGTGCAGGAACTGTTCCCCGGCACCCAGGTCACCATCGGCCCGGCGATCGAGAACGGCTTCTACTACGATTTCGCCCGGCCGACGCCGTTCTCGACCGAGGACCTCGACGTCATCGAGCGCAAGATGCACGAAATCGTCGCCCGCGACGAGCCTATCGTCCGCGAGGTGTGGGACCGGAACGACGCGGTCCATCGCTTCAGAGACCAGGGCGAGGCCTACAAGGCCGAGATCATCGAGGGCCTGCCCGACGGCGAGCCGGTGACGGTCTACCGGCAGGGCGAATGGCACGATCTGTGCCGCGGCCCGCATCTGCCGTCCACCGGACATGTCGGCAAGGGGTTCAAGCTGCTAAAGGTCGCCGGCGCCTACTGGCGCGGCGATTCCGACAACGAGATGCTGCAGCGCATCTACGGCACCGCCTGGCGCGACGAAAAGGAGCTCAAGGCCCATCTTCACCAGCTCGAGGAAGCCGAGCGGCGCGACCATCGCCGGCTCGGGCGCGAAATGGACCTGTTCCACTTCCAGGAAGAGGCGCCCGGTTCCGCGTTCTGGCATCCCAGGGGCTGGCGCCTCTATCTCCGGCTGATCGACTACATGCGACGGCGCCAGGACGCGGCCGGCTATGTCGAGATCTCGACGCCGGAGCTGATGGACCGCTCGCTGTGGGAGCTTTCCGGCCACTGGGAGACCTTCCGAGAGCACATGTTCACCTCGGAGACCGACGACGGACGCGTGTTCGCGGTCAAGCCGATGAACTGTCCGGGCGGGGTGCAGGTCTTCCGGCAGGGCATGAAGAGCTACCGTGACCTGCCGCTTCGCGTCGCCGAGTTCGGCCGGGTGCACAGGTACGAGCCCTCGGGCGCGCTGCACGGGCTGATGCGGGTGCGCGCCTTCACGCAGGACGACGCGCACATCTTCTGCACGCCCCGGCAGACCGAGGCGGAATGCCGGACGGTGATCGCACTGATCATGGACATCTACCGCGATTTCGGCTTCGAGGACGTGCGCATCCTGTTCTCCGACCGGCCGGAGAAGCGGATCGGCTCCGACGCCGTCTGGGACCAGCTCGAAGGCGCGCTCAGGGGCGCGCTCGACGGCATGGGCCTCGATTACGGCGTCAACCCGGGCGAAGGCGCGTTCTACGGCCCCAAGATCGAGTTCGTCCTGCGCGACGCCATCGGCCGCGACTGGCAGTGCGGCACGCTCCAGGTCGACCTCAACCTGCCCGAGCGGCTGGACGCCGCCTATATCGGCGAGGACGGCGAGCGGCACCGGCCCGTGATGCTGCACCGGGCGCTGTTCGGCTCGCTGGAGCGCTTTCTCGGCATCCTGCTCGAACACTATGCCGGGCATCTACCGTTCTGGCTGGCGCCGCTGCACGCGGTGGTCGCGACCGTCACCAGCGACGCCGACGACTACGCGGACGAGGTCGCGGCCGCCGCGAGGAAGGCGGGGCTGCGGGTCGAGCTCGACCGCAGGAACGAGAAGATCGGCTACAAGGTCCGAGAGCACAGCGTCCGCAAGGTGCCGGTCATGCTCGTCGTCGGGCGCAACGAGGTCGAAGCCCGCACGGTTGCCGTCCGGCGGCTCGGCGGCAGGAACCAAGAAGTCCTTGCGCTCGATACCGCGATCGATAGACTTAAGGTAGAAGCTGCCGGTCCGGACCAAGACGCCGACGCGTGACTGCAACGAAAGCCGTAAATTGTTGCCTTATCGGCACGGCCCGCGCCGGGGGGCGCGGGCCGCATCCGTGCCGGACGCGTCGTTAACCAGGGAGACCGGTCCATAGCAAGACCACCGATTATGGAGCCGCCCGTTCGCGAGGAACGCGGCGTCAACGAGGCGATCCGGGCTCAGGCCGTCAGGGTCGTCGATACCAACGGCACCGTCCTCGGTGTCTTCCCCACCGCCGATGCCATCGAACTCGCCGCCGAGCGCGGCCTCGATCTCGTCGAGGTGTCGCCCAACAGCGACCCGCCCGTGTGCAAGATCCTCGACTACGGCAAGCTCAAATACGAACAGCAGAAGAAGAAGACCGAGGCCCGCAAGAAGCAGAAGACGATCGAGGTCAAGGAGATCAAGCTGCGCCCGGCGATCGACCGGCACGACTACGACGTCAAGATGCGCTTCATCCGGCGTTTCCTCGACGAGGGCGACAAGGTCAAGGTCACCATGCGCTTCCGGGGCCGCGAGATGGCGCACCAGGATCTCGGGCTCAAGGTGCTGTTCCGGGTGCGCGACGAGCTCGAGGAGCTGGCCAAGGTCGAACAATTTCCCAAGATGGAAGGCCGGCAGATGGTCATGGTGATGGCGCCCAAGTAGCGCCCGCCATCGCCTTGCGCGGGACGGCGCGCGCCGCTATAACCCGCCGTCTGTTTGGGATCGTCCGGCGAGGCGGCCGGGTCCGACCGGATCCGGAACCGCGGGGCATGCCGAGGCGGTTCGCGTTTTCACGTCCCGGGACGGAGGATGAAATGCCCAAGCTCAAGTCCAAGAGCGGGGCGAAGAAGCGGTTTCGCACCACGGCGACCGGCAAGATGCGGTCGAACTTCGCCTTCAAGCGGCACAATCTGCGCAAGCGCTCGCAAAAGATGAAGCGGAAGGCTCGCGGGTCCCGCATCATGGCGCCGGAAGACGCCAGGATCGTGAAATCCTACCTGCCTTACGCCTGAGGAGCGCGCCATGGCCAGAGTGAAACGCGGCGTGACGGCCCACGCCCGGCACAAGAAGGTTCTCGACCTCGCGGCCGGCTACCGCGAACGCAACCGCACCAGCTTCCGCGTCGCCATCGAGCGCGTCGAGAAGGGGCTGCAATACGCCTATCGCGACCGGCGCAACCGCAAACGCAATTTCCGCGCCCTCTGGATCCAGCGCATCAACGCCGGTGTCCGCCAGCACGGCCTCACCTATTCCCAGTTCATGAACGGCGTGAAACGGGCCGGGATCGAGGTCGACCGCAAGATGCTGGCCGACCTCGCGGTGCACGAGCCGGACGCCTTCAAGGCGATCGTCGAGCAGGCGCAGGCGGCGCTCGCGGACTAGGCGGGCGGGGGCCCGTCGCCCGGCGGGCCCGAACCGGCGGGGCTTGGGATGGACGACCTCGAACAGCTTCGTTCCGACTTGCTGACGCGGATCGGTTCCGCCGACCTCGACGCGCTCGAAGGGCTTCGCGTCGAAACCCTCGGCCGCAGGGGTCGCGTGACCGCGCTGATGAAGGAGCTCGGCACCCTCCCGCCGGAGGACCGCCGGGCGGCGGGCCAAGCGCTGAACGCGTTGAAGACCGTCGTTACCGAGGCGATAGACGCCCGCCGCGCCGCGCTCGAAGCCGGAACGCTGGACGCGCGTCTCGCCGAAGAGGCGATCGACGTTTCGCTGCCGCCGAGGCCGGAACCCGAAGGGCGCATCCACCCCATCAGCCAGGCCATCGAGGAGATCGTGGCGATCTTCTGCCAGATGGGGTTTACGGTCGCCGAGGGGCCGGATATCGAGGACGACTTCCACAATTTCACGGCGTTGAACATCCCGCCCGAGCATCCCGCTCGGCAGGACCACGACACGTTCTATTTCGAGGAGGGCGAGGACGGCGAGCGGCTGTTGCTCCGGACCCATACCTCGCCGGTCCAGATCCGGACGATGCTCGTCCAGGAGCCTCCGATCCGCATCGTCGTGCCGGGACGCACCTACCGCGCCGACCACGACGCCACGCACTCGCCGATGTTCCACCAGGTCGAGGGGCTGGTGATCGACGAGGAGACCCATATGGGCCACCTCAAGGGTTGCCTGATCGAGTTCTGCCGCGCGTTCTTCGGGGTGGACGACCTGCCGGTGCGTTTCCGGCCCAGCTTCTTTCCCTTCACCGAGCCGTCGGCCGAGGTCGATATCGGCTGCAGCCGGTCCGCCGGCGGGCTCACCATCGGGGCCGGGGACGACTGGCTCGAAATCCTGGGTTCCGGAATGGTCCATCCGAAGGTGCTGGAGAACTGCAACATCGACCCGGCGCGCTACCAGGGCTTCGCCTTCGGCATGGGGGTGGAGCGTGTCGCAATGCTCAAATACGGCATCCCCGACCTCCGGACCTTCTTCGACTCCGATCTCCGCTGGCTCCGCCATTACGGGTTCTCGGCGCTCGATATGCCGAACGTCGCTTCCGGGATCGCGCAGTGAAGTTCACCTTCTCCTGGCTCCGCGAGCATCTCGAGACCGATGCCCCGCTCGAGGCGATTGCGGACCGGCTGTCGATGATCGGGCTCGAGGTGGACGCGGTCGACGACCCGGCGGCGGCGCTCGCCGAGTTCGTGGTCGGCGACGTGGTCGAGGCGGGACCCCATCCCAACGCCGACCGGCTGCGGCTCTGCACCGTTGACGTCGGCGGCGGCGAACGCTTCGAGGTGGTGTGCGGCGCGCCGAATGCGCGCGCTGGCATGAAGGGCGTGTTCGCCCGCGCGGGGTGTGTCATTCCCGGTACCGGGACGAAGCTCAAGAAGTCGAAGATCCGCGGCGTCGAATCGAGCGGGATGCTGTGTTCGGAACGCGAGCTCGGCCTGTCGGACGAGCATGAGGGCATCATCGATCTCGACGGGGACTTCGCGGCGGGCACGCCGGCGGCCGAGGCGCTCGGCATCGGCGATCCGCTCGTCGAGATCGGCCTTACCCCCAACCGCTCGGACTGCGCGGGCGTTCGCGGCATCGCCCGCGATCTCGCCGCGGCTGGGATGGGGCGCCTGAAGCCGCTCGACACCGCTGCGGTCGAAGGCGGTTTCGACAGCCCGCTTTCCTGGCGGCGCGACTTCGCGCCGGGCGACGGCGATGCCTGCCCCTTCGTGGTCGGGCGGACCTTCCGCAACGTCCGAAACGGGCCCAGCCCGAGATGGCTGCAGGACCGGCTGACCGCGATCGGGCTCAGGCCGATCTCCGCCCTGGTCGACATCACCAACTACGTCACCTTCGATCTCGCGCGCCCGCTCCATGTCTTCGACGCCGACAAGGTGACCGGCGATCCCACCATGCGTCTCGCCAAGGAGGGCGAGAGCGTTGCCGCGCTCGACGGGCGGACCTACGCGCTCGATCCGTCGATGACGGTGATCGCCGACGACACCGGTGTGCTGGCGATCGGCGGGGTGATGGGGGGCGAGGCGACCGGCTGCGGGGACGACACGACGAGCGTGTTCCTCGAGGTCGCGCTGTTCGATCCGGTGCGGACCGCCACCACCGGGCGCAGGCTCGGCATCGTCTCCGATGCCCGCTACCGCTTCGAACGCGGGGTCGACCCGACCTCGGCGCTGTGGGGCGCGGAAGTCGCGGCGAAGCTGATCCTCGATATCTGCGGCGGCGAGGCGAGCGCGCTCACAATGGCCGGCACGATGCCCGATCGCCGGCGCACGGTCGCGCTCCGCAGGTCCCGCATCGCCTCGCTCGGCGGCGTCGAGGTGGAAAGCGACGCCGCGCACCGCATCCTCGGCGATCTCGGATTCGAAATCGAAGACGTCGGAGAGGCCCTGACCGCCACCGTGCCGCCCTGGCGCCCCGATATCGAAGGCGAGGCCGACCTCGTCGAGGAAGTGCTGCGGATCAATGGCTTCGAGGCGATTCCGGCGGTGCCGCTGCGCGCCGCGACCGCGGTGCCGGGCGCGGCGTGGTCGCAGGCGCAGACCCGGCGCGGCCGGGTCAGGCGTGCGCTCGCCGCGCGCGGGCTGACCGAGGCGGTGACCTTCTCTTTCATGTCCGGCGAGAAGGCGGAAGCCTTCGGCGCCGCCCCTTCGCTTCGCCTCGCCAACCCGATCAGCGTCGATCTCGTGCAGATGCGCCCATCGATCCTGCCCAACCTCATGGACGCGGCGGCGCGCAACGCCGCGCGCGGAATCGTCGATATCGCGCTGTTCGAGATCGGGCCGCAATATACCGACGGCAAGAACGTGCAGTCCCAGGCCGCGTGCGGGCTCCGTGTCGGCGGCACCGCGCCCCGGCACTGGGCCGGAACGCGCGCCGATGTCGATGTCTACCACGCCAAGGCCGATGCGCTGGCGGCGCTGGAAGCGGCGGGCGTGCCCGCGCACAACCTCCGTATCGGCGGCGACGTGCCGGGCTGGTGCCACCCGGGCCGCGCGGCATCGCTCATGCTGGGCCCCAAGCCGCTCGCGCGGTTCGGCGAGGTGCACCCGGCGATGCTGGAGCGTTTCGATTTGCGGGGTCCCGCCTCGGCGTTCGAGGTCATGCTTGACGACGTCCCGGCCCGCAAGGCGTCGAAGGGGAGTTCGCGCCCCATGCTCCATCTGGCGGCGCTGCAGCCGGTGGAGCGCGACTTCGCCTTCGTGGTCGACGAAGCGACCCCCGCCACGGCGCTGACGACCGCCGCGCGGGGCGCCGACAAGACGCTGATCGCCGACGTCGCGCTGTTCGACGTCTATCGCGGCCCGGAGCTCGGCGCGGACAGGAAATCGGTCGCGCTCTGCGTCACCCTTCAGCCGCGCGACGCGACCCTGACCGACGCGGAAATCGAGGCCGTCGGCGAGCGGATCGTCGCCGCGGTCTCCAAGGCGACGGGGGCCGTGCTGCGAGGCTGACCGGGATGACCGATCTCTCGCATATCCGCAATTTCGCCATCATCGCTCATATCGACCACGGCAAGTCGACCCTTGCCGACCGGCTGATCCTGACCTGCGGCGGCGTCGAGGAACGCGAGTTCCGCGACCAGCTTCTCGATACGATGGAGCTCGAACGCGAGCGGGGCATCACCATCAAGGCGCAGACCGTGCGCCTTCCCTACAAGGCGCGGGACGGCCGGACCTATCAGCTCAACCTGATGGACACGCCCGGCCATGTCGATTTCACCTACGAGGTCTCGCGCTCGCTCGCCGCCTGCGAGGGCTCGATCCTGGTGGTCGATTCGACCCAGGGAGTCGAGGCGCAGACGCTCGCCAACGCCTATCTCGCGATCGAGGCCGACCACGAGATCATCCCGGTCCTCAACAAGATCGACCTGCCGGCCTCGGAGCCCGGGCGGATCCGGACCCAGGTCGAGGACGTGATCGGCCTCGCCGCCGAGGACTGCATCTCGGTCTCGGCCAAGACCGGCGAGGGGATCGAAGAGATTCTGGAGGCGCTGATCGAGCGTCTTCCGCCGCCCCGGGGCGACCGGGAAGCGCCGCTCGGCGCGCTCCTGGTCGATTCCTGGTACGACGCCTATCTCGGCGTGATCATCCTCGTCCGCGTGCGCCACGGGGAGATCAGGCGCGGCATGAAGGTTCGGATGATGGCGACCGGCGCGGTCCACCAGATCGACCGGGTGGGCACCTTCACGCCGAAGCGCACCGAAGTCGATGCCCTCGGACCGGGCGAGATCGGCTTCATCACCGCCAGCATCAAGCATGTCGCCGAGACCCAGGTCGGCGACACCATCACCGAAGAACGGCGCCGCACCGACGCGCCGCTCCCCGGTTTCCGGCCGAGCGTGCCGGTGGTGTTCTGCGGGCTGTTTCCGGTCGACGCGGCGGATTACGAGGATCTGCGCGAGAGCCTGGCGCGTCTGCGGCTCAACGATTCGAGCTTCCATTACGAGCCCGAAACCTCGGCCGCGCTCGGATTCGGATTCCGCTGCGGCTTCCTCGGGCTCTTGCACCTGGAGATCGTCCAGGAGCGGCTGGCCCGCGAATTCGACCTCGACCTCATCACCACCGCGCCGTCGGTGGTCTACCGGGTCCATACCAATGACGGCGACGTGGAGGAAATCCACAACCCGGCCGACATGCCCGACCCTGTGCGCATCCGGAAGGTCGAGGAACCCTGGATCAAGGCCACGATCATGGTGCCCGACGCCTATCTCGGCGCGGTGCTCGCGCTCTGCGAGGACCGCCGGGGAACCCAGATCGAGCTCACCTATGTCGGCGGGCGGGCGATGGTGGTTTACCGCCTGCCGCTGAACGAGGTGGTGTTCGACTTCTACGACCGGCTCAAGTCGGTGAGCCGGGGGTATGCGAGCTTCGACTACCAGCTGGAAGCCTACGAGGAGGGCGATCTCGTCAAGCTCTCGATCCTGGTCAACGCCGAGCCGGTCGATGCGCTCTCGATGATAGTCCACCGCAGCCGGTCGGAGCAGCGCGGGCGCGCGATCTGCGTCAGGCTGAAGGACCTGATCCCGCGCCAGCTCTTCAAGGTGCCGCTGCAAGCCGCGATCGGCGGCAAGGTAATCGCGCGCGAGACCATCAGTGCGCTCAGGAAGGACGTGACCGCCAAGTGCTATGGTGGCGACGTGACCCGCAAGCGCAAGCTCCTCGAACGCCAGAAGGAGGGCAAGAAGCGCATGCGCCAGTTCGGCCAGGTCGAAATCCCGCAATCCGCGTTCATCGACGCGCTCCGCATCGGCGACGAGTAGATCGCCCTTCGATACGCCGCTTCGCGGCTACCCAGGGTGAGGGACGGTGGGGCAGCAAATGGATTCCCTCATCCCGAGTAGGCGCGACAGCGCCGTATCGAGGGAAGGCCGATCGGCTCTACAGCACCGTCAGCAGCCCCGCCGCAGCGCCGAACAGGGCCGCGTCCTGGTTGACGAAGCCCATCGCCTGGAGACCGAGCGGCAGGCCGTCGACCTCCATGACGGGCATCGTCAGGGCGGGGATGCCGAGGAGCGAGGCGGGGACGTTGAACACCGGATCGCCGGTCGAGTCGAGCCCGACCGGCGCCGGCCCGGTGGCGCCGAGGGTGATGCAGATCTCGCAGCTCCCGGCCAACCCGGCCCAGGCGGCGCGCGCGCGGTCGCGGTCCGCCAGCAGGCCAAGGTACTGCTCCTGGGTCATCCCCTCGGCCTCGGCGAGGCGGTCGGTCGAGACCTCGCTCAGCCCGGACCGGTCCATGTCCTTGGCATAGGTGTTGAGCGGCCAGCGGGTTTCCCAGGCGTTGACGCTACGGGCCAGCGGAACCGCGTCGGCGATCGCGTCCTCGACGCCCGCGACCGTCTCGTCCGAGCGGCGGTCGGCACATTCGATGCCCGCCGCCTCCAGCCGTTCGCGGACCGACGCGAAGGCGCCCTTCGCCGCATCGCCCGCGACCTCCCAGCCCGCGGTTTCCAGCACGGCGATGCGCCCCGGCCGCCGGGCCGCCGGCCGCACCATGGGGCCGGAAACGCCCGGATAGCCCGGGTCGCCGCCGCAGCGCGCGGACATTTCCCGCGCCACGACCCAGGTCTCGTCGACGGTCGCGGCGATGGTCCCGGTGCAGCTCTGGCTGAACACGTCGAAGCTGCCGCCCCGGTTGATGCCGCCGACGCTCGGCTTGAAGCCGAACACGCCGCAATAGCTCGACGGGCGCAGGATCGAGCCGATCACCTGGGTCCCCAGCGCCGCCGGCACCATCCCGCAGGCGACGGAAGCCGCCGATCCGCTGCTCGATCCGCCGGGCGTTCGCGTGAGGTCCCAAGGGTTGCGCGTCCCGCGCGGTTCGGTGGCGGCGAATTCCGTGGTCACGGTCTTGCCCAGGATCACCGCGCCCGCCTCGCGCAGCGCAGCCACCGCCGCCGCGTCGCGCCCGCCTTCCCAGCCCGCGAACAGCGGCGAACCCTGCTCGGTCGCCATGTCGGCGGTTTCCATGATGTCCTTGATGCCGACCGGCATGCCGTCAATAGCGGATAGCGGCCGTCCGTCTTTCCACCGCGCCGAGGCCTCGTCCGCCGCGGCGCGGGCGGCGTCGGGATTGACGGCGACGAAGGCGCCGACCTCGCCATCGCCCGCTTCGATTTTCGCGATGCAGCGTTCGAGGAATTCGCGCGGACTGTCCTCGCCGGTGGCGAAGGACGCGGTTGCCGCGAAATAGGACCGGGGTTCGGGACGGGTCATGGGAAAGCCTTTCCTTCGGGGACTGCCGCGCTACTGAATCATGCGGTTCGGCAGGAAGAGCGCGATCTCGGGGAAAATAACCAGCACGATCATGCATACCAGCATCGCGCCCCAGAAGGGCAGGATGCCGATGAATATGTCGCGCATAGGGACGTCCTCGGCGATCCCCTTGACGACGAACACGTTGACGCCGACCGGCGGGCTGATCAGCCCCATCTCCAGCACGATCACCATCAGCACGCCGAACCAGATCGGGTCGTAGCCGAGCTCGACGATCAGCGGATGGACGATGGGAAGGGTCAGGACGAGGATTGCGAACCCCTCCAGGAACGTCCCGAGGAGGATGAACACCGCAAGCAGGATGGCGAGGATGCCGAGCCGGGGAAGCTCGGTGCCGATCAGGAGCTCGGCCAGGTCGCTCGGGATCTGGGTCAGCGCCAGGAACGGGTTGAAGATGTGCGCGCCGATCAGGATCAAGAACGCAAACGCGCTGGTCCGGACGGTCTCCAGCAGGGTGAAGTTGAGCGAGGACGGCGTGACGCTGCGACGCGCGAGCGCAAGGAGGAAGGCGAGGAAAGCGCCCACGCCGGCGGCCTCCCCGGCGGTGAAGAATCCGGAATAGATACCCCCGATGGTGATGACCACGATGCCGATCATCGCGGTCGCCCGACCGGTCGCCCGGAACCGCTCGGCCAGCGGAAGCACGGGCCCGGGCGGGCCGAGCGCGGGTCTGAACCGGGTCTGGATCGCGATGGCGACCATGAACAGCGCGGTCAGCAGCAGGCCGGGGAGGACGCCGGCAAGGAACAGCCGGCCGATCGATTCCTCGGTCAGGATGGCGTAGATCACGAACCCGGTCGAAGGCGGGATCAGGATGCCGAGCGTGCCGCCGGCCGCGATGGCGCCGGTCGCGAGCCTCGGGTGGTAGGCGTAGCGCCGCATCTCCGGCAGCGCGACGCGGCCCATCGTCACCGCCGAGGCGACCGAGGAGCCCGAGAGCGCCGCAAATCCCGCGCAGGCCGCGATCGTCGCCGAGGCGAGCCCGCCGCGCCAGTGGCCGAACCAGGCGTAAGCCGCGCCGTAGAGGTCGCGGCTCATCCCCGACATCGAGGCGAGATTCCCCATCAGCACGAACATCGGGATGATCATCAGCTCGAAATTGGAGGCGATCACGAAGGGCTCGCTGCCGAGCGTGGACAGCGCCGCCGGCCAGCCGTTCATCACGGCGATACCGACGAAGCCCACCAGCATCATCACGATGCCGACCGGCATGCGGACGGACAGCAGTCCGAACAGCGCCAGGATGCCGATGACGCCGATCAGCGAATTACTCATCGGCTCCCCGTCTCGCGATCTCGGGTAGGCCGCATGCGGAGCGGAGGCCGAGGACGACAAGAACGCACGCGAACACCAGCGAGCCGAAGGCGATCACGAAGTAGAACGGGTAATGCGGGATGTCGAGGAGGTTGAAACCGTCCCCGAACTCCAGCGCGTCGAGGCCCTGGCTCAGGCTCTGCCAGGCGGCGACGAGGAAGAACAGCCCGCACGCGATGCGCACCGCGGCGTCGACGGCGGCGAGCCGGCGCGCGGAGACGAAGTTGCCGATCAGGTCGACCGCGATATGCCCGCCGGTCCAGCCGGAATAGGCCATGGCGAAGAAGACGACGATCGTGAGCCCCGCCTCCGACAGGTCCTGGGTGCCGAGGATCGGGTCGTTGAACTTGCGCAGCGTCACCGCGACGACGGTGAGCGCCATCAGGCACAGCAGCACCGCCCCGCCGACGACCGCCATCAGGCGCACGCCGGCGCCAACGGATCCCGATAGCCGCTCCAGCGTGGCCCGCAAGAACCGCGGCCGGAACTAGCTGCCCGCCACCCCCATCGCCTTGAGAATGGCGCTCGCCGGCACGCCCTTACCGTCGAGCGCCTTGACCTGCGCCGCCCGGGCCGCCATCAGCCGTGCCACGCCCTCCTCCAGCGCCTTGCCGGCGAGCGCGATGACTTCATGCTTGTCGGACTTCCGCACCCGGTCGAGCCCCCCGTTGCCGGCGCGCATGTAGAACTGCGCCGCGCGAAGGCTCATCTCCCGCCCGGTCGTGCGCTCGATCAGCGCCTTGTGGTCGTCGGACAGCTTGTCGAAGGTCCGGTTGTTCATCACCAGGAAGAACGGCGAGCGGCCGAGCGGCCAGCCGGTGGTGTAGTACTTGGCGACCTCGTTGAACTTGAAGCTGTTGATCGTGCTGGGGCCGGTCAGCACGCCGTCGATGACGCCGGTATTGAGCGCGTTGTAGACCCGGTTGATCGGCATGAAGACCGGCACCGCGCCGAGCGCCTTGATCGCCTCGCCCTGGGTGCGCGAGGGAACCCGGAACTTGAGGTCCTTCATGTCGGCGACCGAGCGGATCGGTTTCTTTCGGGTCATCAGCACCTGGCGTTCGTTGGTCCAGAGCGCGAGCAGCTTGACCCGGCGGAACTCGGGCGAGAGCTCGCCCATGGCGTTCCACAGCGCGTCGGTCGCATCCGTCGATGTGGCGGCGATGCCCGGGAGCTCGACCACGCCGACCCTGGGGAACAGCTTGGAGGTGAAGCCCGGGAGGCCGAAGGCGATATCGGCGACCCCGTCGACCGCTCGCTTGTATTGCGCGACCGGACCCTTGCCGAGCGCGCCTCCCGGGTAGATGCGCACTTTCAGGCTGCCGCCCGAGATCGCCGCCACATCCTCCGACCAAGGCCGCATGATGTGGCGGTCCATCGGGTGCTTGGGCGACATGAAATGCGCAAGCTTGAGCTCGGTGGCGTCGGCGACGGCGCCGAGGCCCGGCAGCATGCCTGCCGCCGCCGCGGCGGCGAGCACCGCGCCCAGAGAAGCCCGGAATGCGGTGGAAAGTCTCTTCGGCATGGGAATCCCCTTCCTGAACCGCGCTGCGCGTATCCGCGCTGCGCGCGCGGGCGATGATCGAACCCGCGGAATCCCCTGTCAACCGTCCGCCCGCGCTTGCGCCCGCCCCGCCCGATGCTAGAGTGCGCGCGACGGAGGGGTGGCCGAGCGGCTGAAGGCGCACGCTTGGAAAGCGTGTATACCGGAAACGGTATCGTGGGTTCGAATCCCACTCCCTCCGCCAGCTAGCGACTCACCGCGTCTCCAGGATCGAGAACGGAATGTGGACGCCTATCCCGGCGAAGGTGGCGTCCGGGCGGTGGACGAATCCGAATTCCCAGATGAGCTCGCTGTCCCGGTCCTTCCACTGCACGATCGGCAGCGCTCCGACGCGAAACCAGCCGCGGGAATAGTTCCCGGCGAGCCCGGCATTCAGACCCGCGCGCCAGTCCTCCGCGATTCCGAACGTGCCGGACAGTCCGACGAACGGTCCCCAGCGCGAATGGGAGTTCCGCGCGATCCCGGCGCCCCACCGGAGCCACTCTCCCATTAGGGGTCCGCGGACCCCCGCGGAAGGGTGATTGGTGCTGTAGTCCCGTTTCCGCTCCGAGTCGGGATGGGTGCTCTTCAGGAAGGCGAGGTTTATCCGGTACTCCGGATCGCCGAGGGCCGGGCCGATACCCGCCAGCAGGACCGCGGCGACAAGCACCGGGCGGCACAGCAGCTTGGCCGCGTCGCGACCCGCATCCCGAATCCGCCTTTCCATCGTTCCGCGCCGCCTCAGAAGGACTCCACCCAGGGCCTGACCTCCACCTCCCAGGTCCAGGCGCTGCGGTGCTGGCGGTGGATGTGGAGATAGGTCTCGGCGATCGCATCGGGGTCGAGCGTGCCGTCCGGCCCGCGCTCGGCCACCCGCGCATCGCCCGCCCGGGCGATGCCGCCGTCGATGACGAAATGCGCGACGTGGACGTTCTTCGGCTGGAGCTCGCGCGCGAGGCTCTGGGCGAGGCCGCGAAGCCCGAACTTGCCCATCGCGAAGGAGCACGAGTTGGCATAGCCCTTGACGCTCGCCGAGGCGCCGGTGAGCAGGATCGTCCCCGATCCGCGCTCGATCATCTGCCGCGCCGCCTGCTGGGCGACCAGAAAACCGCCATAGCAGGTGATTTCGATGACCTTGCGCACCTGCTCGGGATCGAGGTCGACGATCGGTCCGCGCGCCCGGTAGGACGGGTTGAACACGACCACGTCCGGCGCGCCCATGTCCGCGGCGACCGCGTCGAACAGCGCCGCGACCGACGCCGGATCGGAGGCGTCGCAGGCATGCGCCGAGCCGCCGATTTCGCCCGCGAGGCCGTCGAGCTTGTCGGCGTTGCGCGCGGCGAGCGCCACCGCCATGCCCTCCTTGTGAAACAGCCGCGCGAGCGAGGCGCTGAGCCCGCCGCCGACGCCCACGATGAGTGCCTTTTCCCGATCCGCCATGAACAGCTCCCTCGATTCGAACCGCGACCGTGCGCCGCCACGCCCAAATTGAACAAGCGGATCGCCCGACGCCAGCGGAAATTGCGGGAATGGCCGGCGCGCGGCCGTCCTCGGCGCACGATCCCGGCGCTACCGCGCGTAGAGCGCTTCCAGCGTCTCCCGGTGCGCGGCGACGATCAGGTGGCGCCGGATCTTGAGGGAGGGCGTGAGCAGCCCGTTCTCGATCGTGAACGGGTCGCCGTGCAGGGCGAACTTGCGCACCCGCTCGATTACCGAGAGATCGGCGTTCACGCGGGCCACCGCTTTCTCGATGGCCGCGGCGAAATCGGGATCCGCCGCGAGCCCGGCGAGATCCGGGCTCTTGCCCGCCTGCTCCGCCCATTCCCCGGCGAACTCTTCATCGGGGACGATCAGCGCCACCAGGTTGGGCTTGCGGTCCCCGTAGACCATTGCCTGGCCGATTTCCGGCTGCAGGGTGAGGAATCCCTCCACCCTCTGCGGCGAGACGTTGTCGCCCCCGGAATTGACGATGATGTCCTTCTTGCGGTCGGTGATCCGGATATAGCCGTCGCCGTCGATCGTCCCGATGTCTCCGGTATGCAGCCACCCGTCCCGGATCGCCTCCGCCGTCGCCTCCTCGTTGTTCCAGTAGCCCCGCATGACGAGCTCGCCGCGCACCAGGATCTCGCCGTCGTCGGCGATCTTCGCCTCCACGTCGACGAGGGGCGGTCCCACGGTGTCGAGCTTGATCCGGTTCGGCGGGTTGCAGCTCACGATCGGCGCCGACTCGGTCTGGCCGTAACCCTGCAGGAGCCGCAGCCCGAGCGCGCTGAAGAACAGCCCGATGTCGCGGTTGAGCGGCGCGCCGCCCGAGACCAGCCCCTTCAGCCGGCCGCCGAAGCGCGCCCGAACCTTGGCCCGGACGAGCCTGTCGACGACCTTGTCCAGCATCCGTTCGCCGACGGTGAGCGAGCCGGGTTCCTCGATCTTTCGGGTGCCCAGGGCGACCGCCTTGCCGAACAGCCATGCCCGCGGCCCGCCCGCCTGCTCGATGCCGCGTACGATCCGGCCGTGCATGGTCTCGTAGAGCCGGGGCACGGCGGTCATGATCGTGGGCCGCGCCTCGAGCATGTTGCCCGCCAGCTTCTCGATCCCTTCGGCGTAGTAGATCTGGGCGCCGATCGAGATCGGGAACATCAGCCCCGCCGTGTGCTCGTAGGAATGGGACAGCGGCAGGAAGGAGAGGAACACCTCGTCGTCCACGCCGAGGTCGAGCAGCAGGTGGTAGGCGCCCTTGCAGTTGCTGAGGATCGCGCCATGGCTCTGCATCACACCCTTGGGCGCGCCGCCGGTCCCGGAGGTGTAGATCAGGCATGCCGTGTCGTCGCGCGCGAGGCCGGCGGCGGAAGCGGCCACGTCGTCGGGCGGGCCGTCGTGGCGGCGCAGCGTTTCCCGCCAGTCGGCGCACTCGTAACCGTCGGTTTCGGCGGGCGGCTCCATCGTCAACACCCGGTCGAGGCCCGGCACTTCCCGCGCGGCCCGCAGGACGCGGTCGGCGAGCGCGGCGGTGGACACGATCGCCGCCCTGGCGCCGCTGTCCGCCATCACGTGGACGTGGTCGCTGACGCTGTTGGTCACGTATGCCGGCACGGCGATCGCACCGGCGGACATGATCGCCATGTCGGCGATCCCCCACTCCGGGCGGTTCTCCGAGACCAGCATGACGCGGTCGCCGGGCGCGATTCCGATCCCGGTCAGGTGGCGCGAGATCGCCGCCGCCTGCCGCGCCGCCTCCGTGCCCGACAGGGAATGCCAGGCGTCGTCGCGCTTCGCCCACATCAGCGGCCGCTCGCCCACCTCCCGCGCCATATCGAAGAACATGGTCGGAAGGTTGGGCCACGAATCGTAGCGCATGGCGCGATCCCCGGTCGAAGACGGCAGCATGAGAGAACTCTACCGGCCCGGCGGGGGCGGCGCGACCGATAACGGACCGATCTCGTCGGGGCGCGATGAAACGTGCCGCGGCGACCGCGCTTCAGGTGGAGTCGTTCTCGCGCGGACGCTATATCCCTGACGGATGCCGGAGACCCTTATGACCGATCGGCCGAACACCCAGCCCGTCTACGCCCTGCCCGAGTGGAACCTTGCCGACCTCTACCCGGCGCCCGACAGCCCGGCGCTCGCGGCTGATCTCGACAGGGCGGAGCGCGACGCCCGGGCGTTCCGGCGGCGCTGGAGAGGGAAGCTCGCGGCGGCAGAAGGCAAGGCGTTCGGAGGCGCCGTCGGGGCCTACGAGGCGATCTCGGAGCTGGCCGCCCGCGCGGAGAGCTACGCGCAGCTCCTGCATGCGGCCGATCTCAGCGATGCCGGGATCGGCAAGTTCCGTCAGACGGTCCGGGAACGCGTGACCGCGATCACCGGCGAGCTCCTGTTCTTCACGCTCGAGATCAACCGGATGGAAGACGACGAGATCGAGAACAAGCTCGCCGACCCGGAAGCCGCCCGTTACCGGCCGTGGCTGCGCGATGTCCGGCTGTCCCGTCCCCACCGGCTGAACGAGGAGACCGAACGTCTGTTTCATGTGAAGCGTCTCACCGGCCGGGCGGCGTGGACGCGGCTGTTCGACGAAACCATGGCCGCGCTCAGGTTCCCGGTCGGCGGCGAGGACCTGACCAGCCAGCAGGCGCTTCACCTGCTTTCCGATCCCGACGCCGCCATCCGGAGGGAGGCGGCCGAGTCGGTCGGCCGTATCCTCGGGAACAACGTGCGGCTGTTCGCCCTGATCGCCAACACGCTCGCCAAGGACAAGGAGATCGAGGACGGCTGGCGCGGATACGACACCCCCCAGGCCGCCCGCCATCTGTCCAACCGGGTCGAAGCGCCGGTGGTCGATGCGCTGACCCGGGCGGTCACGGAGGCCTGTCCCCGCCTGTCCCACCGCTACTATGCGCTCAAGGCGCGCTGGTTCGGCGTCGATGCGCTGGAATACTGGGACCGCAACGCGCCGCTCCCGGGAGATGAGGACGCCGACATTCCCTGGAGCGAGGCGGCGGAAATCGTGCTCGACGCCTATGGCGCGTTCTCGCCCAGGATGCGCGGGATCGGCGCCCGGTTCTTCGACGGGCGCTGGATCGACGCGGCGCCGCGCGCCGGAAAGTCGCCGGGCGCGTTCTCCCATTCCACCGTGCCATCGGCGCATCCCTATATTCTGCTCAACTACCAGGGCCGCACGCGCGACGTGATGACCCTGGCGCACGAGCTCGGACACGGCGTCCATCAGGTGCTGGCCGGCGCGCAGGGCCGGCTGATGGCGGAAACGCCGCTGACGCTGGCGGAGACCGCCTCCGTGTTCGGCGAGATGCTGACGTTTTGCGCGCTGCTCGCGCGCGACGGGGATGGGGCGCGGCGGAAGCGGCTCCTCGCCGCCAAGGTCGAGGACATGCTGAACACCGTGGTCCGCCAGATCGCATTCTACCGGTTCGAAAGCATCGTCCATGAAGAGCGCCGCGAGGGCGAGCTGACCGCCGAGCGCCTGTGCGATATCTGGCTCGATGTCCAGCGCCGGAGCCTCGGCCCCGCGATCCGGCTCGGCGACAACTACCGGTACTACTGGACCTATATTCCCCATTTCGTCCATTCGCCGTTCTATGTCTATGCCTACGCTTTCGGGGACTGCCTGGTGAACTCGCTCTATGCGGTGCATGAGGCGGGAGCGCCCGACTTCCCGGCGAAGTATCTCGCCATGCTGGAGGCGGGCGGAACGCTGCATCACCGGGAACTGCTGGCGCCGTTCGGGCTCGACGCGTCCGAGCCCGCCTTCTGGGCGAAGGGCCTGTCGCTGATCGAGACGATGATCGACGAGCTGGAGGACGCCGCATGAGGCGCCCGCCGCCCCGCCCCGGCGCCGCCGCGCGCCGCGGCGAGGAAAACCGGCTGACCGGGCGGGTCCGGCGCTATACCCGCGCCGGCACCGCGGTCGGCGGCATCGCGGCACGTTTCGCGGGCGAGCGCTATCTCGGCGTCAGGATGGACCGGGAACGGAACGCCGAGGACCTCAAGCGTGCGCTCGGCGGTCTCAAGGGCCCGCTGATGAAGGTCGCGCAGCTGATGTCGACCGTCCCCGACGTCCTGCCGCCCGAATACGTCGCCGAGCTCGGCGAGTTGCAGGCGAACGCGCCGCCGATGGGATGGCTTTTCGTTCGCCGGCGGATGACGGCCGAACTCGGCGCCGGATGGGAAGAACGGTTCGCCAGCTTCGAACGCAAGGCCGCCGCGGCCGCCTCGCTCGGCCAGGTGCACCGCGCGGTCGGTCTCGACGGGCGCGCGCTCGCCTGCAAGCTCCAATACCCGGACATGGCGTCTGCGGTCGAAGCCGATCTGCGTCAGCTCCGCGTCGTGTTCGCCGTCTACCACCGCTACGACAAGGCGGTCGATCCGCGCGAGGTGCAGGCGGAGATCGCCGCCCGGCTCCGCGAAGAGGTCGATTACGAGCGCGAGCTGCGCCACATGCGGCTCTACCGGCTGATGCACGCGGTCGAAGACGGCGTGCATGTGCCCGAACCCGTCACCGGCCTTTCGACCGGACGGCTGCTGACCATGACATGGCTCGACGGGCGCAGGCTGCTGGAGGTCGCCGAGGAGGACATCGAGACCCGGAATGCCGTCGCCTACAACATGTTTCGCGCCTGGTACGTCCCGTTCTACTATTACGGGGTGATCCACGGCGATCCGCATCTCGGCAACTACACGGTGCGGGCGGACCGGTCGGTGAACCTGCTCGATTTCGGCTGCATCCGGGTGTTCCCGCCGGCTTTCGTCAAGGGCGTGACCGACCTCTACCACGCGATGGCCCGGGACGACCGCGCCCTCGCGGTGCATGCCTATGAGAGCTGGGGGTTCGCCGATCTCTCGAACGAGATGATCGACACGCTCAATATCTGGGCGTCGTTCCTCTACGCCCCATTGTTGGAAGACAAGCCCCGTCCGATCGAGGGTTCCAACAGTCGCGTCTACGGCGCCCAGGTCGCCGGGAAGGTACATCGCGAGCTGCGCCGGCTGGGCGGGGTGCGCCCGCCCCGCGAGTTCGTGCTGATGGACCGCGCGGCGATCGGGCTCGGCTCGGTCTTCATGCACCTGAGGGCCGAGGTCAACTGGCACCGGCTGTTCCACGACCTGATCGCGGATTTCGACGCAGATACGCTCGCCGCACGTCAGTCCGAAGCGATGAAGGCGGCGGGCGTGCCGCCCCCCGCCTAGGGAAGCTCGCCCACGACCCGGCGGATCGCGCCGGCCAGCGCGTCGAGCTCGTCCGGCGCGACGACCAGGGGCGGCATCAGGTAAACGACATCGCCCAGCGGGCGGATCCACACGCCTTCCTCGACGAAGCGCATCCGCATGCCCGCGAGATCGTCGATCCGGTCCAGCTCGACGACGCCCACCGCGCCCAGCACCCGGACATCCACGACCCGCTTCATTGCCCGGCAGGGCTCCAGAGCCTCGCGCAGGTGGGCCTCGATGCGCCGCGCCTGCTCCAGCCGCGGCTCGCGCTCGAACAGGTCGAGCGACGCGTTGGCCGCGGCGCAGCCGAGCGGGTTCGCCATGAAGGTGGGGCCGTGCATCAGGGCCCGCTCCGGATCCTCGCTGTCGAAAGCGGCGAACACCCGCTCGTTGGCGAGCGTGGCCGCGAGGCCGATCGTGCCGCCGGTGAGCGCCTTGGAGAGGCAGACGATGTCGGGCGAAATCTCAGCCTGCTCGAAGGCGAACATCGTCCCGGTTCGTCCGAAGCCGGTCGCAACCTCGTCGAGGATGAGGAGCCGGTCGTGGCGGCGGCAGGCTTTGGCGATCGCGGCGAGGGCTTCCGGCGGATGAAAGCGCATGCCGCCCGCCGCCTGGACCAGCGGCTCGACGATCACCGCGGCGATCTCGCCGGCATGGCGCGCGATGGCGCTCTCGAATTCCCGGGCCGCCGCGCCGCCGACCGGCAGGTCGAGCACGATCTGCGACGGCACGTAGTTCCCGAGCAGCCGGTGCATGCCGTCCTCGGGATCGCAGACCGACATCGCCCCCAGCGTGTCGCCGTGATACGCGCCCCGGAAACAGACGAAGCGGTCGCGCCCCTCGATACCCAGGTTGCGCCAGTACTGGATCGCCATCTTGAGGGCGATTTCCACCGAAACCGACCCGGAATCGCAGAAGAACACGCGGTTGAGGCCCGAACCCAGCAATCCGGCCAGCCGCCGCGCGAGCCGCATCGCGGGCTCGTGCACCATACCGCCGAACATGACGTGCGGCATGGCGCGCAGCTGCGCTTCGACCGCCCCGGCGATATGCGGGTGGTTGTAGCCGTGGCACGCCGTCCACCACGACGCGATGCCGTCGACCAGCTCGCGCCCGTCGGCGAGCCGGATGCGCGCGCCCCGGGTGCCCAACGCCTCCATGGGCGGCGGCATGCCCTTCATCGGCGTGTAGGGGAACCAGAGGTTCCCGGCCGTCTCAGCCACCGGCGCGGCCGTCCGCTTCCATCGGCTCGATCCCCAGCCGGAGGAACAGCCCCTCGTCCTCGGGGACAGCCGGGTTGGGAGTCGTCAGGAGACGCTCGCCCTGGAAGATCGAATTCGCGCCGGCGAGGAAGCAAAGCGCCTGCGTGGCGTCGTCCATCTCCAGGCGTCCGGCCGAGAGCCGCACCATCGAGCGCGGCATCATGATCCTCGCGACCGCGACCGTGCGGACGAATTCGAGCGGGTCCAACTCCGGCGCATTCGCCAGCGGGGTCCCCCCGACGGCGACGAGCCGGTTGATCGGAACGCTTTCCGGCGGTTCGGGCAGCGTCGCCAGGGCGACCAGCATGTCGGCGCGGTCCTGCCGCGTTTCGCCCATCCCGAGGATGCCGCCGCAACAGACGGCGATGCCGGCCTCGCGCACCCTGGCGAGGGTGTGGAGCCGATCCGCATAGCGCCGCGTGGTGATTATCTCGCCGTAATACGCTTCCGAGGTGTCGATGTTGTGGTTGTAGAAGTCGAGCCCTGCGGCGCGCAAGCGTTCGGCCTGTCCCGCTTTCAGGAGGCCCAGCGTCGCGCAGGTCTCGAGGCCGATTTCCTTGACGCCCGCGATCATCGCCTCGACCGCGCCGAGATCGCGGTCGTTGGGACCGCGCCAGGCCGCCCCCATGCAGAACCGGGTCGCGCCCGCCGCCTTGGCTTCCCGGGCGGCGTCGAGGACCTCCTCGAGAGGCATCAGCCGCTCGTTCTCGATACCCGTGTCGAAATGGGCGCTCTGCGGACAATAGGCGCAATTCTCGGGGCAGCCGCCGGTCTTGATGCTGAGCAGCGTCGAGACCTGGACCCGGTTCGGATCGAAATGGCGGCGGTGGACCGCCTGCGCCTGGAAGATCAGGTCGCTGAAGGGGAGCGAGAACAGCGCAAGCGCCTTGTCCCGCGTCCACGCCACGGTCTCGGACATGGCGCGGACTATAGTGCCGCGCCGGAATTGCCGCCAGCATGGAAAAGGCCGCGCAAGGCGGCCTTTCTTCAGCCCGACAGGCGCTGCGGGGCTAGTAGCCCTCGCGCTCCAGGCGTTTTCTCTCCAGCTTGCGTGCGCGACGGATCGCTTCGGCCTTTTCCCGCGCGCGTCTTTCCGACGGCTTCTCGTATGAGCGCCGCATCTTCATCTCGCGGAAGATGCCTTCGCGCTGCATCTTCTTCTTGAGCGCCCTCAGCGCCTGATCGACATCGTTGTCGCGTACCAGAACTTCCACGGTTTCACCGTCTGACCGTTGCCTTCGTTCGGCACATTATAGCATGGGCACGCCCGGGAAAGGAACGCCCGTGCCGCACGCACCTAAGGAGAAAAATACTGAGCGAGCCCGACCGCCGCGTCGGACGGGTCGGTGATGATGGCGAAGCGGCCGATTTCGGGCACGTCCATGGGTTCCATGAGGATCTTGCCGCCGAGCTCCGTACATTTGGCGCAGGCCGCGTCGACATCCTCCACCGTGAGATAGGCCATCCAGTGGGACGGCACGCCCTCGAGCCCCAAAGACTGCATCGACATCATACCGCCGACCGGACGATCGCCCTGCTTGAAGAAGGTGTACAGGCCGGCCTCCGCCGTCTCGTTCGTGTCGGTGGTCCAGCCCATCAATTCGGTAAAGAACGTCTCGCAGGCCTCGGTGTCGGTGGTCACCAGCTCGTTCCAGCCGAACGTGCCGGGGGTCATCGGAGGGGTTTCGGACATCGCGCGCTCCTGTCGTTTGCTCGGGCGCCGGATCATAGCGATTTTGCCCGCCGGTTCGAGAAATCGCCCGATACCGGACGAGCGGTTTGACACCCGAATCGCCCGCCGATAGGTAAGCGCCGCTATGCGCATCGTCCGCCATCCGTCCGCCATCCCCGACGACGCCCGCGGCGCCGCGGTAACCATCGGGAACTTCGACGGCGTCCATCGCGGCCACGAAGCCGTGATCGGCGCCGCCGCCGAGGCCGCCCGCGGTCTCGGCGCGCCTCTGGCCGTGGTGACCTTCGAGCCGCATCCCCGGCGCTTCTTCCGGCCGGAAGAGCCGCCGTTCCAGTTGACGCCGCTGCGCTCGAAGGCGCGCCGCTTCGAGTCCCTCGGCGTCGATACCCTGCTGGCTCTGCGGTTCGACGCCGCGATGGCGCGCGTCGCGCCCGAAACGTTCATCGACCAGGTTCTGACGCAGGGTCTCGCGGCGCGCCAACTCACGATCGGCTACGACTTCGTCTTCGGCCACAACCGGCAAGGCAACGTGGAGACGCTGGCGCGCTGGGCGAACGGCGCGGGGGTCGGGTTCGAGGTGGTTGAGCCGGTCGCCGGCTGGGGCGAGACGGTGTACTCGTCCACGAATATCCGCGCATGCCTGCGCGACGGCAAGCCGGGCGCGGCGGCGGCGCAGCTCGGCCGCTGTTGGGAAATCGAGGGCCGGGTGCGCGAGGGGGACAAGCGCGGGAGGCTGCTCGGCTTCCCGACAGCCAACCTCGCGCTGGCCGAGACGGTCCGTCCCGCGCTCGGGGTCTACGCCGTATGGGCGGGGGTGGAACAGGACGGCGGCACGGTCTGGCACCCCGGCTGCGCCAATCTCGGCATCCGCCCGACCGTCGGCGGCACGGTGGTGGGGCTCGAAACCCATATTTTCGATTTCGACCGGGACATCTACGGGCGCTTGCTGCGGGTGGCGCTGGTCGAGTATATCCGGCCCGAGCGCAAGTTCGACGGGCTGGACCGGCTTCGAGACCAGATCGGCAGGGACAGCCACGCCGCGCGCGAGCTTCTCGCTTCCATCGAATCCGGCGACCCCAGGGCCCCGCAATGACGACCGATTACCGCGCGACCGTCTTCCTGCCCAAGACCGAATTCGGGATGCGCGCGAGATTGCCGCAGCGCGAGCCCGCGATCCTCGAACGCTGGCAGCGCGACGATCTCTTCGGACGGTTGCGCGAGGCCGCCCGGGGCCGGGAGAAGTTCATCCTCCACGACGGGCCGCCATACGCCAACGGCCATCTCCATATCGGGCACGCCCTCAACAAGATCCTCAAGGACGTCATCAACCGCTCGCAGCAGATGCTCGGGCGCGACGCCAACTACGTGCCCGGATGGGACTGCCACGGGCTGCCCATCGAATGGACGATCGAGGAGAAATACCGGGCCGAGGGCCGCGACAAGGACGGTGTGCCGCTGATCGAGTTCCGCCGCGAATGCCGCGAGTTCGCCGCGCACTGGATCGAGGTGCAGCGCGAGGAGTTCGAGCGCCTCGGCGTTCTCGGCGACTGGGAGAATCCCTATACCACCATGTCCTTCGAGGCCGAGGCGCAGATCGTCCGTGAGCTCGGCCAGTTCCTGATCAACGGCGGGCTCTATCTCGGCGCCAAGCCGGTGCTCTGGTCGGTGGTCGAGAAGACCGCGCTCGCCGAGGCCGAGGTCGAATATCTCGACCACAAGTCGACCACCGTCCATGTGCGCTTCCCCGTGGTCGGTCCGAGCCATGATGCGCTTGCCGGCGCCTCCGCCGCGATCTGGACCACGACGCCCTGGACCATCCCGGGCAACCGCGCCATCGCCTACGGGGAAGAGATCGACTACGCGGTCTACGAAGTGACCGAGGTTGCGGCAGACAGCCTCGCCGTTGCCGGCGAAAGGGTGCTCGTCGCCGAAGCGCTGAGCGCGCAGGTCTTCGCCGAGACCGGCGTGACCGGGACGAACAAGGTTGCGGCCCTTGCCGGCCGGGACCTCGCGGGGACCGTCTGCCGCCATCCGCTCGACGGCCGGGGCTACGACTTCGACGTTCCCCTCCTGCCGGGCGAGCACGTCACCGTGGAGCAGGGCACCGGGCTCGTCCACACCGCGCCCGGCCACGGCAGCGAGGACTTCGAAGTCGGCCGGGCGCACAGGCTCGAGGTTCCCCGCACCGTCGGCGACGACGGCCTGTTCTACGACCACGTGCCGCTGTTCGCCGGCCAGCACGTCTACAAGGTGGACGGCGCGGTCGCCGATGCGATCGCGGCCGCCGGCAAGCTCATGGCGCGCGGCACCCTGGTGCACGCCTACCCGCACTCGTGGCGCTCGAAGAAGCCGCTGATCTTCCGCAACACGCCGCAATGGTTCATCGGCATGGCGGAGAACGCGCTGCGGCAGAAGGCGCTCGACGCGATCGCGTGCACCGCGTTCTACCCCGAGTCGGGGCGTAACCGGCTCGAAGGCATGATCGCCGCGCGGCCCGACTGGTGCGTCTCGCGCCAGCGCGCGTGGGGGGTGCCGATCACGGTGTTCGTCGACAAGAGGACCGGCGAGCCGCTGCGCGACGAGGCGGTGCTGGAACGCGTCGTCGAGGCCGTCGAGGAAGAGGGCGCGGACGCCTGGTTCGAGAGCCCGCCCGAACGTTTTCTGGGCGAAGACCGCGATCCCGCCGATTACGAGCAGGTGACCGATATCCTCGACGTCTGGTTCGATTCCGGCGCGAGCCACAGCTTCACGCTGGAGACGCGCGACGATCTCGTCTGGCCCGCCTCGCTCTATCTCGAAGGATCGGACCAGCATCGCGGCTGGTTCCACTCCTCGCTGCTCGAAGCCTGCGGCACGCGGGGGCGCGCGCCCTACGAGGCGGTGCTCACCCACGGCTTCGTGCTCGACGAACAGGGCCGGAAGATGTCGAAATCGCTCGGCAACGTCGTGGCCCCACAGGAGGTGATGGAGAAGTTCGGCGCCGACATTCTGCGCCTCTGGGTGGTCGCCTCCGACTACTCGGCCGATCTCAGGATCGGCGGGCACATCATCGACCAGAACGTCGAGGCGTACCGGCGGATCCGCAACACGCTGCGCTACATGCTCGGCAACCTCGCCGACTTCGACGAGCGCGAGCGGGTGCCGCCCGAGGCGATGCCGGAGCTTGAGCGCTGGGTGCTGCATCGCCTGCACGCGCTCGACGGCGAGGTGCGCCGGGGCTTCGGAAACTTCGACTTCCACCCGCTGTTCACCGCGCTGCACAATTTCTGCGCGGTCGAGCTGTCGGCGTTCTATTTCGACATCCGCAAGGACGCGCTCTATTGCGGCCGCCGCGACGATCCGGTCCGCCAGGCCGCGCGGACGGTGCTCGATGCGCTGTTCTCCTGCCTGACCGCCTGGCTTGCGCCCATTCTCTGCTTCACCGCGGAAGAGGCGTGGCGCGCGCGCTTCGGAGACGATGCCGACAGCGTCCATCTCCGCCTCTTCCCCGAGATTCCGGAAGACTGGTGGGCGGACGAGATCGCCGGACGCTGGGAGACGGTGCGCACCGTCCGCCGCGTCGTCACCGGCGCGCTGGAACGGGATCGAGCGGAAAAGCGCATCGGTTCCAGCCTGCAGGCGCATCCGGAAATCTTCGTCGGCCCGGAAACCGCGGAAATGCTGGAAGGCGCCGCTTTCGACGAGATCGCCATCACCTCCGACGCGACGGTCACCGCCGGCGCGGTTCCGGCCGACGCCTTCACCCTGCCCGAGATTCCGGGCGTCGGCGTGATCGTGCGGCTTGCCTCCGGCCGGAAATGCGAGCGCTGCTGGAAGGTGCTGCCCGAGGTCGGCACGCTGCCGGATTACCCCGATATCTGCGGACGCTGCGCCGACGCGGTGGGACAGTTCGGCGCGGCCGCCGAATAGGTCCCGTGTCCCGCGCCATGCCGAGGGCGGGGCTCGCGATCGCGCTTGCCGTCGCGCTCGCCGATCAGGCCGCCAAGTGGACGATCTTGCAGTGGCTCCAGGGGGTCGGCCACAAGCTGACCGTGACGCCGTTCTTCGACCTGGTGCTGGTCTATAACCGGGGCGCGAGTTTCGGCCTCTTCCAGACCGACTCGCCCTGGGGGCCGTGGCTCCTGTCCGGTTTCACGGCCGTCGTCATCGCGGGGCTGCTGGTCTGGATGATGCGGACCCGGGAACGCCCGCTCACCCTCGCGCTGGGGCTGATCGCGGGCGGCGCGGCGGGCAATCTCGTCGACCGGATCTTGCTCGGCCACGTGGTCGATTTCCTCGATTTTCACGTCGGCGCCTATCACTGGCCCGCGTTCAACCTGGCCGACAGCGCGATCACCGTCGGCGTGGCGATCGTTCTCTACGGAAGCTTGATCGGGAAGCGGACTGACCGTACCGTGTCGGGCCCCACTGGAGAGTAGGCATGAGGCGTCTCGAATGAGGTTGGCAGGCAAAATCCCCATGCTGCTGGGAGTCCTCGCCGCGGCGGGAGTCGCCGGGTGCAGCGACGAGGCGCGACAGAGCATAGGGCTCGGCTACAAGGCGCCCGACGAATTCGCCGTCGTCACCCGGGCGCCGCTTGCCTTGCCGCCCGACTACAATCTCCGTCCTCCTGCGCCCGGCGCCCGGCGTCCGCAGGAAACCGAAATCAGGGACGAGGTGAGGCAGACGCTGGTGCGGAGCGCTACCGCCGGCGCGGCCCCGGCCGGAAACGCCTCGCCCGGGGAAAGCGCGCTCCTCCAGCGCGCGGGCGCCGGCCGGGCCGACCCCGGCATCCGGAGCAAGGTCGATGCCGAATCCGCCGCGCTTGCCGAGTCGGCGACGGGGTTCGTCGACAAGATCGTGTTCTGGCGCGAGCCCGAGCGCCCGGGCGAGGTGGTCGATGCGAGGAAGGAGGCGCAGCGCCTGCGGTCCAACCAGGCACTCGGCAAGCCGCCCGCCTCCGGCAGCACGCCGACGATCGAACGCCGTGAGAGCGGATTCCTCCAGGGCCTGTTCAACTGACCTCGGGCGGCCGGGTGCGCCCCGTGCCCCGTAGACGCCTGACCGCGCCCCGCGCCTCGCTCGCCCGCGCGCTCGGCGTTGTGTCGCTTTCCTTCGCGGCGGTTGCGGGCGCCCCGGTCCAGGCCGGCGTCTTCAACCCCGAGACCTTCACCCTCGACAACGGGCTCCAGGTCGTCGTGGTCGAGAACGCGCGCGCCCCGATCGTCGTCCATACGGTCTGGTACAGGGCCGGCGCCGCCGACGAGCCGCCGGGGAAATCCGGCATCGCCCATTTTCTCGAACACCTGATGTTCAAGGGAACGCCGACCGTTCCGTCCGGGTGGTTCTCGAAGATCGTCGCGGCGAACGGCGGTTCCGACAACGCCTTCACGAGCCAGGACTACACCGCCTACGTCCAGCGCGTGGCGAGCGACAGGCTGGAACTGGTCATGCGGATGGAAGCCGACCGCATGGCCAACCTCCGCCTGACCGACGAGAAGGTGGCGCCCGAGCGGGGCGTGGTGCAGGAGGAGCGCCGGCAGCGCACCGGCAACAGCCCCGCCGCGCAGCTCTACGAGCGCCGCCGCGCGGTGACCTATCTCCGCCATCCCTACAGAATCCCGGTCATCGGCTGGAAGCGGGAGATCGACGGGCTGACGGCGGAAGACGCGCTCGCCTTCTACCGCCGGCACTACGCGCCCAACAACGCGATCCTGATCGTCGCCGGCGATGCCACCGCCGCCCGGGTGCGCCGCCTCGCGGAAAAGCATTACGGGCCCATCCCCCGGCGTCCGGTGCCCGGGCGCGTTCGCCCCGTGGAGCCTGACCAGCTCGCCGCCAGGCGGATCACGATGAAGCACCCGCGCGTCCATGTGCCGAGCGTCTCGATAACCTGGCGTACGCCGAGCTACGCCGCGGGCGAGACCCGGCACGCCTATCCGCTTCTCCTACTGTCCGACATCCTGGGCGGCGGCAGCACGAGCCGTCTCCACCGCCGCCTCGTGATCGAGGAAAAGGCTGCGGCGGGCGCCGGCGCCGGCTATCTCGGGATCGCGCTCGATATGGGCGAGTTCTCGGTCTCCGCATCGGCGCTGGCGGGCGGCGACATCGTCAGGATCGAAGCGCTGTTGAAGGAAGAGATCGAACGAGTCGTCGAACACGGGGTGAGCGAAGCCGAGCTCACGCGTACCAGGCGGGCGATGCTGGCGGGCGCGATCTACGCCCGCGACGGTCTGCGCGCCGCGCCCCGCGTGATCGGCCGCGCGCTCACGACCGGCCAGACGATCGCCGACGTGGAGGCCTGGCCCGAGCGAATCCGGGCGGTGACGGCGGCGGAGTTGCAGGACGCCGCGCGCGCGGTCTTCGTGGAACGGCGTTCGATCACCGCCGTCCTGCTGCCCGGGCCTCCCGGCTAGGACGGGCAACGATGGGAAGCGGATTGCGGGCCTGTGCGGGTGCACTGCTCCTTGCCTTCGCCGCCGTCTGGCCCGCGGCGGCGACCGAGATCCAGCGCGTCCGCTCGCCCGGCGGGATCGAGGCCTGGCTTGTCGAGGACAAGTCGGTGCCGGTGATCGGCTTCCGGTTCTCGTTCCGGGGCGGCGGCGCGTTGGATCCCAGGGGAAGGTCCGGCCTCGCCAACATGGTCTCCGCGCTGCTCGACGAAGGCGCCGCCGATCTGGATTCGCAAGCCTTCCAGAGGGCGCTCGAGGACATCGCCGCTTCGATAGGCTTCGACGCGGGGAGAGAGCGCTTTCACGGCACGCTCAGGACGCTCAGCGAGCACCGGGCGCGCGCCTTCGGATTGCTGCGGAAGGCGCTCGCCGCGCCGCGCTTCGATGCGGAGCCCGTCGAACGCATCCGGCGCCAGATCGCCGCGGGTATCGAGAGCGGCAAGGACAACCCCCGGAGAATCGCGGGACGGGCATGGTCCGGGCTCGTTTTCGGCGACCATCCTTACGCCAGGCCGCTGGCCGGGACGCAGCGGGACGTGGCCGCGATCGCCGTCGAGGACATGCGCCGCTTCGTCCGTGAGCGCTTCGTTCGCGACGGTCTGACGGTGGGCGTCGCAGGCGACATTTCGGCCTCCGAACTGGCGCGAAGACTGGATGAGGTTTTCGGTGAGCTCCCCCTTTCCGGCGTCGCGGCCCACCTCCCCGAACCGCCGCCGGTTCGCGGTGGGATGGAGATCGTCCGAAAGCCGATCCCACAAAGCGTCGTCGTCTTCGGGCAGGCCGGGGTGAAGCGCGACGACCCCGACTACTACGCAGCCTATGTGATGAACCACCTTCTCGGCGGCGGGCGCAACTCGCGCCTCAACGAGGAGCTTCGCGAAAAGCGGGGCCTGGTCTATTCGGTCCACACCTATTTTCGATTGTTCCACCGGGCCGGGACGATCGTGGGGCAGCTCGCGACGGCCAACGCGCGTGTCGGGACGGCGCTCGACCTCGTGCGCGGCGAATGGAAGCGGATGGCGCGCGACGGTGTCGACGCGGACGAGCTCGCCGCGGCCAAGCGCTACATCAACGGGTCGTTCCCGCTGCGCCTCGATTCCACCCGAAGCATCGCGGGCATGCTCGTCGCCATCCAGCTGAACCGGCTCGGCATCGACTATATCGACCGGCGGCCGGCGCTGATCGACGCGGTGACCGGGGAGGATATCCGCCGTGTCGCGCGCCGGCTGCTCTCGCCCGACCGGCTCGTGATCGTCGTGGTGGGCGATCCCGAGGGGCTCGAATCGACACGGTAACGCCGGCCGTGTTCCGGCCCGTGGACACGGGCTATGATCGGCGCGGCGCCTCCGGTGATGACGACCCGATGCCCTATACCCAGGATCTGACCTCCTGCTTCGCCGAGGCCATCGGGCGTTCCGGCCTGGACCGCGGCGATTTCGAGGCGGCGCTGGCCGCCACGGCGCCCGCCCTCGACGCGATCCGCCGGGCGCATGCCGACGGCAGCGTGCCGCTGCTCCGCCTGCCCGGCGAACGCGGCGATCTCGAAGAGGCCGCGCGTCTCGCCCGGCGCTACCGGTCCGAATTCGACCGGATCGTCGTCCTCGGCACCGGCGGCTCCAGCCTCGGCGCCCGCACCCTCTGCGCCCTCGCCGACCGCGGTTTCGGGCCGCCGGCCGGTACTCCCGAAATCCGCTTCATGGACAATGTCGATCCCGACACGTTCGCGGCGCTGTTCGCGGCGCTCGATCTGACGCGCACCGGCTGGCTCGCCGTCTCGAAGTCCGGCGGGACGGCGGAAACCCTGACGCAGGTGCTCGCCGTGCTCGACGCGCTCGCGCGGCGCGGCATCGACCCCTCCGCCCACATGGCCGCCGCGACCCAGCCCGGAGACAGCGCGCTGAGGCGCCTCGCCGGGACCCGTCGCATTGCGGTGCTCGACTGCGATCCCGGCATCGGCGGGCGCTACTCGGCGCTGTCGGCGACCGGGCTGTTGCCCGCGACGATCGCGGGGCTCGATGCTCCGGCGGTCAGGGAGGGCGCCGCGTCCGTGCTCGACCCCGTGCTCGCCGGCGCGGCGCCCGACGCGGTTCCGGCGGCCGGGGGGGCCGCGCTCGCCGTCGCGGCTCTCCGCACCCGCGGAACCTCCCAGACGGTGCTGATGCCCTACGCCGACGCGCTGTCCTCTTTCGCCCTCTGGTTCCGCCAGCTCTGGGCGGAGAGCCTGGGCAAGGACGGCACCGGCATCACCCCCATCGACGCGCTCGGCACCGCCGACCAGCACAGCCAGCTGCAGCTCTGGCTCGACGGGCCGGCGGACAAGCTGTTCACCCTGATCGTGCTGGACCGGGCCGGGCAGGGCGCGCGAATCCCCGCCGCCCTCGCCGCCGATCCCGGGCTTTCCTATATACGGAACCGGACGCTGGGCGACCTGATGGACGCCGAGCAGAGGGCGACCGCCGAGACGCTGGCGCGCCGGGGCCGGCCGACACGCGTGATTTCGCTCCCGAGGCTCGACGAAAGGGCGATGGGCGCGCTGATGATGCACTATATGCTGGAAACCGTGATCGCCGCGCACCTGCTGGGCGTCGATCCGTTCGACCAGCCCGCGGTGGAGGAGGGGAAGGTGCTGGCGCGTTCCTATCTCGCGGCAACCGCTTCGGCGGGTGTCTGATGACCATCCGCCGGCTGCCGCCGACGCTGGTCAACCGGATCGCTGCCGGCGAGGTCGTGGAACGCCCTTCCTCGGCGGTCAAGGAGTTGGTGGAGAACGCGATCGATGCCGGCGCCGGGCGGATCGACGTCGTCTTGCGCGACGGCGGGCGGACGCTGATCGCGGTTTCCGACGACGGTTGCGGCATGACCCCGGACGAGCTCGCGCTCGCGGTCGAGCGGCATGCCACGTCAAAGCTTCCCGATGACGATCTGTCGCGGATCGGCACGCTCGGCTTCCGCGGCGAGGCGCTGCCCTCGATCGGCTCGGTCAGCCGCCTTTCCATCGCGAGCCGCGCCAAGGGCGCAAGCGAGGCCTGCGCGATCTCGGTCGAAGGCGGGGCGATCGGCGAGGTCCGGCCCGCGCCGCTCGCCGGGGGCACGCGGGTCGAGGTGCGCGACCTCTTCTACGCGACGCCGGCCCGGCTCAAGTTCCTCAAATCGCCGCGGTCCGAGCTCCGCCACGCGGTCGATGCGGTGCGCCGGCTCGCGCTCGCCGAACCGGGGATCGCCTTCACGCTCGCGAGCGAGGACCGGACCCACATTCGCTACGCGGCCGGGACCGGCGACATGCTGGATGCGGATGCCGGGCGGCTGGTCCAGGTCATGGGCGCCGATTTCGTGGAGAATTCGGTCGCAATCGACGCCGAACGGGAAGGGTTGAGGCTCTCTGGCCGGGCGGGACTTCCGACGCTCAACCGGGGCAACGCCCAGTCGCAGTTCGTCTTCGTCAACGGCCGCCCGGTTCAGGACCGGCTGTTCTCGGGCGCGATCCGGGCGGCCTATACCGACCTGCTCGCCCGCGACCGGCACCCGCTGATCGTGCTGCGGCTGGAGGTGCCGCACGCGCTGGTCGACGTCAACGTCCACCCCGCCAAGACCGAGGTGCGGTTTCGCGATTCCGGCCTCGTCCGGGGGCTGATCGTGGGCGCGCTGAAGCATGCGCTCGGCGGCGCCGGACACCGCGCGTCGTCCACCGTCGCCGGTTATGCGCTCGGCAGGTTCCAGCCCGGCTACGGGTCGGGTTCGCCCGCGCCTCCCACGCTCCATCTCGCCGAGACCGCCGCCCGGTTCCAGGCGCCGCCAAGGTCCGCCGCCGGGGGATTCGCGCCCGCCGCGGCGGCGGAGACGAATGAGTCCGCGCCGCAGGATCCGTCCTATCCGCTCGGCGCCGCGCGCGCCCAGCTGCACGGCACCTATGTCGTCGCGCAGACCGAGGACGGAATCGTCATCGTCGACCAGCACGCCGCCCATGAGCGGATCGTCTACGAGCGCATCAAGGCGGCGGTCGGCGCGGGCGGGGCGGACCGGCAGGAGCTTCTGATCCCCGAGGTGGTCGAGCTCGACGAGGCGGCCGCCGACCGGGTCGCCGGCCGGGCCGAGGAGCTCGCCGAGCTGGGCCTGGTCCTCGAGCGCTTCGGGCCGGAGGCGGTGATCGTCCGCGCGGTGCCGGCGCTGCTCGGTGTCAGCGAGGCGGCCGGGCTGGTGCGCGATCTCGCCGACGAGCTTGCCGAGCACGGCACCGGGCTCGCGCTGAAAGAGCGGCTCGACGCGGTGTGCTCCACGATGGCCTGCCACGGCAGCGTCCGTGCCGGGCGGCGCCTGACCGCCGAAGAGATGAACGCGCTCCTGCGTCAGATGGAGGCCACGCCCGGGTCCGGACAGTGCAACCACGGCCGGCCCACCTACGTCGAGCTCAAGCTCGCCGATATCGAACGCCTGTTCGGGCGGCGCTAGAACGGCACGCTGATTCCGTCGTGGACGGCGTCGCAGTCGACCAGGTCGACCCGCTTCCAGCGGATCCTGAAGCCGTCCTCTCCGCCGCGCACCAGCCGGTGCCAGGTGGTGCCGGCGAAGACCCTGCGGTTGTCCTGGCGGGACTCGATCATCTCGAACTTGGCGCGAACCGTAATTTCGCCCCCGTCCTCCTCCTCGACGGTCGGGTTCGCAACGATGCGGCTGGTGCGCGAGACCGGCGTCTGGGCGTGCAGCGCGGCCTCGGCGAGGCGGCGGATGCGGGTCTCGAGCAGGCGCCGGTCGTCGTAGATCAGCGAGACCGTGTCGCGCGGGTTCGCTTGGCCCTCCTCGAGCGGCACCCAGTACCAGCCGTCCTCGGCGAACAGCGCGAGCCAGTCCTCCCACCGCCGCTCGTCGAGCAGGCGGGCTTCGGCGATCAGGAAACTCTCGATCTCGGGCGGGGCGAGCCCGGTCA
This sequence comes from Defluviicoccus sp., assembly GCA_028820505.1. Classification (GTDB taxonomy): domain Bacteria; phylum Pseudomonadota; class Alphaproteobacteria; order MPNO01; family MPNO01; genus MPNO01. The sequence goes on from JAPPIT010000222.1 coordinate 52,010, forward strand.
CGGCGCTGCCATGAAACCGAGCCAGGCTTCGTACATGTTCCGGATATAGACCTCGCTGGTCGAATCCACGCCCTCGACGCCGCCCTTGCCGTCCGGGCGGTCGGTCTCGTAGCCGCGGCCGATCTCGATCCATTCGGCGCCCTCGGAGGTGACGCCGGCGCCGATCCTCCCGTAGGTCTCCAGATCGTCGGTGAGCACCGGCGAGCCGGTTCCGTTGGTCACGTTGGCGAACGCGACCGTGTCCTCGAACATCCTGGCGGGCGCGCCCTTGAGGCGGAACGCGTAGGTGTGGACCTCGGTCCGGTCGACCGCCACCGGGTGGACCACGCGGAGCTGTCGGAACTGGCTCATGAAGGAGAGGTTGGGCCAGACGTTCGAGTTCCAGCGCGTCACCTCCATGATGCGCCGGGTCTCCTCCGCCCCCTTCTTCGCTTCCAGCGCCGCGACGTATTCGGCGAACGCCGGATCGCCGCTGGCCGCGACCAGCTTCTCGTCGTCGTGATAGTCGCCGAGGAAGGCGTGCCCGCCCGGATAGGTCCAGATCCCCACCTGCTCGCGCCAGAACTCGTGCGGCGCGCCGTTCTGGCGCATCTGGCGGACGGCGATCTCGCCCGCGCCCGTCGTATGCGCGGTGTCGTCCTGCGCCCTGGCGGCGTCGATCGAGGAGCGGTGGACGAAGATCGGGTGCGCCGCGTCGCACAGATTCTCCAGGTAGAGCTTCCAGTTGCCGTCATAGGCATGCTTGAACACGCCGCCCGCGGCTTCGATCTCGTCGTCCGGCGCGCGGTCGACCATGTCGTCGAACGAGGTCGTCATGCAGCCCAGGAAATCCGTCAGCGGAGGCCCGTCCGCGACGAGCGAGGCGAAGACGAAGCCGCGATAGCTCGTGACGCGCGGCGCCGCGACCATCGCGGTCCCCGGGTCGTCGGGATCGAAATGGGCCGGATAGCCGTGCTTGAGCGGCACGTGGACCAGCCTGCCGTCGGTGCCGTAGGTCCAGCCGTGGTAGCAGCACTCGAACCGCTTCGCGTTGCCGCTGTCCTTCGCCACCACCATCGCGCCGCGATGGGCGCACTGGTTGTGGATGACGCGGATCGAGCCGTCCTCGTGGCGGACCATCACCATCGGCCGCCGGCCGATCCGGGTCCTGACGAAATCGCCCGCCGCCTTCACCTGGCTCTCGTGCCCGACATAGATCCAGGCGCGGCCGAAGATGCGCGCCATCTCGATCTCGAAGATCGCCGGGTCGGCATAGACCCGGCGGTGCACCCGCCCGGGCCGGATCAGCCCCGCGATCTCCTCACCGGTCGGTTCCGGCATCGCCTTCTCCCCGGCGGTCCCGGCGCGAGCAACCGCGACCGGGAGACCGTTCGTGCCAAGACTCGACCCGGCCGACGCCCGCGTCAAGGCGCTGAATCGGCGCAGGCGGCGATCCGCCTGCCGGGCTTTCCTTCGGCATTCCCGGATCGTCAGGCACGCGACCTCTTGTAGGCGGCCAGACGGTCCCTCGCCTCGTCGACCAGCGCCAGCCCGGCTTTCGCATGATCCGAGGCCGGGTCGGCGGTGTGCCCCTCATATTCGTCGAGCCCGAGAACGCTCGGACGATTGCCCAGCGCCCGCCACCATCGAGCGACGTTCGGCCGGAACTCGAACCATATGTCCAGCCACTTGATCATATCGAGCACCTTGATCAGCGGCGCATAACAACATTCGACGAGGGTAAACCGGTCGCCCATGATCCAGGGTCGATCGTCGGACAGGGTTGCTTCCATTTTCTCGAAAATCCGGTCCCACCCGACGAGCCCGCGCAACACCCACTCCGAATCCATGCCATCCCTGATGACCGATTGTTGGCGCAGCGTTTTTTCGAGATCGGGCTGCTTCCTCCACCGGCTTTCCAGTTTCCCGACGTCTATCGCCGAGCGAAATCGCGTGACGAAATTCAGGGCGGCGATCCCCGGAAACCCTATTTCATCCGAATCCTTGATCCACTCGCGCATATAGGTCCGCTCAAGGAGGCCGTCCGGCTTGAGGGCCGGCTCCGGTTTCAACTCGTCTATGTAATCGCAAATGATCGAGGATTCGCGGATCGGGTTGCCGTCGTGAACGAGCGTCGGCACGACCGCTTTCGGGTTGATCGCAAGATAGCTTTTATCGAAGTGATCTTCATCGAGCAGATGAATATAACGCGGCGTCCAGTCCTCGATCCCTTTTTCGATGAGCGTAATAACCGCCCGGTTCGAACATACGGAATCCGCTTCTTTAAGATAGTAGAGCTCGAGCATTTCGATATCCTCTCGTCGTCGCCCGACGGGACCGTCAACATTCTACCGCGAGGGCCATCCTTGACAAGGTCGCGCCCCCCTGTCCTAATGAAAGCCGGAGAAATTTGCCGAATTCCGCATTCGTTCGGAATTGCGGAACGGGATACGGATTATGGTTGTTGTCGTTCCTGCCAACGTTTCGGTCCTCGAATTAAAGGGTATTCACCTCTACCACGCCAATCGCTCGAACTGCTCGGCGCGTGTCCGATTGTTGTTGGAGGAAAAAGAACTCTACTGGACGAGCCATCACATCGATCTCGGCAGGAAGGAAAACATCTCGGAAGAGTATTTCGGGATCAACCCCAAGGGCGTGGTCCCCGCGCTGGTGCATGACGGCACGGTAATTGCCGAATCGAACGACATTATGCTCTATCTCGAGAAAACGTTTCCGGAGCCGGGATTCCGCGCGGTATCGCCGGACCTTCAACCCGAAATCGACTACTGGCTGAAGATGTCCGGCGACCTTCACATACCGGGGATCAAGACCTTTCAGTACTACAAGCTGAACGCGGCGCTTCTGGAGAAGACCGACGAAGAGCTCGCGCTCTACAAGAAGCTGCAGACCGACGCCGAGCTGCTGACGTTTCACGATAAACACAGCGAGGGACGGCGCTTTTCCGAAGCCGAAGCCGATGCGGCGGCTGCCCTGCTCGACGAATCCTTCGCAAGACAGGAGCGGGCGATCGCGGACGGCGGCTGGCTGGTCGGCGCCTCTTACACCCTGGCCGACATCTCCTGGTCGCCGACCGTAACGACTCTGTCGGCCGGCGGCTTCGACTTCGGCAGGTATCCCAGCATCCAGGAGTGGTACGAGCGCATATCCCGGCGCCCGCAGTTCGAAAAGGCCGTCTTCGAATGGCGCAACCGGGCGACTTATGCGGTGACCGATCCGACGATCGCCGGCGCGGCGAATACCGCGCGACGATCCGGCGGCGGCACGGGAGAACCAGGACAATGACCCTCTACGCGGATTCGCAATACCCGGTACGGGAGGATCTCGACGCCGTTCACGCCAGACATCTGGATCAGCTGGCCGACCCCGGCACCTGGGGCACCGGCGCGCAGCGCCTGGCGATCGCGAGAGAGGTTCGCCGGGCGTGCTACGACGCGGGTACGCAGGAAGAACCGGAAGACACCGGCCCGCTGAGCGATGTCGAACTGCCGGACCCGGTTTGCGGGACGGTCCGGAAACTGGCCGTCACGCCCAAGGACTTCCTCGAGGACTCATACGAAGAGGCCAGGAACGGCGGTCTGAGCGACGAGGAATATGTCGAGATCGTCGGCATCGTGTCGCGCCTGACCGACATGGACGTGTTCGCCCGCGGTATCGGGGTTCCCCTGCGTCCCCTGCCGGCCGCGCGCGAAGGCCGGCCGTCGCGGGTCCGCCCCCGGGTCGCGAAGAAGGAAATGGCCTGGGTGCCGACCGTGCCGAACCTCCCCGACGGCGGCGAGGAAGCCGCGGAGATTTACGGCGAGGACTATCGGCCCTACATCATCCGCTCGCTCAGCCTGGTGCCGGACGAGATGCGGCGGCATCTCGAGCTGGAAGAAGTTCAATACCTGCCGATGAAGAATGTTTTCGTCGCGGATTATCAGCACCATGAGGGGTTCACCCGCGCCCAGGTCGAGCTGATCGCGGGGCGGGTATCCGCCCTCAACGAGTGCTTTTACTGAACGGCGGGCCATGCCTGGTTCCTCCGTGAGAGTGGACGCAAGACCGGCCTCGATGTCGATTTGGCGGCGCTGTTCGACCCGGATCGGGACAGCGGGGTGCCCGGCGGCAGGGAAATCCTGGCCTTCGCCGATGCCGCCATCGGTCCCGACCGGGCCGCGCTGGACCGGGCGCGGCGCAATCTCGCCGACTCCGTAGGCCCGGCGGCGGTGCCGGCGGCGGCGGCCATCGCCGCGACCTTCACCAAGAACGACCGGATCGCCAACGGCACCGGCATTCCGTCGGAGTTGAGGATGCTGCGGAATTCCAGGGGAATCCGGGCGGAATTCGGGATAAACGGCTACCGCTCGTCGGCGAACACCTTCAGACACTACCCCGACGAGCGATAGGCGGCCACCGGAAGGCCGGCGCCGGGCTCTACTCGTCGATATAGCCCAGCGTGATCGGGTGCCCCTTGCGTTGTTCTTCCGCCGCCCCGGTGTGTTTTCCGGAGTTCCAGCCGACGGGGCGCAGCACGCGCTCGGCGAAGTCGATCGATTCCTGGTCGGTGACCGTCGCGATGGTGTCGTTCCAGCGGTTCAGGAAGCCGCCGACCGCGATCACCGCCAATATCTCGATGATCTGGTCGTTCGAATAGTGCTTGCGCAGTTCGACGTAATTCTCCGGATCGACGACGTTCGGCGAGACGCCCGCCGCGAAGGCCAGATCGAGCGCCGCCCGCTCCGCATCCGAAAACTCGGGCGAGGTCCGATAGGTCCAGAGCGCCTGGATTTTCTCGTCCGCGACTCCGAGCTTATGGAGGTGGTAGGAGCCATGCGACTGACAATGCAGGCATCCGCTTGCCAGGCTCGCGGCGGTGAAGATCAGCTGTTTGAGCTCCCCCTCGATACCGCGGCCCGGAAAAACGAGCCTCAGGAGATCGTTCACCTTCTCCCGCAGTTCGGGCCAATGGTGCATCTCGAGGTTTTGCCGGCCTTCATATCCTGTCGCTGCCACAAGTTTCCTCCCGGGACCGAATGTCGGCGGTGAGTCCAGTGTGCCGATCGGGTAGTTTATTGTAATGCGTTCGTCGGTTGCATTGGAGGGATAACCGGCGGCCTGCACAACGGGGAAACGCCATGGACTACGACCTCAGGATCGTCGGCGGGACGGTGATCGACGGCAGCGGCGCCGAGCGCTTCCGCGGCGACGTGGCGCTCAGCGGCGGACGGATCGCGGCTGTCGGCGAGGTATCGGGGTCCGCCGCGCGGACGATCGACGCGGAGGGGTGCGTGGTCGCGCCCGGCTTTATCGACATTCATTCCCACTACGACGCCCAGGTGATGTGGGATCCCATGCTGACCGTCTCGCCGTGGCACGGCGTGACCAGCGTGGTCATGGGCAATTGCGGCTTCGGCGTAGCGCCCGCGAAGCCCGGCAATCGCCTTCCGCTGATGCAGACGCTCGAGAACGTCGAAGGCATGAGCCTCGCCGCGCTCGAGGAAGGGCTCGACGGGTGGCCGTTCGAGAGCTTCCCGGAATATCTCGACGCCATCGAGGCGCGCGGCACCGCGGTCAATGTCGGCGCGATGGTGGGCCATTCGGCGGTGCGGCTCGACGTGATGGGGCTCGACTCGACCGAGCGTCCCGCGCGTCCCGACGAGGTCGAGGCGATGGCCCGGATCGTCGGCGAGGCGGTCGCCGCCGGGGCGCTCGGCTTCTCGAGCTCGACCTCGCGGCTCCATGTCGGCTTCGCCGGCAAGCCGGTGCCGAGCCGTCTCGCCGACATGGCGTCGGAGACGATTCCGCTGGCCGAGGCCGTCGGCCGGAACGGCGGCGGCGTCGTGCAGCTCACCAACGGGATCGAGCCCGACTTCGCGGCCTTCGAGAAGCTTGCCCGCGCGGCCGGCACGGTCACCTGGACCGCCCTCCTGACCCGTATCGGCGACGACTCGCTGCACGAGCGGCATCGCGAGCAGGCGGCGCGGCAGCACGCGGACGAGCTGCCCATCTACCCGCAGGTCTCCTGCCGGCCGCTGACGATGGAATTCCAGTTCGCGGCGCCGTTCCCGTTCGACCGGCTCGATTCGTTCAAGCCGGCGACCGCCGCGGACGCGGACGGCAAGCGGCGGATTCTCGCCGACCCGGCCTTCCGCGCCGCGGTCAAGCGCGAGCTTGCCGAGGGCGCGGCGGTCGAGCCGCAGACCTGGGCGCTGGTCATGGCGCTCGAGAGTCTCGAGGTCTCGGCCTGCGCCGAACGGCCGGAGCTCGAGGGACGGAACGTGCCCGAGGCCGCCGCCGAGCAGGGCGTCGACCCGCTCGACCTGACGTTCGACCTCGCGGTCGCCTCCGGCCTGGAGACCCGGTTCCGCATCCCGCTGGCGAACACCAACGAGGGCGCGATCGCCACGCTGCTGACCGAGCCATTCACCGTGCTCGGGCTCTCGGACGCGGGCGCGCACGCGAGCCAGCTTTGCGACGCCTGCTTCTCGACCCACCTCCTCGGGCGGTGGGTGCGGGACAAGGGCGCCCTCACGCTCGAACAGGCGATCGATCATCTGTGCGCCCGTCCGGCCGCGATCTTCGGCCTCGCCGGACGGGGACGGCTGGCCCCCGGCTGGGCCGGCGACGTGGTGGTGTTCGACCCGGAGACCGTCGGGGCGGGGCCGCTCGAACGGGTCCGCGACCTCCCGGCCGGCGCCGACCGGCTGATCTCGATCCCGACCGGCGTCCGCGCCGTGGCGGTCAACGGAACCGTCGTGCGCCGCGACAACGAGACCCTGCTCGGCGCGGACGATCCCATGCCCGGACAACTGCTCCGCCGCGCCGTGAACTGAAGGGCGCTCCTCTCCCTCCCCGCCGTCATGCCCGGACTTGTTCCACTACTGTCCGGTTAAGATTTCGGGGCGGGCTCCGCGCCCATGAGCGACACCGTCTCCGTCCCCCGCTGTCACCCCGGACTTGATCCCATAGGCGCTAACTTGTTCCGGATGGCGGTTGAATGGCGCCGGGTCTTCCGCGCCACCGGCCCGGAGACCGGGCAAAAGAGAGGAAATCACCGGAGCGGGTCCGGTTCGGTTGGAACCGCTTCGTCCGTTCTCCTCCGTCATGGTCGGCGAAGGCCGACCATCCACGATTTGTTTTTGGTTCCAGCGCCTTGAAAACTCGTGGATGGTCGGCCTTCGCCGACCATGACGGTGAGGCGGCAGAGGTAAAGGCGCTTCTATCTGAAACGGGCGGGCTCTCGAACCGGCGGGCGAACCGGCTCGTCGCCACCGTTCGAGCGGTTGAAACGTCTCGAAACACGCCGCAAATCGCGAAGTTAGCGCTTATGGGATCGGGTCCGGGGTGACAGCGGGGGGAGAAGGACGGCGGAGGCAGGCGGGCCGCGATCCGTGTCCCGATCCGGCGGAAGAGCCGGAAACCCGCCTGTACCGACGCCTTGTGCCGGGTCCAACCCAACTAAACCGTCATGGTCTCGGCGGTACTGAGCCACCCCGTGGCATGAAACTC
>JAPPIT010000059.1 GCA_028820505.1 Defluviicoccus sp.
CTTCTGCCATTTCGGCCCGGCCTTCACCAACGGCGAGTTCGCCGATGCCGGCGTGTCGCATTTCGTCGAACCGGGCCGGGTCGATCCCGGCCGGCACGGCGGCATCCGCAAATTGCGCCGGAGCCCCTACACTCTGCTGGGCGCTTTCAACGACGATGCAGAACGCGCCACCGCCGCCAAGACCCGCTATGTCCGTCTGCGCCAGAGCAACTTCGGCGAGTTCCGGGTGCCGGGCCTCCGCAATGTCGCGCTGACCGCGCCCTACATGCATGCCGGCAGCCACGCGACGCTCGCCGACGTGGTGGATCACTATTCGACGCTCGACGAGGAACGGCTGCACGCCGGAGGCGAGCGGATACTGCGCCGCCTGGACCTGAGCGCCGGCGAACGGGCCGATCTCGTCGCCTTTCTCGAAACGCTGACGGAAAAGAAACCGCGTTACCGATCCGTAAGGAAAACCGGCAACGCCGAGTGCCGGTAGCCGGAATTGCCTCAGCCGCGACGCGGGACGCGCCCGGCGACGCTAGAGCACGTCTGTTCTAGTTGGAACCGCTTCATCCGTTCTCTTTCGTCATGGTCGGCGAAGGGCGACCATCCACGTTTTGCTTTTGTTTTCAGCGCCTTAAAAACTCGTGGATGGTCGGCCTTCGCCGACCATGACGGTGAGGAGCCGGGGTAAAGGCGCTTCTATCTGAAACGGACAGGCTCTAGCCTGCCGCTTGCCCGGCAAGATCGGGGCCCGGATGTTTCCATCCAGGCCCTCGACGGGATTGGTGGGCGCACAAGGACTCGAACCTTGGACCCGCTGATTAAGAGTCAGCTGCTCTACCAACTGAGCTATGCGCCCCCGATCGGGAGCCGGGCTTATAGCAAACCGCGCAGCCGATGGCGAGCCGTCCGGCGTCAGCCGTCCTCCGGCGCGCCGGACCTGCCGATCATCGCGTCCCTGTCGATGCTGGCCGACAACAGCAATCCGTAGCCGATCATCACGCTGAGGATGGCCGTCCCGCCATAGGAAATCAGCGGTAGGGGCGCGCCCACCACCGGGACCAGCCCCATCACCATGGCGATGTTGATGGACACGTAGAGCGCGACCGTCACGGTCACGCCCATCGCGACGACGCGCCCGAACTGATTGCGTATGCGGATCGCGATGGCGACCCCGTAGGCGAACAGCAGGACGAACAGGCCGAGCACCGAGAGCCCGCCGATCAGGCCGAACTCTTCCGCCAGCATGGTGAATATGAAGTCGGTCTGACGTTCCGGCAGAAAATCCAGATGGGCCTGGGATCCCTGCATGAACCCCTTGCCGAAGACGCCGCCCGAGCCGAGCGCGATCTTGGCCTGCAGGATGTGGTAGCCGGCGCCGAGCGGGTCGGATTCCGGGTCGAAGAAGGTCAGGATGCGCTGTTGCTGGTAGGGGCGCAGAACGTTCCAGACCACCGGCATGGCGGCGAAGCCGAGCACCGCCACCAGACCGAATTTCCACAGCCGGACCCCGACGACGAAGAATATCGCCGCCCCGCCGACCGCCAGCATCGCCGCCGTGCCCAGGTCGGGCTGCCGCAGCACCAGAAACGCCGGGGCGAGGATCATCAGCAGCGGCACGACCAGACGGCCCGGCCGGCCGATATCCTCCATCGACAGGCCGTGAAAGTAGCGCGCGAGCCCGAGGATCAACGCGATCTTCATGAGTTCCGAGGGCTGCAGGCGCACGACGCCGAGATCGATCCATCGCTGCGCGCCCATGCCGGTGGCTCCGGCCACCTCGACCGCGACGAGAAGCGCGACGGAGGCGAAATAGACCGCATAGGCGTAGCGCAGCCAGAACCGGAGATCGACCAGCGCCACCGCCAGCATCAGCGCCAGCGCGACGCCGAAGCGCATGACGTGGCGTACCGCCCAGGGCTCCCAGCTTCCGCCGCCGGCGGAGTAGAGCATGGCCACGCCGATCCCGGCGAGAATGCACAGAAGGACGACGAGCGGCCAGCTCAACAGGGCGAGCCTGCGCCCGAGGGAAAGGCTTTCGCCGGTTGCCGCGACGGTGGCCAAGGCCGGAATCCTTTCCCTTCAGCCTTGACCGGGGAGAGCTTCGGCCCATGCCAGGCGATCGCCCGCATCGGCCCCCAGCGGATCCCGGCGCTGCGCTTCGAGCAGGATGTCCCGCGCGATCGGAGCCGCGACCGAAGAGCCCGCGCCGCCATGCTCGACGACCACCGAGATCGCGTAGCGCGGCTTTTCGAGCGGCGCGTAAGCGACGAACAGCGCATGGTCGCGCTCGCGCCAGGGACGCTCATGGTTCTTGAGCACGCCGGTTCCGCGTTCGCTTCGGGAAATCTTGACGACTTGCGAGGTTCCCGTCTTGCCCGCGAGCGCAAGCGCGGGATCCCGGATCGCGTAGCGGTAGGCGCTCCCCCGCTCGTTGTTGGCGACCGCATTCATGCCGCGGCGAACCGTCTTCAGGGCGGCTTCGCGGATCTTGAGCGCCGGAAAGCGCGGCTCCGGCGGCGGCGCGGCGGACCTCCCGTCCTCGATGACCAGTTTCGGAACGACCGCGCGGCCCGAGGCGATCCGCGCGGTCATGACGGCGAGCTGCAGCGGCGTCGTCAGCACGAAGCCCTGACCGATGCCGGTGATCAGCGTCTCGCCGCCCTGCCACCTGGTGCCGATGGATGCGAGCTTCCATTCGGGCGTGGGTATCAGCCCTTCCTGCTCGCCCGGCAAATCGTCCAGAAGCCTGGTGCCGAGGCCGAGGCCAAGGGACATCTCCGCGATCCGGTCGATGCCGACCTGCTGCGCCAGTTCGTAAAAGTAGATGTCGCAGCTCTGCTCGATCGCGCCCACCATGTCGAGCCAGCCATGCCCGTGCTTGTTCCAGCAATGGAACTTGGCCTCGCCGAGCTCCATGACCCCCTTGCAGTAGATGCGCTGGCCCGGCCACGACCTGCGCGCGTTCAGCGCCGCCAGGGCCACCGCGAGCTTGAACGTCGAGCCCGGCGCGTAGAGCCCCGACAGGCATCTGTTGAGCAGCGGCGTCATCGGGTCCGAGACCACCGACCGCCATGTATCGGCGCTCAGCCCCCTGACGAACTGGTTGGGCTCGTAGGCCGGGGTCGAGGCCATGGCGAGGACTTCCCCGGTTTCCGCCCCCAACAGCACCGCCGAGGCGCTCTGATGCGGGGCGAGCCGGTCCTGGGCGAATGCCTGGAGCGCGATGTCTATGGTGAGGCGGACATCGTTCCCCGGCACCCCCTCGACCCGGTCGACCTCGCGGATGACCCGTCCCAGCGCGTTGACTTCCACCTGGCTCGCGCCTGCCTTCCCGCGGAGCGCGAGGTCGTGCGTCTTTTCGATCCCGTCCTTGCCGGTGCGAAAGCCGGGCAGCTGGAGCAGCGGATCGTTGCCGAGCTCGGTCTCGGAAACCGCCGCGACATAGCCCAGCACATGGACCGACTTGATCGAATGGGGATAATCGCGCACCAGGTCGGCGTCGATGGCGATACCCGGAAGGTCCGGCGCGTTGACCTCGATTTTCGCGACCTCGCGCCAGTCCAGCCCGTCGCGCACCGTGACGGGGACGAAGCTGCGCCGGCGCCCGACTTCGCGCAGCACACGGGACCGCTCCGCCTCCGTAAGCCCGATCAGCCGATCGAGCATGTCGAGCGTCCGGTCGACATCCGCCGCCCGTTCGGCGATCAGCAGAACGCGGTAGCTCTCCCGGTTGACCGCGAGCGGCGACGAGAACCGGTCGAGGATGCGTCCCCGCGCGGGCGCGACCAGGCGCATGTTGATCCGGTTGTCCTCCGCCAGCATCTTGTAGCGGTCGGAGTCGACCACCTGGAACTGGTACATTCGGCCCGCCAGCATCGCGGCTGCCGCGAACTGGGCGCCGCCGAGGACCGCCGCCCGCCGGGTAAAGAGCCTGTGCCTCTCGTTGTCCCGGTACATCGTCCGATCCTAGCCCGGATTTCTCACCATAGTCATGGCCCGCGCGGTCCGGAGGCATCGCCGACGCGGGGAAATCCGGGCTGGGCGCGGCGCGCGATGGCGCGCTGTATCAGCGACAGCACCCAGTACAGGAACGGAAAGACGGCGAGGGTCAGCGCGAACTGGAACGCGAGCGGCGCCGGGTCGACGTACCGAAGGTGCCAGGCCATGACCGCGAGCCAGAACACCAGCGAGGCGAACGCCGCCACCAGACCGAACGCCCACCACACGATGAGGAAGGTCTTGCCGCGGAAGAATACGCGCTGGAACAGGATAACGCCGTAGACGATCAGCAGCGTGAGCGCGTTGAGCCCGATCGGCCCGGCGTTCATCAGGTCCTGCCACAGGCCGAGCGGCAGGACGGCGATCGCCGGCATCAGGTCGGGCCGGTAAATCGTCCAGTAGAACACCGCGATCAGGCCGAGATTGGGCGCGACCGGACCGATCGAGGACACGTTGACCGGCATCGTCGAGAACATGATCAGCACCAGCGAAACGATGAACGGCGCGAGGTCCGTGGCGAGCCCGTCGAGCCGCCGGAGCAGTCCGTTCACCGCTTCATCCCGCCGGGAGGAGCCCCTCCGAGCGAACCGACGGTTGCCTCGCGATGGGCGATCACGCGGACGAATTCGAGCCGGTCGAGCGCCGCGAACGGCCGGACGTGGATCTCCTCGCCGGCGACGTTCGAGACGATGCCGATGGGCAGACCCGCCGGGAGTACGCCGCCATGGCCCGACGTCACGATCCTGTCGCCGGTATTGACCCGCGCGCCGTGACGCAGGAAGGAGAGCTTGGGCGCGGCGGTGTTGTCGCCGGCGAGGATCGCGCGTTCGCGGGATTCCTCGAATACGACCGGTATGCGCGAATTGAGATCGGTGATCAGGAGGACGCGCGCGGATCGGCCGCCGACCGAGACGACGCGGCCGACCAGCCCATCGCCGGTCATCGCCGCCTGGCCCTTGGCGACTCCGTCCCGCGCGCCGGCGACCACGACGATCGACCGGACGAACACGCCTCCGGAATCGCCCACCACGCGGGCGGTCACGATATCGGCCTCGGCTTCGGGCGCGAAGCGGAGCAGCGCGCGGAGACGGTCGTTTTCCCCCGAAAGCTTCAGCCCGGCCGCCTGCCAGTGCAGCAGCCGCTCGTTCTGGGCGCGGAGTTTCGCGTTTTCCTCGCGCAGCCGGCCGAGCTCGTTGATGCCTTCGATCGCGTCCGCGACGGTGGCCGCCGGCCGCGCCATGACGTTCATGACGGGGGCGACGAAATCGACCACGCCCGCGCGCAGCCTCTCGAACAGAACCGTTTCCGCCTTGCCGAGGACGACGATTCCGAAAGCGGCCAGGATCAGGGTCGTGAGCACGATGCGCTGGCTGAGCGTCCCGGAGGGAACCGCCAGACGGATGATCGATGCCGGCCGATACTTCACCGACGCGAAGCCCCCTGTCCTCTTCGGTTACGGTCTACGGGCGGTGCGCGTCCCCGCGTTCGATACATGGAATTCGGGATTCGCCTCAATACTTGGCCGTGAGCACGTTCTTCAACGCCTTCATCTCCTCGAGGCAGCGCCCGGTCCCCAGCACCACGCAGGAAAGCGGTTCCTCCGCGAGGGTCACTGGGAGGCCGGTCGCGGCGCCGAGCAGCTCGTCGATATTGCCGAGCAGCGAGCCGCCGCCGGTCAGCACGATGCCCTTGTCGACGATGTCGGCGGCAAGCTCCGGCGCGGTGTGTTCGAGCACCACCTTGACCGTCTCGATGATGGCGTTCACCGGCTCCGCGAGGCTCTCCGCGATCTGCCGCTCGGTGATCACGATCTCCTTGGGCACGCCGTTCATCAGGTCGCGGCCCTTGATCTCCATCAGATCGCCGTCGCCGTTGACCGGCACGCAGGCCGAGCCGATCTGCTTCTTCATGCGCTCGGCGCTGCCCTCGCCGATCAGCAGGTTATGGTTGCGGCGGATATAGTTGATGATCGCCTCGTCCATCTTGTCGCCGCCGACGCGGACCGAGCGCGAATAGACGATTCCGCCGAGCGAGAGGACCGCGACCTCGGTCGTGCCGCCGCCGATATCGACGACCATCGAGCCGGTGGGCTCGGTGACCGGGAGGCCCGCGCCGATCGCCGCCGCCATTGGCTCCGGTATCAGATAGACGCGCCGCGCGCCCGCGCTTTCCGCCGACTCCTGGATCGCCCGGCGTTCCACCGCGGTGGAGCCCGAAGGGACGCAGATGATCACCTGCGGGCTCGCGAAGCGCCGCCTGTTGTGCACCTTGCGGATGAAGTGCTTGATCATCTCCTCGGCGATCTCGAAATCCGCGATCACGCCGTCGCGCAGCGGCCGGATGGCGTCGATACCGCCGGGGGTGCGGCCCAGCATCATCTTGGCCTCGTCGCCGACGGCGAGGACCTGCCTGCGCCCCCTGGCGGTGGCGGTGGCGACCACCGAGGGCTCGTCGAGCACGATCCCGCGCGACTTCACGTAGACCAGCGTGTTCGCGGTCCCGAGATCGATCGCCATATCGGCCGACAGAAGTCCGAGTATCTTGGAAAACATGGTCCGCTATTCGATGCCTCGTTGAGCGCGGCCGCCCCGCGGGCCGACGCGCCGCCGCTTCAGGCGATCATCGCCTGGGGCGCGGTTTTCTCCCTCTTGACCAGCAGCTTGTTCAGCGCGTTGACGTAGGCCCGCGCCGAGGCGACGAGCGTATCGGTGTCGGCCCCCTGGCCGTTCACCGTCTTTCCCTCCTCCTCCAGCCTGACGGTGACCTCGGCCTGCGCGTCGGTGCCCTCCGTCACCGCGTGCACCTGGTAGAGCTTCAGCCGCGCGGCATGGGGGAACAGACCCTTGATCGCGTTGAAGGTCGCGTCGACCGGGCCGTCGCCGGTCGCCTCGGTCGCCCGGCGGTCGCCGTCGACGTCGAGCTCGAGCGTCGCGGACTGGGGCCCGACCGAGCCGCAGATCACCTGGAGCGAGACGAACTGGATCCTGTCGTTGCGCCGGATCACCGCGTCGTCGACCAGGGCCTCGATATCCTCGTCGAAGATCTCCTTCTTCTTGTCGGCGAGATCCTTGAAGCGCCGGAACGCGTCCTGCAGCGCGTTCTCGCCGAGATCGTAGCCGAGCTCCTTGATCTTCTCGCGGAAGGCGTGACGTCCCGAATGCTTGCCCATGACCAGGGTCGAACGGGCCAGCCCGACCGACTCCGGCGTCATGATCTCGTAGGTCCCGGCATGCTTGAGCACCCCGTCCTGATGGATGCCGGCCTCGTGGGCGAACGCGTTGGCGCCGACGATCGCCTTGTTGGGCTGGACCGTGAAGCCGGTGATCGTCGAGACCAGCTTGGAGATCCGGGTGATCACGGCGGTGTCGATCCCCGTCGTGTAGGGCATCAGGTCGTGACGGGTCCGGAGCGCCATCACGATCTCCTCGAGCGCGGCGTTGCCCGCCCGCTCGCCGAGCCCGTTGATCGTGCACTCCACCTGCCGCGCGCCGGCCTCGACCGCGGCCAGCGAGTTGGCGACGGCGAGCCCGAGATCGTTGTGGCAATGGGCGGAGAAGACCGCCTTGTCGCTGTTGGGCACCCGCTCGCGGAGCATCCGGATCAGGCCGCCGAACTCCTCGGGCAGCGCGTAGCCCACCGTGTCCGGCAGGTTGATGCAGGTGGCGCCCGCCCGGATCGCCGCCTCGACGCAGCGGCACAGGAAGTCGGGGTCGCTGCGCGAGCCGTCCTCGGGCGACCAGTCCACGTCGTCGGTGAACCTGCGTGCGTGGGTCACGCTGTCGATGACGGCCTCGTGCACGTCGTCCGGCTCCATCTGGAGCTTGTATTTCATGTGCAGCGGGCTGGTCGCGATGAAGGTGTGGATGCGGCGCCGCTCGGCCGGCGCGAGCGCCTCCGCCGCGCGCTCGATATCGGGCCGGCCGGAGCGGGCGAGGCCGCAGATGACCGGTCCCCTGACCAGTTTCGAGACCTCCTGCACCGCCTCGAAATCGCCGTTCGACGCGATCGGGAATCCGGCCTCGATCACGTCGACGCCGAGCTCGGCGAGGAGTTCGGCGATGCGCAGCTTCTCGTCGAGGTTCATCGAGGCGCCCGGCGACTGCTCGCCGTCGCGCAATGTCGTATCGAAGATTATGACGCGGTTGGGGTCGGCATTCGGGCTCATCCCGGAACTCCTGTGACGCGGTTTTCGGACCTGGCTATGAAGTCCCCTGCCCGGCGTGCCGTTCGAGGCGGCCGCCGTTCAGGGGCTGCTAAGTCGCCCGAGCGCGCCGGCCGCGGGCGCGACGCAGCCGCGCGGCGACCCCGGCAAGGGCGCCGCCCTGGCGATCTTCCGAACCGATCCTGCCGCCGGTCGCATCTTCGCGCCACCACATCGTTCGCACGGCTTCCGCCACGGACACCGGCTCGGGCGCCGCGACGGACTTACGAGCCTTTAATAATCCACCTTTACGCCGGGATTCTCAACTATGCAATTCATATGTCGCGCCATGTCTCTGCGCACCCTCGGATTTCAGTTCTTCGTCCGGTCGACCAGGGCGCGTTCCTGGAGCCAGGGCATCATTCCGCGGAGCTGCGCGCCCACCTGCTCGATGTGATGCTCCGCGCCGCGCCGGCGGAGCGCCTTGAAGCTGGTCTGGCCGGACTGGTTCTCCAGCACCCATTCGCGCGCGAAACGCCCCGACTGGATGTCGTCCAGGATGGTCTTCATCCGCGCCTTCACGGTTTCGTCGATCAGCACCGGGCCGCGCGTCAGGTCGCCGTATTCGGCGGTGTTGGAGATCGAATAGCGCATGTTGGCGATGCCGCCCTCGTAGATCAGGTCGACGATCAGCTTGACCTCGTGCAGGCACTCGAAATAGGCCATCTCGG
>JAPPIT010000051.1:0-2621 GCA_028820505.1 Defluviicoccus sp.
CGGCCCGGCCGATGCGCTCCCATTCCGCGTCCGTCGCCATCAGCGCCCGCTGGCGTCGCCCGTCCCCGGTCATCGCCCAAGCCCCCGCGAGCCCGCCCGGGGCGGCGATACAGGACGCACTATATAGGTGCCGGCAGGCCCCGATTGCCTTATGGTTCCCCCAAATCGGGCAAACCCCGTATGCGCCTCGTTCCTCGCGCCCCACGCACCCCCAGGATCGTCCCCATCACCTCCCCCACCAGGATCGACATACCCCATGACATACCTCGCAGACCCACCCGAATCCTTACTTCCCAGAATGCAATCGAAAAACGATCCTTAGTCCAAATATGTATCGTACCCAAAGACACGAAAAACTCCTTCCCAAACCCTCCAAACCCAAGTATAATAACAACTATTCGAGGAGAAGCAACGAACCAATCCCAGATAGTGCAATCGCCTGACTCAGGAATGGTCGATCACACCCCGCTCGAAGCCGCCGGACAGGCGCTGATCGCGTTCCTCTTTCTCGGCACCGCGGCGATCAACTCGACGATGAAGGCGAAGCAGCACGCCGACCGCATCGCGGCGCAGGGCATCCCGTTCCCCTGGGCCGTGCTGTGGGCGGGCTTCGCGATGCAGTATGCGGGCGGGATCATGATCGCGCTCGACGTCTGGACCGACATCGGCGCGGTCGTCCTGATCGTCTTCACCGTGCTGGCGACGGCGATCTTCCACCGCTTCTGGGAGGTCGAGGACCCGCTCAGGCGGCACCTTCACCAGGCGTTCGTGTTCTCCAACTGCGCGATCTGCGGCGGGCTCCTGCTGCTGATCTGACGGGCGCCTTTCCCTAGGCCGTCATGCCCGGACTTGTTCCGGGCATCTCTACCGACAACGGCGTGGATGGCCGGAACAAGTCCGGCCATGACGAGGTGGGAGGTCAGGGCACCGGGATGTCCTGCACCTTGTTGGGGACGTCGTAGCCCTTCCGCACCGCCGGGCGGCCGGCGATGGCGACGTACCAGCGCTTGAGGTTGGGGAAGTCGGCCCAGTCGATCCGGTGCCACTCGTAGCGCGAGATCCACGGCCAGGTGGCGATGTCGGCGACGGTGTAGTCCTCGCCCGCGAGGTACGCGGTCTCGCCGAGCCGCCTGTCGAGCACGCCGTAGATCCGCTTCGTCTCGTTCAGGAAGCGCTCCTCGGCATAGGGCGCCTTGCCCTCGTTGAACCGGGCGAAATGGTGGGTCTGGCCGAGCATCGGGCCGACCGAGCCCATCTGCATCATCAGCCACTCCATCACCTTCCAGCGACCCTGCGCGTCGCCCGGCATCAGCATGCCGGTCTTGTCGGCGAGGTAGAGCAGGATCGCGCCCGATTCCATCATGGCGGTGCCGGTGTCGCGGTCGACGATGGCGGGGATCTTGTTGTTCGGGCTGATCTCGAGGAAGTCCGGCGCGAACTGCTCGTCCTTGCCGATGTTCACCGGGTGGGTCTCGTAGTCGAGCCCGAACTCCTCGAGCCCGATCGAGACCTTGCGGCCGTTCGGCGTCTGCCATGTGTAGAGGTCGATCATCGCCTGTCCCCCGGATCGTGCTATGAATGGTGCGGAGCGCAACATAGTGCGCGGAGCCCGCGAGAGCGACTCCGCCGCCGCCGAGGGAGACACGAATGGCCGACCGCGTGCTCGAGGGGAAAGTCGTGCTGATGACCGGTGCCGGACGCGGCATGGGGCGCGAGATGTCGCTCGCCCTCGCCGAGGCCGGCGCGAAGGTGGCGATGATCGACATCGACGAGGACGTGCTGAGGGCCGCCGCGCGCGACGCCGAGGCGGCGGGCGGGCAGGGCTGCACGCTCCCCATCGTCTGCGACGTGACCGACGCCGACCGGGCGGCGGCGACGCGGGACGAGATCCTGTCGCGCTTCGGCCGGCTCGACATGCTGGTCAACGACGCGGTGGTCGGGCCGGAGCGGATCGGCGATCACTTCTTCCACGACCCGCCCAAATTCTGGCAACTCGAGGACGCGCTGTGGCGCCAGATGCTGGACGTCAACGTCTACGGCCCGCAGCTGATGGCGCGCACCGTCGTCCCCGCCATGATCGAGGCCGGGCGCGGGCGGATCGTCAACGTGACCACCAGCCTCAACACCATGTACCGCGCGGGCGCCGGGGCTTACGGCCCGTCCAAGGCGGCGCTGGAGGCGCACACCCACATCATGGCGCACGACCTCGACGGCACCGGGGTGACCGCCAACGTGCTGATCCCGGGCGGGCCGGTGAACACGCGGATGATCCCGGAGGCGTCCGGCGTCGACCGCGCCCAGCTGATCCAGCCCCGGGTGATGCGCGATCCCATCGTCTGGCTCTGCTCCGACGATTCCGACGGCGTCAGCGGCATGCGCTTCATCGCGCTCCGCTGGGATGCGTCGCTGCCGCGCGACGAACGCATCGAAGCCGCCGGCGCCCCCGTCGCCTGGACCCAGCTCGGCGCCCAGTCGGTGCAGCCGGATTAAGTTCGAGGCCCTGCCCCCATCGTCATGGTGGGGGGGGGGCCCCCCCCCCGGGGGGGGAAACCCCCCACCCCCCCCCCCAAAACCCCCCCCGGAATAGGGCCAACGCCATAGGCGCGGGTTGGTTTTGTTTT
>JAPPIT010000051.1:2631-8708 GCA_028820505.1 Defluviicoccus sp.
TCCAGCTAGGCCGCCGGGCGCCGCCCGGCCGCGGGCCCCCGCTGGGGGGCCCCTGGTTTTTTTTTTTTTTTTTTCGGCCCCCCCCCCCCCCCTCGCGGGGGGCGGCGCCCCCCCCCCATGACGGGGTGGAAAGCGCCCCTCACCCCACCAGATGCCGCGCCAGGAAGTCGGCCATCGGCATTCGCGTCGTGTGGTAGAGGTTGTGGCAGCAGTGGATGCCGTCGGGCTCGTACTGGGTGACGATCTCGGATGCGTTGACCGCCTCCGCTTCCAGCCGTTGCGCCTGGGCGAAGGGGATCAGATCGTCCTTCATCCCGTGCTGCAAATAGAGCGCGCACTCGATCTTCGCCGCGGAGTCGCCGAGGTCGATGAATTCGAGCCGCTCCTTCCCCTTCGCCGGGTCGGTCTCGCCGGCGCAGTAGGTGAAGCCGTTGCGCGTGATGTCGTGCATGTCCCACCAGTAGGTCTGGAGCTCGTACAAGACGCCCCAGCAGACGCAGGCGGCGATGCGCTTGTCGTGCGCGGCGCTCCGGGGCGCGTAGTAGCCGCCGAAGCTTCGCCCGATTATGCCGAAGCGTGACGGGTCGATGTCGCCGCGGGCCTCCAGCGCGTCGAGCACGGCGCTCGTGAAGCGCTCGAAGTCGGGCCGGATCGGGGTCTGGAAGTACATCTCCCCCTGGCCCGGCCCGTCGAAGGCGAAGGTCGCCATGCCGCGGTCGTGGCACATGCGCTCGAACAGGTAGCTCTCCTCCTTGGTGCTCTCGAGCCCGCCGATCAGCACCGCGCAGCGCGGCCGGTCCACCCCGGGCGGCTTGCGGAGGAAGCCCGGGATCGAGAACCCCTCGAACGGCACGTCGACGCGCTCGGCCGGTGGGAAGAAGAGCGGCGCCGCGCGGTTATACAGCGCGACCTTCCGCTTCTGCCCCGCCTCGCGCAGGTCGGGGCGCTCGAACATGTAGAACTGGGCGTAGTGGTAGTACATCGAGGCGCGCCACAGGCAGACGCCCGCGGTGATCGCGCTCCCGCCCGCCAGCGCCCGCTCGGCCATCGACTCGTAGCGGTCGCCGATCGAGGTGACGACCTCGTACCAGTCGCCCCAACCGGTGCAGCGCGCGAGGATCTCGTCGATGTCGGCGGCCTCCAGCCCGTCGCCGATCATCCGCCCCTTGCTGCTCTCCATCACCTCGGCGATGACGTCGGCGTGCTCGCTCATGGGTTTCCTCCCGCGCTGTGCGGGGAGGAGCTTAGCGCGGGGACTCTCTATCGTCCTAGCCCGCGAAGGACGCCACCCCCCACCCCGCGGCGGCGCCGAGCAGCACCACCAGCCAGGGCGGCGCCTTCCACGCGGCGAGCGCCACGAACGCGGCGAGCGCGAGGACGAAATCGCCCGCGGACCGCACGCCCGCGGTCCACACCGGGTCGTAGAGCGCGGCGAGCAGCAGTCCGACCACGGCCGCCTCGATCCCGGGCATCGCGCGCCGCGTCGCCTCCAGCCGGCCGAGCGCGGTCCACCACGGCAGCGTCCCCGCGACCAGCAGGAAGGACGGCAGGAAGATCGCGCCGAGGCAGATCGCCGCCCCCCGCCAGCCCGAGGGCGGGACCTCCATCACCGTGCCGAGATAGGCGGCGAAGGTGAACAGCGGGCCCGGCAGCGCCTGCGCCGCGCCGTAGCCGGCGAGGAAGGCGTCGCGCGTCACCCAGCCGGGCGGCAGCACCTCGGCCTCCAGCAGCGGCAGGACGACATGCCCGCCGCCGAACGTGAGCGCGCCCGAGCGATAGAAGGAATCGGCGAGCGCGAGCCACTGCGCCGGCCACGAAGCGGCGGCGACCGGCAGCAGGACCAGCGCCGCGAAGAACAGCGCCAGCGCCAGCGCCGGGACGACCCCGGGCCGCGCGGCCCCGCGCGCCCCCGCCGGCGCCGCCGCGCTCCCGCGCAGGAACAGGAAGCCCGCGACCGCCCCGCCCGCGATCACGCCCGCCTGCCCGGCCGGCCCGCCGATGCCGAGCGCCGCGGCGGCGGCGATGGCGGCGATCGTCACCCGGGGCACGTCGGGGCAGAGCGTCCGCGCCATGCCCCACACCGCCTGCGCCACCACCGCGACGACGACCGCCTTGAGCCCCGCGAGCAGCCCCGGCGGGATCGAATCCGCATACGCCACCACGCCGTAGCCGAGCCCCACCATCAGCGCCGCCGAGGGCGCCGTGAAGCCGAGCCACGCCGCCAGCGCGCCCGCATACCCCGCTTTGGTCAGCCCGATGCCGACCCCCACCTGGCTCGACGTCGGCCCCGGCAGCATCTGGCACAGCGCGACGAGGTCCGCATACGCGCGCTCGTCCAGCCAGCGGCGGCGGACGACGAAGGCCTCGCGGAAATAGCCGATATGGGCGACGGGGCCGCCGAAGGAGGTGAGGCCGAGGGCGAGGAAGGTTAGGAAGATGCGGTGGGGTGGGAGGGGGTGGGACGGTTGCGACAAGGAGCGTTTCCCGGCGGGTGACGGTGCACGGGAAGCTTAGCCCCGCCCCGTCTCCTTCACACCGTCATTTCGACCGGAGCGCCGCAGGGCGCGGAGCGGAGAAATCTCGTGCCCGTACACCGAGATTTCTCCACTCTACCGTTCTCCGAACGGCTCTGGTCGAAATGACAACGCGGGAAAAGGGTGCAAGGGCGACGGTGGGGCGCTTGTCCCGCCGCAATGCCGCGACTAGATCAGCGTTTGGACCGTTGATATAGAGAACGCACTTGACTGGCTCGGTCGAGGATCAATGTATAGCGTCCGTTCCTTGTTCCCGCCGCCCTACATTGACCAAGGATATCGTATTCTCTTGGATTTTGAACTTAAAGGCCAGGAATTTGGATACATCCACCATATTGACGCTTGAATTGGGTCCGATGAATGTGGAGCAACGAGCTTGCAACGAATGATAACCGATGGATAGGGCAACTCCTTTTCACCGGCTAAATTTATTTTCCACCATAATTCGCTATTCCAAAAGGTATGTGGACAGACGGGATAGACGCAGCCGCGCGCTGCAAATGGTCAATTTGGTCATCGAAAAAAATGTGTGGCTTCAATACATCTAAGACCTTCTTTTTTTCGATGCCACCTAGCAAGAATAACTCGTCTGTATCTAATCCAGCGTCCGCTAATGTCTTTATCAGTCGCTCGTGCGCGGGTGCATTGCGAGCGGTTACAATTGCAATACGCAGAAATTCCGTATATTCTTTCATGTTCTTTACCCGATGACGTTCCAATGTCTTAAGTGCCGATATTTTTCTCAAAAGAGGCATGAGTGGTCCCGATTGTAGGGGTTTATTCCGAAACCTTCGTTCGTGTTCATGAAATAGATCTAGATCGTCTTTTTCTTGATATACGATTTCTGCTTCGTCGTCGGCAATAACACCATCAAAATCAAACGCTATTCTAAGTTGTCTGTTATCATCGATTGGAGGATTCTCGCAAGGCAGTACGTATCCAGCGGGAAACCCATCTGCAATAGCTCGATTTACCTCATCCTTATTCGTGCTGAGATACAGTACGGCACCCACCGATTCCATATATGGGTATGGCAATGATCCGGCCAAGAAAAAAGCTCGAGATATGCTTAATTCATAATGTCGAACGGCATCCATCACACGAAGACCAGCATCTGCGTGATTCCTAGAGAGAATCACGACTTCGATTGGATTGTGGTCTGAGTAAATAGTATTGAGTTGCAAGATTCGCTGTATGAATGGAAAGGCCGTGCCCAGCTGAGGCACTTCGGTTCTATTGTCTCTTTGGTATGACCGAAACTGATCGACCCCTTCCTTAAGGTAAAGGTCGTGTTCGGCAGAAAAATCAAAAAGAGCCGTAGAAGAAACAGCTATTACTAATTTGTCTTCTATAAGATATGGCATTGGCATTTATGCTTATTTGATATTGAGCTAGGAGCATCGTGACACTTCATAAACAGCACTTCTACATGCTTCCGTCGACTGTTCATGCGTACAGACAGTATAATCACCTGACAGTTGCCGCTCGTAGCTG
This sequence comes from Defluviicoccus sp., assembly GCA_028820505.1. Lineage (GTDB taxonomy): Bacteria > Pseudomonadota > Alphaproteobacteria > MPNO01 > MPNO01 > MPNO01. The sequence goes on from JAPPIT010000051.1 coordinate 6,660, forward strand.
ATTGTCCTACCCGCTGCGAGAAGGCGATTCAAAAGTCTGAACTGGTCAATGGTTTTCCCCGTCTTCCTCAACCGTCGAAAAGTTCGTGATGACCACGCTCCTCTGCGGGAACTCGGCGACGATGTTGAGCCGTCCGCCCATCGCCTCGATGTAGGCGCGGAGGTTGGAGACGTACATGTCCGCGCGCCGCTCCAGCTTGGCGACGGCCGGCTGCTTGACCTTGAGCGCGTCGCCGACCGCCTTCTGGGTCATCGCCCGCGCCTGCCGCAGCTCGTGAAGCGGCATGGCCGCGCGAAGCTCGGCTTTGCGGGCGTCGACCCGCGCGCGCCGCTCCGGCGTGAAGCCCTTCGTCAATTCGTCGAATGCCTGGCGTCCGCTCATTGGATCGACCCTTCGTCCTTCAATTCCTTCAAATGCTCGTCATAGAGCTTGTCGGCCAGCGGAACGAACCGCTCGTAGAACCGGCCGTCTCCTGTCTTGTCGCCGCCGATCAGCAGGATCGCCGTCCGCCGCGGATCGAAGGCGTAGAAAACACGGATCGGACGGCCGCCGCTCTGGATGCGAAGCTCGCGCATGCGGCCGTGGCGGGGATGTCCTCCTGTTCGGTCTCCCCGAGATCGTCCCACCAATCCCCGAACTCGTTCGTGTACTCGACCTCCCAGCTCATGCGCCGATATATTCCACCCATGGAATGATGTCAAGGTCTCGAAAATAGACCCTTCGTCTTCTCGATTATAGTTTGCCACCGGCCCCCGTATGACCCAACCTCCCGCCCAACCGGGAGCCCCGCAGGACCGCGACGGAGCACGGAACCATCCCATGACCCACGTCGACGAACCCCTCCTCCAGCGCATGGTCGCCGCCATCGTGGAGGCGGCCGATCCCGAGCAGGTGATCCTGTTCGGCTCCCGCGCGCGGGGCGACGCCCGGCCGGACTCCGACGTCGATCTCGTGGTCGTCGAGGCCGAGCCGTTCGGGCCGGGCCGCGACCGCCGGGCCGAAATCGTGCGCCTGATGCGCGCGCTCGGCGGTTGCCCCGTCGCGACGGATATCCTGGTCTACAGCCTGGACGAGGTCGAGTACTGGCGCGATTCGCTCAACAACGTGCTCGCGCGGGCGCTGCGCGAAGGAAGGGTGCTCTATGAGCGACCTCAGGCAGGCGCGCGTTCTTCTTGAGGCGGCGGGCGCCCGCTGATCCCGTCCCCTCACGTCATGGCCGGACTTGTTCCGGCCATCCACGCGGTTGCCTCGCGTCCGGCGCGCCTGTGGAGGGAGATGCCCGGAACAAGTCCGGGCATGACGATTTGGGGCAATGGCCGAGGGACGCTGCGTCTAACTTGGACCCCGGCTCAGGGCCGGGGTGACGGAAGGGGGCCGTCTCCGCCCCGCCCCTCCGCCAGCGCGTAGCGCGTGCTCCTGCCGCCCGCCTCGCTCTTCGCCAGGATCCCCCGCGCGACGAGGTCGGCGATGTCGCGGAGCGCGGTGTCGCGGGAGCAGCCCGTCATCGCGGCCCAGCCTGACGAGGTCGTTCGGTCCGGGTCGTCGGCGCGGAGGCGGTCGAGGACGGTTCGCTGGCGCGGGTTCAGCCCGGCGTCCGCGTCGTCGGCGCGCGGTACGGCGGCGAGGGTCGGGTGCGCGGCGGCGCAGGCGCGCGCGATGCACCCGAGGAACCATTCCAGCCATCCGGTCGCGTCCTCCCCGCCCGCGAGCGCCGCCGCCAGCGCACCGTCATATGCCGCCCGCTCGTGCCGCATCCGGGCGGTCAGGCTGTAGAACCGGACGCCGGTCTCCTCCGCGCGGGCCAGCGCGAGGTCGGTCACCGCCCGCGCGATCGGCCCGTTGCCGGCCGCGAACGGGGAGACCGCGAGGAAGCGGAGATGGGCGAGGCCGGCGGCGAGCACCGGCTCGGCATCGCGCGCGTCCTCGAACCGGTCGACGAAGGCCGCCATCGCGTCCCCGGCGGCCTCGTCGCGCCAGGCGCCGGCGCGGACCCTGCGCCCGGCCGGGCGGAGCGCGGCGTGCCAGTCGAGCAGCCGCGCCGCCGTCAGC
>JAPPIT010000006.1 GCA_028820505.1 Defluviicoccus sp.
AGGTGGCGGAGGGACGTGGATGCCCGGAACAAGTCCGGGCATGACGACCGGGAGGGAAAGGAGTGCCGGAGAAAACCCGCCCCGCCCGACCTTGTCTCCGCCCCCCGCTGTCACCCCGGCCTTGAGCCGGGGTCCAGGGCCACAGGCACCGCCGTCGCCCGGTTTTCCTGGACCCCGGCTCAAGGCCGGGGTGACAGCGGGGGGGACAAAGAGGGCAGGTGCGGGCGGGCCGCGATCCGTGTCCCGATCCGGTGGGAGAGCGGACGGAAAACCGGAAATCGCCAAAAAATGATCTAAAAGAGAAAAATACTCTTGACTTGGGACGCGATCAACACCATATTTCGCACAGTCGGGAAGTGGGGGTAGCGGCGTTGCCGGGGACGCCACGGTTCCATCGGGACCGGATAGGCTCTAGCATTCGCCGCGGGCGGTGGAGGAAGACGACGGATGGCCGGGCAGAAGCATTTCCTGCGCACGCCCTACGGCGCGTATCACAAGCCGCCCATGCCGGAAGAGGACGCGGAGCTCACCCATGTCGAGCGCGGCTCGGCCTGCGGCGAATATCTCCGGCGCTTCTGGCAGCCCGTCGCGATCGCCGCCGAGGTGGGCGAGCTGCCGCTCAGGGTGCGCTTGTTCGGCGAGGACCTCGTGCTGTTCCGGACGCGCGGCGGGGATTGGGGGCTGCTCGACCTCCATTGCAGCCATCGCGGGACCTCGCTCGAATACGGCGTCGTCGAGCCCCGGGGCCTTCGCTGCTGCTATCACAGCTGGCTGTTCGCGCCCGACGGCCGGATTCTGGAGACGCCGGGCGAGCCGCCGTCGAGCACGCTCAAGGACCGGCTCTATCACGGCGCCTATCCGGTCGAGGAGCATGACGGGCTGGTCTTCGCCTATATGGGACCGCCGGACAAGCGGCCGGAATTCGCGCCCTACGACACGCTGGCCATGCCGGGCGACCGGCTGGTTCCCTACTACATCACCTACCCCTGCAACTGGCTCCAGGTGCAGGAGAACGTGATGGACCCGGCGCACGCGGTGTTCCTGCACACCCGGATCAGCTTCTCCCAGTTCGCCGATGCGTGGGGCGAGCTTCCGGTGACCGAGTTCCGCGAGACGCCGACCGGCATGATCTACGTCACCGCGCGGCGCTGGGGCGACAATGTCTGGGTGCGCTCGAACGACATCGTCTTCGGCAACATCGCCCAGGTCGGCCATATCTGGGAGGACGGGCAGGCGCCGAAGCTCTACTTGCGGGTCGGCATCACCCGCTGGACGACGCCGGTCGACAACGAGACATGCCGCATTATCGGCTGGCGGCATTTCCACCCGGACGGCGACCCCGGCAACAATGCCGACGAGAGCAGATGCGGCCCCGAAAGCGTCGACTTCTTCGGCCAGGACGGCGCCCGGACCTACGAGGACCGCCAGCGCATCCCGGGCGATTTCGACGCCCAGACCAGCCAGCGGCCGATCGCGGTGCACGCGCTAGAGCACATGACCGCCACCGACAAGGGCGTGCTGATGCTGCGCAAGCTGCTCCGGGCCGAGATACGGCGCGTGGCGGCGGGCGGCGATCCGAAGACTCCGCGATTCCGCGCCGACGGCCGGATCCCGACCTATTGCCACGACACGGTGGTCCGCATCCCGCCGGCCGGCAACGGCGGGGACGATGCGCTGCTGCAACGCGTCGGGGAGCGGATCACCGACATCAATCTCGACGGCGAGCATCAGGGCGCCGCCGACCGCGACGACCGGATCCGCCGCCTGATCGCCGCCTACGCGGACGGCGAGAACGGCGGCGGGCGCTGAGGAGGGGGCGGATATGCAGGCCTATGTCTATGGCGAACGCCGGGTCCTGCCGGGCGGGTTCGAGCAATATGCCGATCGGCAAATGTCGGCTGTCGTGTCGATCGACATGCATCAGGGCCACCTTGCCGACACGCCGGACTGTCCGTGCCCGGCGCCGCGCGCGCGCGAGATCGTCGCCCCGATCGACATTTTCCATGACGAGGCGCGCCGACTCGGCATTCCGGTCGTCCACGTCAGGACGGTTCTGAGGAAAGGCGGCGTCGATGACGTCAACGGGCTGCGCTCGGCATGGCGGCAGGTCTTCCCGCTCTATGTCGGCGACATTCCGAATGCCGACTCGCACGCCATCGAGGGCAGCCGCTGGACCGAGTTCGAGACACGGGTCGAGCCCGGCGACCAGATCGTCCAGACCAAGAAGCGGCTCTCGGTCTTCTACCCCACCGACCTCGACTTCCTGCTGCGCAACATGGGCATCCGGACGGTGGTGCTGAACGGCGGGTTCACCGATTGCTGCGTGCTGAACGCCGCGTTCGACGCCAGCAACCGCGACTACCGCGTCGTGGTGCTGCGCGACCTGGTCCGCGGCACCAACGACGAGATGGAGGATGCGGCCCTCAAGATGGTGTCGATCCACATGGGGCTGGTGATGGATTCCGCCGATCTGCTGGCCGAATGGGCGGACCAGGTCGAGCCGCGCGCGTTTGACGCCGTGGGCGGCTGACAATATCGTCGCCGTGACATGATTAGAGTGTTGAAATAACGGTCGAATCGTGGCGCTCCGCATAGCCATAGACACCGGCGGCACCTTCACCGACGTGATCGCGCTCGACGAGGAGACGGGCGACCAGTTCGCGATCAAGACGCCGAGCACGCCGGCCGATCCGAGCCTCGGGCTGCTCGCCGGGATCGACGAGGTGCTGGACGCGGCGGGGGCCGCGCGGACCGAGATCGGCCAGATCCTGCACGGCACGACGACGGCGACCAACGCGGTGCTGGAGCACAAGTTCGAGGGTCTCGGCCTGCTGGTCACCGAGGGCTTCCGGCACCTGATCGAGATCGCCCGCCAGTCGGTTCCCGACGGGTACGGCAACTCGTTCTTCTGGGTGAAGCCGAGGCGCCTGGTGCCGCTGCACCTGGTGCGCGAGGCGGCCGGGCGGATGCGCCATGACGGCTCGGAGCTGGTGCCGCTCGACGAGGAAAGCGTCGTGGCCGCGGCCGACGAGCTGGTGGCGCTCGGGGTCGACCGCTTCGCCGTCTGCCTGCTCCACGCCTACGCCAACCCGGCGCACGAGAACCGGGTCGGCACGCTGCTGGCCGAACGGCACCCCGACATCCACGTCTCCCTCTCCTCCGTGGTGCTGCCGGAATACCGCGAGTACGAGCGCGCCATGACGACCCTGATCGACGTCATGGTGAAGCCCTACTGCAAGACCTATCTCGGCCATGCGGAGCGCAGCATCCGGGAGCGCTCGGGCGCGGTGCCGTTCCTGATCATGCAGTCGAACGGCGGGATCGTGACCAGCGCGAAGGCGGCCGAGAAGCCGGTGACGATGCTGGTATCGGGTCCCGCCGGCGGCGTGCTGGGCGCGACCCACATGGCGCGGCTCGCCGACCGCCGCAACGTGCTCACCCTCGATGTCGGCGGCACGTCGACCGACGTTTCGCTGGTCCGCAACCTGACGCCCCAGCTCACCAGCCACGCGACGATCGAGAACTACCCGGTCAAGTCGCCGATGCTCGACATCGAGACGGTCGGGACCGGCGGCGGCTCGCTCGCCTGGATCGACGATTACGGCGCGCTCAAGGTGGGGCCGCGCAGCGCGGGCGCGGACCCGGGGCCGATCTGCTATCGCCGCGGCGGCACCGAGCCGACGGTGACCGATGCGGGGCTGGCGCTCGGCCGGCTGCCCGAGGCGCTGATCGGCGGCGGGCTGAAGCTCGACGCGGACGCCGCGCGCGCGGCCTACGAGGAGCTCGGCCGGAAGCTCGAGATCGCGCCGGAGGAGGCCGCCGCCGGCGTGCTCGAGATCGCCTCGGCCAACCAGGTGCACGGCATAAGGCGTGTCACCACCACGCGCGGCCTCGATCCGGGCGATTACGCGATGGTAGCCTTCGGCGGCGCCGGCGGGCTGTTCGCGGCCGAGGTCGCCGATTTCCTCGGCATCGCCACCGCCGTGGTGCCGCCCAACCCGGGAAACCTGTCGGCCTTCGGGCTCCACGTCTCCGACGTCAAGCGCGACTATGTCCGGACCTGCGTGCGCCAGCAGTCGTCGCACGATCCGGACGAGCTGGAAGCCCTGTGGTCCGCGCTGGAGGATGCCGGCCGGGACGAGATCGCCGCCGAGGGCGTCGCGCGCGGGGCGATCGACCTGGTCCGCAGCGCCGACGTCCGCTATGTCGGCGAAGGCCACGAGGTTCCGGTCCCGATCCCGCCCGGCACCGCCGGGACCGATGCGGTGGAAACGATGTGGCGCGACTTCCACCGGGTGCACGAGAGCACCTTCGGCTTCCACTACGAGGGCCGCCAGGATGTCGAGGTCGTCAGCCTCAGGGTCCAGGCGGTGGGCCGCGTGCACCGGCCGGAGATCCGCCCCCTCGAGTCCGGCGGCGGAGAGGCCGCCCCCGTCGCGAACCGCCGGGTCTACTGGCGCGACGGCGGCTGGATCGATTGCGGCATCTGGCGGCGCGGCGATCTCGGCGTCGGCGCGGCGCTGGCGGGTCCCGCGATCGTCGAGGAATACGGATCGACGACCGTCGTGCCAGACAGCTGGCAACTGACCGTCGACGGGTACGGCAATCTCATCCTGGAGAAATCCTCATGAGCAAGCCCCGCAAGGAGGCCCGGCAGCTCGGGCCGGTCGAGCTCGAGATCATCACCGGCACCATCCGCTCCGCCGAGCTCGAGATCGAGGCCGCCGTCGAGCGCACCTCGCGCTCGCCGATGATCCGCGACCAGCACGATTACCGGGTCGCCCTGTTCGACGCCAGGGGGCGCAAGCTCACCGGGCGGTCCTACTCGGCGCTGGTCGAGCCGGTCTTCGAGTATTTCGGGGAAGACGACATCCACCCCGGCGACGTGTTCTTCTGGAACGACCCCTACAACTCGTCGGGCGGCATCGGCCACATCCCCGATCTCTGCTCCACCCTGCCGATCTTCCACGAGGGCCGACTGATCGGCTTCTCCCAGGTCTTCGGCCACCACGACGATGTCGGCGGCTCGGTGCCGGGCAGCCTGCCCGTCCATGCCGAGGACATGTGGACCGAAGGCCTGGTGATCCCGCCGATCAAGCTCTACGAGCGCGGCAAGGTGAACGAGGCGGCGTTCCGCATCGTCGAGCGCAATTCGCGCCTGTCGGAGCATCTGCGCGGCGATCTCGACGCCGAGATCGGCGCCGCGATGCTGGGATCGCGGCGGGTCGTGGCGCTCGCCGAGCGCTACGGCGCCGATACATTGGAGGCGGCGTTCGACGCGATGATCGAGAACTGCGCCGAGGCCATACGGCGCGAGCTTCTGCCGAGGATCGCCGACGGCGTCTACGCCTGGGAGGACTATGTCGAGAACGACGGCGTCGATGCGCCCCGCCTGCACGCGATGCGCGTCACCATGACCAAGACCGCCGACCGGATCCTGCTCGACTTCACCGGCACCGACCGGGAGGCCAAGGGGCCGATCAACTGGGCGATCGACTATTCGGACGGCAAGTTCGTCCGCAAGTGGATGGGCCCGGTGCTGCGCTCGCTCGCCTCCTCGCCGGAGCGCGCCGCCGAGATCGACATGAACGAGGGCGTGCTCGACGTCATCGACGTGAAATTCCCGGAGAAGGGCACGCTGGTCACGCCCAATTTCGGCAAGGCGACCGGGATGCGGTTCTTCATCCTGCTGCGCTCGCTGGGGATCTTCGCGGCGCTGCTGTCCAAGGCCACCGGCGGGCAGATGCCGGCGGACCACGAGACGATCCGCATCTGGGGGCTGCATGGCGGCGCCTCGAACAGGGATTTCTTCCTGTTCCGCGAGGTTCTGGGCGGCGGCGGGCCGGGCCGGCCCTGGGCGGACGGCTCGGACGTGGTCCACATCGTTCCCAACTCGCGCAACCTGCCGGCGGAGTTCTCCGAGACCCGCTACCCGGTCATGGTCGAGAAGCTCGGCCTCGCCCGCGATTCCGGCGGGGCGGGGTTCCGGCGCGGCGGGTTCGGCTACGACAAGCGCATCCGCACGCTGCAATCCTGCCGGCTGCTGTCCAACGCCGACCGCGCGCTGGTCAACACCTACGGCGTCAACGGCGGCAGGCCGGGCTCCACATACAGCATCGCGGTCGAGGACGGGGGCGGCGAGCTGCGCGACATCGCGGGCATGGCGGACAATATCGAGGTGCCGGAGGGCGCGACCGTCCGCATCCGGACCACCGGCGGCGGGGGCTGGGGCGATCCGCTCCTGCGGGAGCCGGACCTGGTCGCCTATGACGTGGAGTGCGGGCTGGTTTCCGAAGACTCGGCCGCCGAGGAGTACGGCGTCGTCCTGAACATGGCGGGCACGCGGCCGGAGGTGGACGAGGCCGCGACGGATACGCGCCGCATGGAGCTCCGCGCGAAGCGGGGCGCGCTGCCGATGTTCGACCGCGGCCCCTATGTCGAGGCGGCGCGCGCGGCCGGAAGGCTGGACTGGCCCGAGGGCTGGCAGGATCCCGACGCCGGCTGGTGGGCGGAGACCGCGGCGGAGGCGGCGGAGTGAAGCCGGCGCTGTTCGACTACGTCGCGCCGGAAACCGTCGAGGCGGCGGTCGCGGCGCTCGCCGGGGACGAGACCGCGCGCCCGCTCGCCGGCGGGCAGAGCCTGATCCCGACGATGAATTTCCGCCTGTCGGCCCCCGGCCGGCTGGTCGACCTGCGCAGGATCGAGGCGCTGCGCGGCATCGCGGTGGCGGACGGGACGATCCGCGTCGGCGCGATGACGCGGCACCGGGAGCTCGAAACGCACGAGGGGGCCAACCGGGCCAACCCGCTGATCGGAGAAGTGCTCGACAACGTCGCCCATATCGCGATCCGCAACCGGGGGACCGTGGGCGGCAGCATCGCGCACGCCGATTCCGCGGCTGAGCTTCCCTGTCTTCTGGTGGCGACCGGCGGCACGGTCTCCGTCCAGGGGCCGGACGGGAGCCGCGAGATCGGCGCCGACGATTTGTTCCGGTTCCACATGACCACCAGCCTCGCGCAGACCGAGATCCTGACGGAAGTGCGCATTCCCGCCCTGCCGCCCGGAACCGGCTATGCGTTCGAGGAGTTCGCGAGGCGCCGGGGCGATTACGCGCTTGCAGGGGTCTGCACCCTGCTCACGGTCGAGGACGGACGGTGCGGCGAGGCGCGGATCGCGGCCTGCGGCATCGGCGCGCGGCCGGTCCGTCTCGCCGCCGCCGAGGACGCGCTCCGGGGCCGCGCCGTCGACGACGCCGCGCGCGCCGATGCCGGGGAGGCGGCCAGGGAATACATGACCGCGCCCGCCGACATGCAAGCGGGCGTCGCCTACCGCACGGACCTGCTGGCGGCGCTGGTGCGCCGAACCGTCGCGACGGCCGCAAGGCGGGCGGGGGGCTAGGCCATGGCGAAGACAGTGCTGAAGAAGCCGATCCCCGCCGCCTCGTCCGATCCGAAGGTCCCGGTGACGCTGACGGTCAACGGCGAGACCGTCACCCGCGAGGCCAGCCCGCGCATGCTGCTGAGCGATTTCATCCGCCACGAGCTCGGCCTGACGGGAACGCATGTCGGCTGCGAGCACGGCGTGTGCGGCTGCTGCACGGTGACGATCGACGGCCGCGCCGGCCGGTCTTGCCTCGCCTTCGCGGTCCAGGCCGACGGCGCCGAGATCCGCACCATCGAGGGCGTCGCGGACGAGGACGGCACGCTGCACCCGATCCAGCAGGCGATGATGGAGTGCCACGGACTGCAATGCGGCTACTGCACGCCGGGCTTCGTGATGTCGATGCTGAGCTATCTCGAGGAAACGCCCGAGCCCGACCTGTCGGAGAAGGCGATCCGCGAGGTGCTGTCGGGCAATCTCTGCCGCTGCACCGGCTACGCGAACATCGTCAAGGCGTTCCGCCGCTCGGTCGAGCTGATGAACGCGGCGGCGGACTGAGGAGGAGCGAATGTCGACACGGCAGTTCGGCGAGCCGGTCCAGCGCAATGCCGACCCCGCGCTGCTCAAGGGCGAGGGGGCATTTATCGACGACATTTCGCTGCCCGGCGCCCTGCATGCGGCATTCGTGCGCAGCGAGCATGCGCGCGCGCGGATCCGCTCGATAGACATTTCCGCCGCCGAATCGCTGCCCGATGTCGTCGCCGTCTACACGGCCGACACTATCGGCGCGCTCGATGTCGAGCTGCCGATGCTGATTCCGCATCCCTGCATTACCTCGGGCGGCAAGACCCAGCGCCCGCTCGCCCGCGACGACGTGTTCTATGCCGGCCAGTGCATCGCCATGGTGGTCGCCGTCGACCGCTACACCGCCGAGGACGCGTGCTCGGTCGTCGAGGTGGCGTACGAACCGCTGCCGGTCGAGCTCGACCTCGAAAAAGCCATCGCCGACGGCGCGCCGCCGGTCCATGACGACATCCCCAACAACGTCGCCGCGCATTTCGTCCAGGAGAGCGGCGATGCCGATGCCGCCTTCGCGGCGGCCGAGCACACGACGACGGTGCGGGTCCGGCTCGAACGCTCGACCGCCGCGCCGATGGAATGCCGCGCCGTCGCCGCGCGCTGGGACGGCGTGTCGGGCGAGCTCACGGTGTGGGATTCGACCCAGGCGACGATCTCGGTGCGGGGCGGGCTCGCCTCGCTGTTCGACATCGACGAGGACAGGATCCGCGTCATCGCCCCCAATGTCGGCGGCGGGTTCGGCCAGAAGATCATGATGTTCCACCCCGACGAGATCCTCGTCCCCTTTGCGGCGATGCAGCTCGACCGGCCGGTGAAATATATCGAGGACCGGGTGGAGAACTTCATCGGCGCGAGCCAGGAGCGCGCGCAGATCCACGAGATCTCGCTGGCCGCGAAGAAGGACGGGACGGTGCTGGGCCTGCGCGACTCGTTCATCCACGATACCGGCGCCTTCATCCCCTACGGCATCGCCATCGCCCAGGTCGCGTCCACCTCGATCGCCGGGCCCTACCGGATTCCGGACATCTGGGTGGAGATGACGCTGGTCTACACGCCCTGCGTCCAGGTCACGCCCTATCGCGGCTGCGGCCGGCCGCAGGCCTGCTTCGCGATCGAGCGCGCGCTCGACCGGCTCGCCGACGAGCTCGGCATCGACCGGACCGAGATCCGCCGGCGCAACTTCATCGGGCCGGGCGAATTCCCCTACGAGCGGGAGGGGCTGCTGTTCGCCGACGGGCTCGCCGTCAACTACGATTCGGGCGAGTACGAGAAGGCGCTCGACCTGATTACCGAAACCGTCGACCTCGCGGGTTTCCGAAAGGAGCAGGAGGCGGCCCGCGCCGAGGGCCGCTATCTCGGCTTCGGGATCGGCTTCTATGTCGAGGGAACCGGCCTCGGCCCCTACGAGGGCGGGCACGTCAAGGTCCACCCGATCACCGGCAAGGTCTACGTCACCACCGGCCTCACCAGCCAGGGCCAGGGTCACGAGACCGTGTTCGCCCAGATCGCCGCCGACCAGGTGGGCTGCGACGTGAGGGACGTGATCTTCGTCGAAGGCGACACCCAGGCGCACGAATGGGGGGTGGCGACGTTCGCGAGCCGGGCCGCGGTGGTCAGCGGCAACGCCATCCACAAGGCCGCCGTCAAGGCGCGCGCCCGCATAATCGCGGCCGCCGCCAACATGCTGGAGACCGGCGAGGACAGTATCGAGCTCCGCGACGGGCGGGCCTGGATCGTCGACGGCAACCGGTCGGTCTCGCTCGCCGAGATCGCCACCGCGTCGAACCCGCTGCGCTACGCCTTCAACGAGGCTTCCCAGACGGCGACCCAGTTCGCGCCGGCATCGACGCATGACGGCCCGCCGCTCGCCGAGGGCCAGGCGCCGGGGATCGAGGAGACCGACTATTTCAGCCCGTCCCACGCCACCTGGGCCTACGGGGTCCACGCGGCGATCGTCGAGTTCTTTCCCGACACCTGCGGCATGGAGATCAAGCGCTATCTCTGCATCCACGACTGCGGCAACATGATCAACCCGATGATCGTCGAAGGGCAGGTCATGGGCGGCATCGGCCAGGGCATCGGCGGGGCGTTCTACGAGCGCTGCGCGTTCGACGGGAACGGCACCCCGCTCGCGGCCAATTTCATGGACTTCCTGATGCCCTACGCGACCGAGGTGCCGGACGCCGAGATCCTCCACATGGAGACGCCGTCGCCGCTCAACCCGCTCGGCATCAAGGGCGTGGGCGAGGCCGGCACGATCCCGGTCTCGCAGGTCGTCGCCTCGGCGATGGAGGACGCGTTCGCCCCGCTCGGCATCGCGCCGGTGCGGGAATCCCCCATGTCGCCCGACATGATCCACGGGCTGCTGGCGGAGGCGCAGTCGCGCCGATGAACGTCCGCATCGCCCACATGACCTATGACGAGGTGCGCGAGGCGATCGAGGCGAGGAAGCTCGTCATCCTGCCGACCGGCGCGACCGAGTCGCACGGGCCGCACATGCCCTGCGACACCGACACCCACCAGGCCGACCACATGGCCGTCCGCCTCGCCGACCGGATCGGCGCGGTGGTCGCGCCCGCCGTGCCCTACGCGGTCTCCAAGACCTTCGAGCATTTTCCGGGCACGGTCTCGCTTTCGATCCCGACCTACCAGGAGCTGGTCTACGAGATCGGCGCGGCGCTGATCCGCCAGGGCTTCGAGGACCTGCTGATCCTCAACGGCAACCGGCCCAACGGCACCTCGAACGACGCCGTCGCGCGCCGCCTGGTCGACGATCTCGACGCGTCCTACGACTTCCAGGTGACGGCGGTGAGCTACTGGGAGCCCGGCGCGGCCGAGATCGACGCGATGCGCAACTCGGAAGTCGGCGGGATGGGCCATGGCGGGGAGTTCGAGACCTCGTTCCAGCTCGCCACCCGGCCGGAGCTGGTCAAGATGGACCGCGTCGAGGGGGTCTACACGCCGCTGGTCGGCTGGGACCTGGTCGCGAGCGTCGAGCCGTCGCGCACCTATCGCCGCCGTCCGAGCCCGGAGACCAACCACGCCTCGATCTTCGGCAATCCGCACGTGGCGAGCGCCGAGCAGGGAAAGGCCTTCATCGACGCCGCGCTCGACGGTCTGGCCGCGATGATCGAGAATTTGCGCCCGTCCTACGAGGAACGGCGCTAGCCGGATATCCCACCGGTAGGCTTCGCGAAATGCCCGCACGACAAGCCAGCCGCCGCCCTTCGATAGGGGCTTATATCGATCACTTGACAGGCGCGAGGCCGACGGGCGTTCCGGACAGCGCCGAGGCGTATCCGGTTCGCGGCGGATCGTTCCTCCCCCGTCATGGTCGCCTGTCAAGTAATCGACTTGAGCCCCCTTCGATACGCCCCCTTCGGGGGCTACTCAGGGTGAGGGAACGGTGGGACGCTCAAGAGAAGATCCTCATCCCGAGTAGGCCCGAAGGGCCGTATCGAGGGACGGGCCGGCGCATGTCCGCTCGGCGTTGAACCGCGACCGATCCCATCCGGCGACACGATTCTCCGGCCGCGCCCTTGGCTGCGTGCGCGGCGACCGGGCGGTGTTCTCCGGCCTCGATTTCGCGCTCGGGACCGGCGAAGTCCTGCTGCTGACCGGACCCAACGGCAGCGGCAAGTCGAGCCTGTTGCGGATGATGGCGGGGCTCCTGCCGCCGGTTTCGGGCGCCGTCGAATGGGACGGGGCGGACATCGCGGAAGACCGGGAGAGCCACGCGGCGCGGCTGCACTATGTGGGCCATCTCGACGCGGTAAAGCCGGCGCTGACCGTTGCGGAGAATCTGCGCTTCTGGGCGGCGTTGCGGCCGGGCGGAACGGGCGTCGGCCCGGCGCTCGGGCAGTTCGGGATCGCCGGTCTCGCGGACCTTCCCGCGCGGTTTCTGTCCGCCGGGCAGCGCCGTCGGCTGGCGCTGGCGCGCATCGCGGTGTCGGAGGCGCCGCTCTGGCTGCTCGACGAGCCGACGGTCGCGCTCGACGAGGAGGGGGTGGGCGCCGTTCATGGCGCGATCGGGAGACATTGCGCGGACGGCGGATCGTGCGTGGTGTCGACCAACGCCCCCCTCGATCTCCCCGGCGCGAGGAGCCTCGACCTCGGCCGGCACGGCGCCGGTCCGGGAGGCCGCGCATGAGCGCATTCGCCGCCGCGCTCGGACGGGAGCTCCGGCTGGCGATCCGCGAGCCCGGCGAAGCGGCGGCGGCGGCGATGTTCTTCGTGCTGGCGACGATCCTCTTTCCCTTCGGCGTCGGGCCGGAAGCCAACCTGCTCGCCCGGATCGCGGCCGGCGTGCTCTGGGTCGCCGCGCTGCTTGCCGCGATGCTGTCGCTGGAGCGCCTCTTTCTCGGCGACTACGAGGACGGAAGTTTCGAGGTGCTGGCGCTCGCCCCCCTCCCGCTGTCGCTGATCGCGGGCGCGAAGATGCTCGCCCACTGGCTGACGACCTGCATCCCGCTGATCGCGGCCACCCCGCTGATGGCGGTGCTCCTCGATCTCGGGACCGACGGCTACCTCGTCCTCGTCGCGGCGATGGCGCTCGGGACGCCGACGATCAGCCTGATCGGCGGCGTCGGCGCGGCGCTGACGCTGGGGGCGAGGCGGGGCGGCATGCTGCTCTCGATCCTGGTCCTGCCGCTGCTCGTCCCGGTCCTGATCTTCGGCGCGGGGGCGGTCGATGCCGCGATCGCCGGGCACGCCGTCCGGCAGCAGCTCATGGTGCTCGCCGCGATGTTCCTCGCCGCCGCGGCGCTCTGCCCCTGGGCCGCCGCCGCCGCGGTCAGGCAGGCGCTCGAATGAAATTGCCGTATATTCGAACCAAGAGAAGGTAGCGGAAAGGCTTCGTGTCACGCCTGCACCGGTTCGCGAGCCCGGCGCGATTTGTGCGTCTGGCCGATCGCATCCAGCCCTGGACGGGCTGGGCGGCGGCGCTCCTGATCGGGGCGGGGCTGGTTGTCGGGTTCGGGTTCTCTCCGCCGGACTACCAGCAGGGCGATACCGTGCGGATCATGTACGTCCACGTGCCGTCGGCGTGGATGGCCATGTTCTGCTACGCGGTCATGGCGGTGTGCGCCGCCGCGGGGCTGATCTGGCGGCATCCCCTGGCGCACGTGATCGCGCACGGCGCGGCGCCCATCGGCGCCTGCTTCACGATCGTCTGCCTCGCCACGGGAATGCTGTGGGGCAAGCCGATGTGGGGCCGCTGGTGGGCGTGGGACGCGCGGCTGACCTCGGTGCTGATCCTGCTGTTCCTCTATCTCGGCTATATCGCGCTCGCCAACGCGTTCGACAACACGGCGCGCGGCGACCGGTCGTCGGCGATCCTGGCGCTGGTCGGCGCGGTCAATTTGCCGGTGATCAAGTTCTCGGTCGACTGGTGGAACACGCTGCACCAGCCGGCCAGCGTGACCCGGATCGGCGCGCCGGCGATCCATTCGTCGATGCTGACGCCGCTGCTGCTGATGGCGGCGGGCTTCATGTGCCTGTTCGCGGCGCTCCTGTTCGTCCGGGTGCGCGCGGGGCTGCTGGAGCGGCGGCTGCGCGCGCTCCGGCACGCCCGCGCCCACGCCGGCGGAATGGACACCGGAACCGGCTTGTCCTAGAAGCATGGGCGCACGTGACTTTCGCCGGGGCGGACATCGCGGAGCATGGCTGAAATTCACGAATTCCTGGCGATGGGCGGTTATGCGGGTTTCGTCTGGCCGGCCTACGGTATCGCGCTGATCGCGATCGGCGGCCTCGCCGTCCAGAGCGTCCGCAGCCTGCGCGCGCTCAGGCGCGAGGTCGCGGCGCTGGAAGAGGAGCGGCCGGGCCGGGCGAGGCGCGCGCGCTCCCGGCCGGGTCCCGGGGCCGGCGATGCGCCCTAAGCGTCGCCGGCTGGCCTTCGTCGTCTGCGGGATGCTGACGCTGGGCGTCGCGGCGGCCCTCGTGCTCGCCGCGTTCGAGGACAGCATCGTCTATTTCTACAGCCCGACCGAGGTCGCCGAGAACAAGCCGCCGCCCGACCGGCGGTTCCGGATCGGCGGGATCGTGGTCAAGGATTCGGTGATCCGGGGCGCGGACGCGACGAGCGTGCGGTTCAGGGTCACCGACACCGCCAACACCATCGACGTCGCCTATACGGGCGTCCTTCCCGATCTCTTCCGCGAGGGGCAGGGCGTGGTCGCCGAGGGGCGGCTCGACGCGGACGGGCGGTTTCGCGCCGACGAGGTGCTCGCCAAGCACGACGAGACCTACATGCCCAAGGAGGTCGCCGACGCGCTGAAGGAGTCGGGCAGGTGGCGCGGCGCGCCGGAGGGCGGCCGATGATCGCCGAGATCGGCCATTTCGCGCTCATCCTCGCCTTCCTGCTGGCGCTGATCCAGGGGACGGTGCCGATGATCGGCGCGGCCCGGGACGACCCGGCGATGATGGCGGTGGCGAAGCCCGCGGCGCTGCTCCAGCTCGGCCTGACGGCCGCCGCCTTCCTCGCGCTCGTCCACGCCTTCACGGTGTCGGACTTCTCGGTCGCGCTCGTCGCCAGCCATTCCCACACGCTGAAGCCGCTGATCTACAAGATCACCGGCGTCTGGGCGAACCACGAGGGCTCGATGGTGCTGTGGGTGCTGATCCTCGCGCTGTTCGGCGCCATGATCGCGGCCTTCGGCGCCAACCTCCCGGCGGCGCTCAGGGCGCGGGTGCTCGCCGTGCACGGGCTGGTGGCGGCGGGGTTCTTCGCCTTCATCCTGTTCACCTCCAACCCGTTCCTCCGCCTTTTCCCGGCGCCGGTGGAAGGCGAGGGACTCAACCCCCTGCTCCAGGACCCCGGCCTCGCCTTCCACCCGCCGTTCCTCTATCTCGGCTATGTCGGCTTCTCGATCTCGTTCTCCTTCGCCGTCGCCGCACTGATCGAAGGCCGCGTCGATCCCGCCTGGGCGCGCTGGGTCCGGCCGTGGACCCTGCTCGCCTGGTGTGCCCTCACGATCGGGATCGCGCTCGGCAGCTGGTGGGCCTATTACGAGCTCGGCTGGGGCGGCTGGTGGTTCTGGGACCCGGTCGAGAACGCCTCCTTCATGCCCTGGCTCGCCGGGACCGCGCTGCTCCACTCCGCGATCGTGGTGGAGAAGCGCGACGCGTTGAAGGGCTGGACGGTGCTGCTCGCCATCCTCACCTTCGGCCTCTCCCTGCTCGGGACCTTCCTGGTGCGCTCGGGGGTGCTCACCTCGGTGCACGCCTTCGCCACCGACCCCGACCGCGGCGTCTTCATCCTCGGCCTCCTGATCCTGGTGACCGGCGGCGCGCTCGTCCTCTACGCGATCCGCGCGCCGGGGCTCAAGGGCGGCGGGCTGTTCGCGCCGGTCTCGCGCGAGGGCGCGCTGGTCCTCAACAACCTGCTGCTCACGACGGCGGCTTCGGTGGTCCTCCTCGGCACCCTCTACCCGCTGATCCTCGACGCGCTCGGCGGCGGCAAGGTCTCCGTGGGCCCGCCCTTCTTCGAGGCGACGTTCGTGCCGATCGTGGTGCCGCTGCTGATCGCCTGCGTAATCGGCTCCACGCTCGCGTGGAAGCGGGGCGACCTGTCCGGCGTGTTCGGCCGGCTGGGGATCGCGGTCTTCGCCGCCGCCGCGGTTACGGCCGCGGCGGCATGGCGCGCGGGGATCGAGGATTTCCTCGCCGCGTTCGGGCTCGGCCTCGCCGCCTGGCTGTTCTTCGGGGCGCTGGCGGAGTTCGCCGCGAAGATCGGCGTCGGCCGCGTTCCCCCCGGCTCGGTGTTGCGGCGCGCGGGCAACCTGCCCCGGAGCGCGTGGGGGATGACGGTCGCGCATGCCGGGCTCGGCATCGTTGTCGCCGGGGTCACCGCCTCGTCAGCTTGGCAGACCGAGCGGATACAGTCGATGAACCCCGGCGACGCGGTCGATGTCGCGGGCTACACGGTGACGTTCCGCGGCGTGTCGGAGACAAGGGGGCCCAACTACCGCGCCGTGACGGGCCGCTTCGACCTCGAGCGGGGCGGGCGTCTCCTCGCCGTGCTGCGGCCGGAGAAGCGGGACTATCCGGCGGAACGGTCCCAGACCACCGAAGCGGCGATCCACACGACCTGGCTCGCCGACATCTACGCCGTGCTCGGGGAGCGCGCCGCCAACGGGGCCTGGGCGGCGCGGCTCTATCACAATCCGCTGGTGCCGTGGATCTGGCTCGGCGCCGTCGTCATGGCGGCGGGCGGCGCGGTGTCGCTCACCGACCGCAGGCTCCGGGTCGGCGCGCCGCGCAGGGCGCGGCGGGGCCGGGCGGTCGAGGCCGGCGCGCCGCCATGACCGCGATCCGGCTCTCCACGGCGATACCGGCCGCGCTCTTCGTCCTGCTGGCCGCGGTCTTCGGGTTCTATCTCCACCAGATCGGGACGGGCGAAAAGGACGCCGCGGAGGTGCCCTCGGCCCTGATCGGAAAGCCCGCGCCGGAATTCGACCTGCCGCCCATCGAGGGCATGGAAGGCGGGCTCCGGACCGCCGACCTGCGGGGCGCCGTCGCGATGGTCAACGTGTTCGCCTCGTGGTGCCCGCCCTGCCAGCAGGAGCACCCCTTCCTGATGCGGCTCGCGCGGTCCGGCGTGCCGGTCTACGGGATCAACATCAAGGACAGGCCGAAGAACGCCCGCGCGTTCCTCCGCCGCCTCGGCAACCCGTACCGCCGGATCGGCGCGGACATGAGCGGGCGGGTTTCCATCGACTGGGGCGTCTACGGCTATCCGGAGACCTTCGTCCTCGATCGCGAAGGGCGCATCCGGTACAGGCATGTCGGCCCGATCCTGGCCCACGACCTTGAGACCCGGATCCTCCCGCTCCTGAAGGAGCTCGGCGGATGATCCGGCGCGCCGCGCTGCTGGCGGTCCTGCTGTCGGTCCTCTCCGCGCCCGCGGCCTCCGTCGAGCCCGACGAGATCCTCGCCGATCCCGCGCTCGAAAACCGGGCGCGGGCGATCTCCAAGCAGCTTCGCTGCCTGGTCTGCCAGAACCAGTCGATCGACGATTCCGACGCCCCGCTCGCGCGGGATCTGCGCATCGTCGTCCGCGAGCGCCTGACGGCGGGGGCGAGCGACGACGAGGTCGTCCGGTTCGTCGCCGAACGCTACGGCGATTTCGTGCTCCTCTCGCCGCCGTTCAAGGCGACGACCTACGCGCTCTGGCTCGGCCCGGCGGCGATCTTCCTGGTCGGCGCGGCAGCCGTCGCAATCTTCCTGCGCCGCCGCCGCGCCGCCGCGCCGGGAGAGGAAGCGGCGTTGAGCGCAGGGGACCGGGCGCGGCTCGACCGCCTGCTCGGCGGGGACGACGCGCCGTGATCCTCTTCGCGGCACTCGCGGGCATGGCGCTGATCGTCGTTCTCTGCCTCCTGATCCCCCTGCTGCGGCCGTCGGCGCCGCCGCGGCCGCGCGCTGAGCACGATGTCGAAATCTACCGCGACCAGCTCGCGGAGATCGAACGCGACCGTGCCCGCGGTCTGGTCACCGAGGGCCAGCTCGAAGCCTCCCGCACGGAGATCGGCCGCAGGCTGCTCGCCGCCGATGCGGCGCGGCGGGAAACGACGGAGAGCCGCGAGGCGCCGCACGCGCGCGCGTTCCTCGCGGCGGTCCTCGCGGCCCTGCTGCCGCTCGCCGCCGGCGGGCTCTATGTCTGGCAGGGAGCGCCGTCCGGCCCGGAACCGGAGGCGGCCGGCGCGCGCCCGGCCGAACAGGACGCCGACGTGACGACGCTGGTCGAGCGTCTCGCGGAGCGCATGAAGGAACGGCCCGACGACGCGCGGGGCTGGCGCCTCCTGGGCCGGTCGCTCGCGTCGCTCGAACGCTTTTCGGAGGCGGCCCGCGCCTACGGCCGCGCGGCCGAACTGCTTCCCGCCGACGCCGATCTCAAATCGCTCCAGGGCGAAGCGCTCGCCGCGGCGAACCGGGGGACGGTCACGCCGGAGGCCGAGCGTCTGTTCGCGGCTGCGCTGCGGATCGATCCGAAAGAGCCGAGGTCGCACTTCTATCTCGGCCTCGCGGCGCTCCAGAACGGGGACCGCGATGGGGCGCTGGCGCGCTGGCGGGTGCTGGAGGCGGCCTCGCCGGAAGACGCGGATTGGCTGCCCATGCTGCGCAGGCGGATCGCGGGCCTCGCGCCCGGAAGCGAATCCGGCCCGACGCGGGAAGACGTCGCCGCGGCGGAGGAGATGCTGCCGGAGGAACGGGCGCGGATGATCCGCGGCATGGTGGAAGGGCTCGCCGCCAGGCTGAAGGACGATCCCGACGACGCGGAGGGCTGGGCGCGGCTCGCGCGTTCCTGGCGCGTGCTCGGCGAGGCGGAAAAGGAACGCGAGGCGCTGGCCGCACTCGCCCGGCTGCTGCCCGAGGGCTCGCCCGAGCGGTCCGCCGTCGAACAGCGCATCGAAACGCTCCGCGGGAAGAAGTGACGCCGTCCGCCGGGCAGGCGCGGGGAACGGCTCAGGCGGTGAGCACGACCGCGCCGGAGACCGCGCCGCCGCGCAGCGCGTCGAGCGCCTCGTTGGCGTCTTCGAGCGGCACGGTCCGGACGGCGGGGCGGATGGGGATTTCCGCCGCGAGCGGAAGGAAGGCCGTGCCGTCGCGGCGGGTCAGGTTGGCGACCGAGACAACGCGCCGCTCCTGCCAGAGCAGATCGTAGGGGAAGGACGGGATGTCGCTCATGTGGATGCCGGCGCAGACCACGATGCCGCCCGGCGCGACGGCGCCGAGCGCGGCCGGGATCAGCGCGCCGACGGGCGCGTAGAGGATCGCGGCGTCCAGGGGCTCCGGCGGCGCTTCGTCCGACCACCCGGCCCATTCCGCCCCGAGCGACAGCGCGAAGGACCGCGCTTCCTCGTCGCCCCGGCGGACGAAGGCGAACGCCCGGCGGCCCTCGTGGCGCGCGACCTGGGCGACGATATGGGCGGCGGCGCCGAAACCGTAGAGCCCGACCGAGTCCGCATCGCCCGCCATCCTGAGCGAGCGATAGCCGATCAGCCCGGCGCAGAGCAGCGGCGCGGCTTCCGCATCGGTCAGATCGCCGCCCACCGGAAAGCAGTAGCGCGCATCTGCAAGCGCGTAATCGGCATAGCCGCCGTCCCGCGTATAGCCGTTGAACGCGGCGGAAGCGCACAGATTCTCGCGTCCGGAGCGGCAATATCGGCAGGCGCCGCAGGTCCAGCCCAGCCAGGGCATGCCGACCCGCTCGCCCTCGGCGAGGCCGTCGACCCCGGCGCCCAGCCGTTCGATCCTGCCGACGGCCTCGTGACCCGGAACCAGCGGAAGGGCGGGCTGCGAGAGCTCCCCGTCGACGATGTGGAGGTCGGTGCGGCAGACGCCGCAGGCCGAGATCCGGATCGACACCTCGCCGGCGGCGGGTTCGGGGATCGGGCGTTCTTCAAGGGCGAGCGGCCGTCCGACGCGGCGGAACACCATGGCGCGCATGTCCACCTCCGGTCGCTGCGGCCGGGACGCCAAAAAGAAGGCCCGGAAATCGGGGATTTCCGGGCCAGTCTAACAGGGAGGCTTCACGTCTGGGAGACGTCGGGTCCGAAGACCCAATCGGGCGGAGAAACCCACCCGAACTGGCCGACGGCGACGATGGCGACCGAACCGCGGCCGCCGGCCGTTACGCCGACCGATGACGGTAAGATGGGTTCCGCGGCGCGGAAGTTCCATGCCGAGCTTCGCAGGCCAGCCATGCACTGAATGCATGGCTGGCCTGCCGCCCCGGTCAGTAGATGCCGCCGCTGCCGACGCTGCCGACGAGAAAATCCCGGAAGGCGGCGATGCGCTGGGAATGGCGCAACTCTTCCGGATAGACGAAATAGATGTCGAACGCAGGACCTTCGGACTCCGGCAACACCGGAACCAGATCGCGCGCGAGCTGTCCCAGATAGTCGGGCAACGAGGCGATGCCCAGCCCGCTGGCCGCCGCCCGGTACATGCCGTAGATGGTGTTCACTTCGAGCACGGGGCGGCGGGATTCGCCCTCGGCCAGCCCTTCCCGCAGCATCCAGTTGATCTGGGTATATGGCGGGCGCTGTATCCCGTCATAGGCGATGAGCCGGTGACTGTCGAGGTCGTCGATGCGGTGCGGCGTACCGTACTCCGTGAGGTAGGACGGCGCCGCGAAGGCGTGGTGGCGCATCGTCGCGAGCCGGCGCTGGACAAGGTCCGCCTGGCGCGGCGGGGTCATGCGGATGGCGACGTCGGCCTCGCCCATGCTGAGGTCGAGCTCGTCCTCGCTGACCAGCAGGGTGACGGAGATCTCGGGATAGGTGTCGATGAACGCCTTGAGCCTCGCGGTGAGCCAGATCGAGCCGAAGGCGACGGTGGTGTTGATGCGGAGCGGTCCCTTGGGCCGATCGCGCGATTCGCTCACCATCGCCTCCGCCATCGCGAGCTTCGCGAATACTTCCTTGGCGGTGCGGTAAAGGGTCTCGCCGGTCTCGGTGAGCCGGAGGCCGCGCGCGTGGCGGTGAAACAAGGGCGCGTTGAGGCTTTCTTCCAGCGCGCCGATCTGGCGGCTGACCGAGGATTGGGACAGGTTCAGCGTATCGCCCGCATGGGTGAAGCTGCCGGCCTCGGCGACGGCATGGAAAACCCGCAGCTTGTCCCAGTCCTTCATCGCCCGGTCCGGCGCGGGTTGCCCGAACGGGTCATTCCGCCGCCGCCGCGGTCGCGTGCTCGGCGATGAACTTCTCCACCTCGAGCGCGGCCATGCAGCCGGTGCCCGCCGCGGTCACGGCCTGCCGGTACACCTTGTCCTGCACGTCGCCGGCGGCGAATACGCCCGGCACGCTGGTGACCGTCGAATCGGCGGCGGTCCAGATATAGCCGTCCGCGTCCATGTCGAGCTTGCCGCGGAAGAGCTGGGTCGCGGGGTCGTGGCCGATGGCGACGAACAGGCCGGCGACCGCGCGCTCCGACGTCTCGCCCGTCGCGACGTTGCGCAGCCTGAGCCCGGTGACTTCCTTGGGCTCCTCGGTGCCGAGCACCTCCTCGACGACCGCGTTCCAGACGATTTCGATCTTCTCGTTGGCGAACAGGCGCTGCTGCAGGATCTTCTCCGCCCGGAGCGCGTCGCGCCGGTGGATCAGCGTCACGCTGGACGCGTGGTTGGTGAGGTAGAGCGCCTCCTCGACCGCCGTGTTGCCGCCGCCGACCACCGCGACGTCCCTGCCCCGGAAGAAGAAGCCGTCGCAGGTCGCGCAGGCCGAAACCCCGAACCCCTGAAAGGCCGCCTCGCTCTCGAGGCCGAGCCAGCGCGCCTGGGCGCCGGTGGAAATGACGATCGTCTCGGCGAGGTAGACATCGCCGCCGTCGCCGGTGCAGCGGAACGGCCGGCGCGAGAGGTCGACATCGGCGATCAGATCGTGGATCAGCGTCGTGCCGACATTCGCCGCCTGAAGGTGCATCTGCTCCATCAGCCAGGGGCCCTGGATGACGTCGGCGAACCCCGGGTAGTTCTCGACATCGGTGGTGATCGACATCTGCCCGCCGACCTCGAGCCCGGTCACCAGGACGGGGTCGAGCGCCGCGCGCGCGGCGTAAACGGCGGCCGTGTACCCGGCGGGGCCGGAACCGATGATCAGGACTTTGGCGTGGTGTGTCTGGGGCATGGTCGATCCGCTCTGACGCGCCGATGGGGCCGGCATCCGAATGGGCTGGAAATTAGATCGGCGCGGGCGATTTTTCCACCCGCCCGGTCGGCCGAACCACCTCTCAAATTCCCCGCTCTTGAAATATAATTGCCAATGATGCTAATATAATTGCGCTACGTGGCGATGCCATCGACATGGGGATTCATCCATGGCCCGGGTCAAGCTCGACCGCATCGATCTTCGCATCCTGCGCGACCTCCAGGATCGCGGGCGGATGACCAATGTCGAGCTGGCGCGCCGCGCGGGCATCTCGCCGCCGCCCTGCCTGCGGCGCGTGCGCGCGCTGGAAGAGACCGGCTGCATTCTCGGCTACCATGCCGAGATCGACCCCGAATCGCTCGGATTCGGGGTAACGGTGTTCGCCAATGTCGGCCTCCACAGCCAGGCGGAACCCGATCTGACGGCGTTCGAAACGCTGGTCGAGTCCTGGCCCGAGGTCCGCGAGTGCCACATGCTGGCGGGCGAGACCGATTTCCTGCTGAGGATCGTGGCGACCGACTGGGACGCCTATCAGCGATTCCTGACGACGAAGCTCACCGCCGCGCCCAATGTCAGCGTCGTCAAGTCGGCGCTCGCCGTGCGCAGCTCGAAGAGCGCCCCCGGGGTCCCCATCGCGCTCGACGAGCCCGGCTAAACCTGCACCCGGGACGGGAAGCGGTCGATACCGAGGCGGTCGCGCAGACCGGCGCTCGGCTCGACCCGCGCCTCGTCGATCGGAATGCCGGTCGAGTCCGCGACCCGGTCGATCGCGTTGAAGGTCGCCGCGACGCCGCACGCATCCACCAGGGCCGCGGCGCCGAGACCGTCCAGGACGGCGCGCCGCGCCGCCGCGAGCGCGTCGTCGTCCCCGCCCACCACCGCCTCGGCGAACGCGGCCAGCACCGAGCCGCCGGCAATTCCGCCGTCGCCGTCCGCCTCGCCGATGACCGCGCCGAGATCGATCGCCTGCCCGTTATGTTCGCCGCTCGCACGGAGCAGCATGGCATGGCTGGTGGTTCAGTAGACGCACTGGTTGATCGCGGATATCCGTCCGGCGATCAGTTCGATCTGGGCGTGGTCGATGGCGCGGAACTCGTTGGCGAAGTCGCGCATCTGATGACGTTGCAGGTACTGGGTTTCCACGAGGTCGAAGAAACCGCGCGCCTCGGCGGGCACGAAGCTCATCGCACGGTGGATGTTCGCGTGCTCGGGACTGAACAGGTCGGCCTCGTCCTCCGTCGCGTCCCCGGGCGCGATCCAGGGCACCCAGGCGGAGCCCTGCGACGCGCTGGCCGGGCGGACCCGGATCGGCTCGCCCGCCCCGGGTTCCGGCAGGGGCAGCGGGTCCATTCCCATCGCCCTCGCGAACGTGTCGACGGAAATCGCCGTGCAGACGACGCCGACCGTCTCGACATATTCCTCCGCCGTCAGGCCGTCGGCGAGGAGGCTTTCGTACCATTTCCGGGTCAGCCGGCCCGGATCGGTCGCGATCCGGTGGACCGCCTCGATGATCGCATCGGGGAGGCCGCCCAGGGAATCGTGCTCGCCCTCGACGCCGTAGGGGGAGAGGGCTTCCTTGCGGGCCACGCAGAGCCGGCAGAATTTCGCGTTGCGGGTCTCCGCCGCGATCCGTACCCGGACCTCCCCCGAATGCCAGGTCCCCGGGCGGGCGATACGCCGCCACGCGCGGTTATGGGCCGCCACGATGTCCTCGCGCACCGGGACGGGGGCGTCGCCATAGTCGAAAGCGGACATGCCGGAAGTCTCCA
The DNA here is from genome assembly GCA_028820505.1 of Defluviicoccus sp. Taxonomy (GTDB): domain Bacteria; phylum Pseudomonadota; class Alphaproteobacteria; order MPNO01; family MPNO01; genus MPNO01. Next base: position 23,378 of record JAPPIT010000006.1, read on the forward strand.
GAACGGGTGTTCGCGGAAACGACTATGCCACGCGGGGCGCCGCTAGAGAACGATGCTGAGCGAGCCGTCGAACAGCACGTTGTGGTCGAGCCGGACCAGCCGGTCGGCGATGCGCAGCGACCCGCGGTCGCGCCGCAACAGGTCGCGCCGCCGGCCGGCATAGAAGTCGCCGTCCGGGGCGGTGCCGCGCTGACGGTAGACCAGCAGATTGGTGTGCGCGGCATAGTCGTTGGGCGGGCCGGCGGCCTCGACCTCCAGATTGGACACGAAACGCCGCGTCAGCGTCGGCGGGTTCTCGGCCCTGGTGAGCTTCGGATCGCCGATCTGAAGGACGCGCAGCCGGAGCGTGTCGGCGTCCTCGTCGATGATGGCGTAGTCGAGCGGCCCGGTTTCCGCCGGGCGCGAGACGCGCGCGGTCACGACGTATTTGACGTCTTCCGTCAGCAGGTCGAACCAGGCCGCGTAGTCGCGCCGGTCGAGTAGCGCGGCCTCCCGGTTCAGAAGGCGCTGCACCTCCAGGAACGCCGCGTCGCTCACCGTCGCAATTCCGCGTTCGTCGTCCATGCTCAATCCCCGGGCTGCATCGCGGCATCCCAGCGCCGCATGAAGGCGAGCTGCGCGACCTCGGTGTTGGACGGCTTGTAGGCGCGGCCGGGACCCCTTGCGTTCTCTATCGGCGCGCTGTCGAAGGGAAGGCTGGAATGGAAGCTGAACGGGAAGCGTTGCGCGATTGGGTTGTCGCTCGCCTGAGTCGCGGACGCCCAGAGTTCGAGATCGTCCTGTTCGAACACGCCGCCGGCCCCGAAATTGTGGAACCCGTGCTTGAGCGCCCGGTCCTTGTACTCCGCCGACGCCTCGCGTTCCGCGAGCACCCAGCTCAGCACCTCCGTCTCGGTGCCGCTTATGGGTTGCCACTGGCGGATCAGCACCGCCTTCTCGCCTAGCGCGACCTGATTTTCGATGAAGGAAAGGTTGGGGAAGACGTTCCCCACCATCACGCGGAGATGGTGCATCATGGAAATCTGGCGGGCGCTCAACACTTCCGCGTAGGCGTCGCGCAGCGCCGGCGGGTGGGTGAGATAGTTTCCCTCCGGCATGCCGGGGGCGAGGTAGGTGAGGGTGCAGCCGTGTCCCTCGTCGGTGACGACCTGGAAACTTTCGCCGCCGCGCACGAAAAACCCCGCTTTCTTCGAATGCAGCCGGTTGAGGGTGGATGGGCCCGCATGGGTGGTCGCGACGTGCTGGCCGTCGCCGATGAAGTTGAGCGAGCCGATCTTCCAGTTGGCCCGGGCGCGCCAGCGATGGGGAGGGGCGAGCACTTCCATCCCCCCGGGCGTGCGCCAGAAAAGCGTGTCGAGATACCACGCGATGTCGCCCAGGTAATCGCGCAATTGGGAGACGCCGGGATCCCAGGCGGCGAAGACGAGCCCCTTGTAGCTCTCGACCTTCGGCGCCGGCACCAGGCCCCAATCCGCCTTGTCCATGTCGGCGGGCAGGTGCTCGTCATAGCTGGTGGAGATCAGCCCGCCGTCCAGCGCGTAGCTCCAGCCGTGATATGGGCAGACGAAATGCCGGGCGTTGCCCGCCTCCCCGCGGCACAGCTTGGTCCCGCGATGGCGGCAGGAATTGAGCAGGACGCGGACCTCGCCGCTGGCTTCGCGCACCACGATCACGGGGACACGACCCATGGTCCGGACGACGTAATCGCCCCGGTTGGGGATCTCGGTTTCATGGGCGAGAAAAATCCAGAGCCGGTGGAATATCCGGTCGAGCTCCAGGCAAAACACGTCCTCGCTCACGAAGATTTCGCGGCTCACGGTGCCGTTCGCCGTATCGACCCATGGATCGCCATTCGCGATGGACGTCACATCGTTCATCGTCAAGCCAGCGGCCGCATCGCGGCGTCCCAGCGTCGCATGAAGGCGAATTGGGCGACCTCGGTATTGGACGGCTGAAACGCGCGGCCGGGTCCCTTCGCGTTTTCCATCGGCGCGTGGTCGAAGGGAAGGCTCGAATGGAAGCTGTAGGGGAAGCGCCGCGCGATCGGGTTGTCGCTCGCCTGGGTGGCCGAAGCCCAGAGCTCGAGATCGTCCTGCTCGAACACGCCGGCCGCGCCGAAATTGTGGAACCCGTGCTTGAGCGCCCGGTCCTTGTATCCGGCGGCGGCCTCGCGCTCGGCGAGGACCCAACTCAGCACCTCCATCTCGGTGCCGCTCAGGGGTTGCCACTGGCGGATAATGACCGCCTTCTCGCCGAGGGCGACCTGGGATTCGATGAACGAGAAATTGGGAAACACGTTGCCCACCATCACGCGGAGATGGCGGAGCATGGCGAGCTGGTCGGCGCTCAACGTATCGGCATAGGCGCCGCGCAGACCGGGCGGATGGGTGAGATAGTTCCGCTCCGGCATCCCGGGCGCGAGGTAGGTCAGCGTGCAGCCGTGGCCTTCATCGGTCACGACCTGGAAGCTCTCGCCGCCCTGCACGTAGAACCCGTCCTTTTCCGACCGCACCTTGTCGAGGGCGATCGGCCCGGCATGGGTGGTGCGCACGTGCTGGCTGTCGCCGATGAAGTTGAGCGCGCCGATCTTCCAGTTGGCCCGGGTGCGCCAGCGGTGCGGCGGGGCGAGCGCCTCCATCCCCTCCGGCGTGCGCCAGAACAGCGCGTCGAGATACCAGGCCATGTCGCCGAGGTAATCGCGCAACTCGGGTACGCCGGGATCCCAGGCGGCGAAGATCAGGCCCCGGTAGGTCTCGACCCGGGGCGCCGGCACCAGACCCCAGTCCGCCTTGTCCATGCCGGGCGGCAGGTGCTCGTCGTAGCTGGTGGTGATCAGCCCGCCGTCGATCGCGTAGCTCCAGCCGTGATACCGGCAGACGAAGTTCCGCGCGTTGCCCGCCTCTCCCCGGCACAGCTTGGTGCCGCGATGGCGGCAGGAGTTGAGCAGAACGCGGACCTCGCCGTCGCTCCCGCGCACCACGATGACCGGCACGCGCCCCATGGTGCGCACGACATAGTCGCCCCGGTCGGGGATTTCGCTGTCGTGTGCGAGAAAGATCCAGAGCCGGTGGAAAATCCGGTCGAGCTCCAGGCGGAATACGTCCTCGCCGACGAAGGCCTCGCGCTCGACGGTCCCGTTCGCCGCATCGACCCAGGAACGGCTGGGCGCGGATCGCACGATGTCGTCCATGCTTCGCCTCGCGATCCCCTCTCCGCCGGCCTCTCGCCGGCGGAGGGAAAATTGTATCATCGGTGCAAAGATAGTATCAGGGCGCCGGACGCGGAACGGCAGGGCCGCGCCAGCTTCAGTCCTGAGCCTCCTAACCGGAATGGGGTGCCAACGTGAGCGATGTTTCTGTGCGCAACGGCCGCTGGCAGTTCTGGATCGACCGGGGCGGGACGTTTACCGACTTCGTCGCGCAAAAGCCGGACGGGGAGCTGGTCACCCACAAGCTCCTGTCGGAGAACCCGGAGCGCTACGAGGACGCGGCGCTGCAGGGGATCCGCGACCTGCTCGGCATCGACACAGCGGCCGAGATCCCGGCGGAAGCCATCGACACGGTCAAGATGGGCACCACGGTCGCGACCAACGCGCTGCTGGAACGCAAGGGCGACCGCACGGTCCTCCTGATCACCAGGGGATTCCGCGACGCGCTCCGCATCGGCTACCAGAACCGGCCGCTCCTGTTCGCGCGGCACATCGTCCTGCCCGAGCTCCTGTACGAGCGCGTGGTCGAGATCGACGAACGCTATTCGGCGGACGGCGAGGAGCTGGTGCCGGTGGACCTCGACGGCGCCCGCGAAGCGCTGGAGCAGGCCAAGCGCGACGGCATCGAGTCCGTCGCGGTCGTGTTCGTCCACGGTTACCGCCACCACGACCACGAGATCCAGGTCGCGAAGCTCGCCCGCGAGGTGGGCTTCGGCCAGGTCTCGGTCTCGCACGAGGTGAGCCCGCTGATGAAGCTGGTGGGACGCGGCGACACCACCGTCGTCGATGCCTATGTCTCGCCCATCCTGAGGCGCTATGTCGACCGCATCCGCCAGGAGCTCGGCGAGACCCGGCTGATGTTCATGCAGTCGAACGGCGGGCTCGCGGACGCGCGATTCTTTCGCGGCAAGGACAGCATTCTGTCCGGTCCGGCGGGCGGCATCGTCGGCGCGGTGCGGACCTCCGCGATGGCGGGCTACGACAAGATCGTCAGCTTCGACATGGGCGGCACCTCGACCGACGTCGCGCATTATGACGGGGAGTACGAGCGCTCGTTCGAAACCCTGGTCGCGGGCGTCCGGATGCGCGCGCCGATGATGCAGATCCACACCGTCGCCGCGGGCGGCGGGTCGATCCTCCATTTCGACGGCACGCGCTACCGCGTCGGCCCGGATTCGGCGGGCGCCAACCCGGGGCCGGCCTGCTATCGCAGGGGCGGGCCGCTCTGCGTGACCGACGCCAACGTGATGGTGGGCAAGATCCGCGCGAGCTTCTTCCCGAGGGTGTTCGGCCCCAACGCGGACGAGCCGCTCGACGAAGACGTCGTGCGCGAAAAATTCGCGGCGCTCGCGGAGGAGATCGAGCGCGAGACCGGCGACAAACGCAGCCCCGTGGAGGTCGCCGACGGCTTCCTGATGATCGCGGTCGAGAATATGGCCAAGGCGATCAAGCAGATCTCGATCCAGCGCGGCCACGACGTGACCGGCTACACGCTGAACTGCTTCGGCGGCGCGGGCGGGCAGCATGCCTGCCTGGTCGCGGATTCGCTCGGCATCGGCCGCGTCTTCATCCATCCCTTCGCTGGCGTGCTCTCGGCCTACGGGATGGGGCTCGCCGACCTCCGCGTGATGCGCGAGCGCGCGGTCGAGGCGATCCTCGACGATGCGCTGCTGCGGGAGGTCGCGGGCACGCTCGACGAGATGGAAGCGCAGGGCCGCGCCGAAATGACCCGCCAGGGCGGCGATCCCGAGCGCACCTATGCGCTGCGCAAGGTGCATCTGCGGTACGAGGGGACGGATTCGCCCCTGATCGTCGACTTCGCCGACCGCGGGAGCATCGTCGCCGAGTTCGAGGCGGCGCATCACCTGCAATACGGCTTCATCGCGCCGGAGAAGAACCACATCGTCGAGGCGGTGACCGTCGAGGTGATCGCGGGCGCGCCGGACGTGGTCGATCCCGCGCTCGACATGGGCGCCGCCGAGGCGCCGCCGCCGGTCGACGAGGTCGAGACCTACATGGCGGGCGAGAGCCGCGCCACCCGGCTCTACGACCGGGAAGCGATGAAGCCCGGCTGCCGGGTGAGCGGCCCCGCGGTGATCATCGAGGCCAACGCCACCACCGTGGTCGAGCCCGGCTGGGCGGCCGAGATCAACCGCTACGACCAGATGATCCTCAACCGCGTGGTGCCGCGGCCGGGCCAGGCCTCGGTCGGCACCGAGGTCGACCCGGTGATGCTGGAGGTGTTCAACAACCTCTTCATGTCGATCGCCGAGCAGATGGGGGTCGTGCTCCAGAACACCTCCTATTCGGTCAACATCAAGGAACGGCTCGACTTCTCCTGCGCGATCTTCGGCCCCGACGGCAGCCTGGTCGCCAACGCGCCGCACATCCCGGTCCATCTCGGCTCGATGAGCGAGAGCGTGCGCACCGTTGCCGAGCAGCGCGCCGGCACGATCGTCCCGGGCGACGTGTTCATGCTGAATACGCCCTATAACGGCGGCACCCACCTGCCCGACGTGACGGTGATCACCCCGGTCTTCGACGAGGCCGGCAAGGACATCCTGTTCTGGGTCGCCGCGCGCGGGCATCACGCCGATATCGGCGGGACGACGCCGGGTTCGGTGCCGCCGGATTCGAAGCATATCGACGAGGAAGGCGTCCTGATCGACAACTTCCAGCTGGTCTCCGGCGGGCGGCTGCTGGAGAAGGAGACCGAGGCGCTGTTCACCGGCGCGCCCTACCCGACGAGGAACTTCAAGAACAACCTCGCCGACCTCAAGGCGCATATCGCGGGCAACGAGAAGGGCGTCCAGGAGCTTCGCAAGATGGTCGCCCATTTCGGGCTCGACGTGGTCCACGCCTACATGAAGCACGTCCAGGACAACGCCGAGGAATGCGTCCGCCGGGTGCTGGGGGTGCTGACCGACGGGTCCTACGAGTACGAGATGGATTCGGGAGCGAAGATCTGCGTCGACATCAAGGTCGACCGGGAGAACCGCGAGGCGATCGTCGACTTCACCGGCACCTCGGAGCAGCAGAACAGCAACTTCAACGCGCCCTCCTCGGTCTGCATGGCGGCGGTGCTCTACGTCTTCCGGCTGATGGTCGACGACGAGATCCCGCTCAACGCGGGCTGCCTCAAGCCGCTCAACGTCATCATCCCGGAAGGCTGCATGCTGGCGCCGCAATACCCGGCGGCGGTGGTCGCCGGCAATGTCGAGACTTCCCAGGCCGTCACCAACGCGCTGATCGGCGCGCTCGGCATCATGGGCGCGGGCCAGGGGACGATGAACAACTTCACCTTCGGCGACAACGCGGGGTACCAGAACTACGAGACCATCTGCGGCGGCGCGGGAGCGGGGCCGGACTTCGACGGCGCGCACGCGGTCCACACCCATATGACCAATACCCGCGCCACCGACCCCGAGATCCTGGAGTGGCGCTTTCCGGTGGTGCTGGAGTCGTTCTCGATCCGGGACGGTTCGGGCGGCGACGGCGCGCACAAAGGCGGCAACGGAATCGTCCGCAAGGTGCTGTTCCAGGCGCCGATGACCGCGGCGATCGTCTCCAGCCACCGCCGCGTGCCGCCCTTCGGCGCGGCGGGCGGCGAACCGGGCAAGACGGGGCACAACTATGTCCTGCGCGCCGACGGCACGGTCGACGAGCTCACCGGCACCGACATGACGCAGATGAACGCGGGCGACCGGTTCATCATCGAAACCCCGGGAGGCGGGGGCTTCGGCCGGCCGGCCTGACCCGCCGTGCGTCCACCGGCACACATCCGCTGCGACCGCGCCGGAAAGCGGTGGCGCGGTCCACGAAGTTTCCCATGCGGATCGATGCCGCTGTAGACTGCCGTCTCGTCGAACAACCAACGATACGGGGAGGAGTCATGTCCAGGAAACTCGCGTTAGCGGCCTTGGCGGCAACAATGGCTTTCGCCCTGTCCGCCAACGCCCAGCAGGTGCTGACCGCGGAAACCGGCAGCTCCGGCGCCGCGCCGCATTTGGCGGTCACGACCCTAGCGGAACTCGCGTCCGCCGCTGGCATCGCCAATTTCCAAATCGCCGAAGGGCAGACGCTGACCAACTCCTTGCAGAACGTGGGCGAAGGCAAGACCGATCTCGCGGCGGTGCCGTTGATCCTGTCCTTCCTGTTGTCGAGGGGCATGGCTCCATACGGGAAGCTCGGCAAGGAAAGGGCCGCCGAGCTCTCAGCGAAAACGGCCGTTCTCTATACCTATCGCTATGGCGGTTACGGGCTCTACGCCTATGACAGCTCGAGCGTCAAAGGCTGGAAGGACATCGAGGGCAAGAGGGTGATCAACGGCCCGCCGCGCGGCAGCGCACTGACCGTCGCCCGCGCGCTGGTCAGGTTGGTGACGGGCTATGTCGAAGGCAAGGACTACGAGGGCGTGCAGTCCAACTGGGGCCATATGGTGAAGACCATCACGGACGGCACCGGCGATGCGGTGGTGCTGCCGATTTCGTTCCCGGACCCGCGGATTATCCGCTCGCTCGGTTCCGGCAACATGACGCTGTGGTCGGTGCCGCTGAAGGCGTGGAACACCAAGGGCATGCAGAAATACCTCAAGGCTCCCGGTATTGCCGCCTTCGTCGTGGATTTGAAGTCGGTCAAGCCGGTCAAGGGGCTGACGATCGTCTCGGAAGACGGTATCTGGCGCAGTCCGGCGCCGATGGGCGCGGAAATGGTCAATACCTCCATGGACTTCAAGCTGGCCAAGGCTTTGACCAAGGTGTTCCTCGACAATCTCGATGCGTATGGGAATAAGGCTCCCTACATGTCCTATTCCGGCGTTGGCGAGATCGACCCGGCGAAGACCGGCATGTGCGGCGCGGTCCCCGTGAAATACCATCCCGGTGCCGTGGCGGCGTGGGAGGAGTCCGGGTACAAGGTTCCCGATTGCGCCAAGCCGTAACCGGACGGCGCCCGCGTACCGATAGCGAATCCAAAGTCGACGAAACAGGAAGGCACAATGTCCAGCAAATTCGCGCTGCCCGTTCTGGCGGCAGTATTCGCGTTCGCCGTTTCCGCGAATGCCCAGCAAAACCTGACATCGGAAACCGCAAGCCCCGGGACCGCGCCCCACACGGCCGTGACCACCTTGGCGGAAGTCGCCTCGGCGGCGGGAATCGCCAATTTCCAGGTCGCCCAGGGGCAAACACTGACCAATTCGCTGCAGAACGTGGCCCAGGGCAAGACCGACCTCGCGGCGGTCCCCCTGATCCTGCCGTTTCTGCTTTCGAAGGGCGCCGGGCCCTACGCCAAGCTCGGCAAGAAGAAAGGCGCCGAACTCGCCGCGAAGACGGCGGTGCTCTACACGTACCGTTATGGCGGTTACGGGCTCTATGCGTATGACAGCTCGAGCGTGAAGGGCTGGATGGACCTGAAGGGCAAGACGGTCGTCAACGGCCCGCCCCGCGGCGCGGCGCTGACCAACGCCCGCGCACTGGTGCGGCTCATCACGGGCTATGTCGACGGCAAGGACTACAAGGGCGTGCAGGCCAATTGGGGCCAGATGGTGAAGACCATCACCGACGGCACCGGCGACGCGATGGTCCTGCCCGTCACCTTCCCCGACGCCCGGATCATTCGCTCTCTCGGGTCCGGCAGCATCACCCTTTGGTCGGTCCCGGTGAAAGCCTGGAACTCCAAAGGCATGCAGAAATACCTCAAGGCGCCGGGGATCGGGCCGTTCGTCGTCGATCTGAAGTCCGTCAAGCCGGTCAAGGGGCTGACCATCGTCTCGGAGGACGGAAAGTGGCGTAGTTCGGCGACGCTGGGCGCCGAGATGGTTCACACCTCGATGGACTTTAAGGTGGCGAAGGCGCTCACCAAGGTGTTCCTCGACAATCTGGACGCCTACAAGAAGAAGGCGCCCTATATGCGGTTTACCGGTGTCGGAGAAACCGACCCGGCCCTGACCGGCATGTGCGGCCCCACGCCGGTCAATTACCACCCGGGCGCCGTGGCGGCGTGGGAGGAGGCGGGCCGCAAGATCCCGGATTGCGCGAAGCCGTAAGTGCGGCGCGATCCGGCAACGAAAACCCGAAAGATCGAACAGGAAGGCTCAATGTCCAGAAAACTCGCCCTGCCTGCCCTCGCGGCGGCGCTGGCGTTCGGCGCATCGGCCAGCGCCCAGCAGAACCTGACCGCGGAAACCGGTCCCCCCGGAGGCGTACCCCATGGCGCGGTGACCACCCTTGGCGAGCTCGCCTCGCGGGCGGGCGTCGCCAATTTCCAGATCGCCGAGGGCCAGACGCTGACCAACTCGCTGCAGAACGTGGCCCAGGGCAAGACGGATGTGGCGGCGGTCCCGCTCATTCTGCCCTTCCTGCTGTCGAAGGGCGCCGGGCCCTATGCCAAGCTCGGCAAGCAGAAGGGCGCCGAGCTCGCGAAGAACACAGCGGTCCTCTACACCTATGTCTATGGCGGCTACGCGCTGTATGCCTATGACAGTTCCCCCGTCAAAGGCTGGATGGACATAAAGGGCAAGACGATCGTCAACGGCCCGCCGCGCGGCGCTGCGCTGAGCATCGCCCGCGCCCTGGTCCGGCTGGTGACCGGCTATTCGGATGGCAAGGACTACAAGGGCCGGCAGTCCAACTGGGGCCAGATGGTCAAGACCATCACCGACGGCACCGGCGACGCGATGGTGCTGCCGATCACCTTCCCCGATTCCCGGATCGTCCGTTCCCTGGGCTCGGGAAGCATGACCGCCTGGTCGGTGCCGCTGAAGGCGTGGAACTCCAAGGGCATGCAGAAATATCTCAAGGCGCCCGGAATCGCGCCCTGGGTCATCGACTTGAAGACCGTCAAGCCGCTCAAGGGGCTCACGCTGGTTTCGGAAGACGGCATCTGGCGCAGCCCGGCGACGGCGGGCGCCGACATGGTCCACATGTCGATGGACTTCAATCTGGCCAAGGCCCTGACCAAGGTGGCGATTTCCAATGTGAAGAGCTTCACGACCAAGGCGCCCTATATGGCCAATATCGGCATCGGCAACACCGACCCGGCAAAGACCGGCCTGTGCGGCGCCGTGCCGGTGAAGTACCACCCCGGCGCCGTGGCGGCCTGGGAGGAGGCGGGCCACAAGATCCCGGACTGCGCCAGGCCGTAGCCGGAACCGATCGGATGGGCCGCGGGTTTCCCGCGGCCCTCTGCTTCGCAGCGGGTGAACAGTCAAGTGAACGACGCGGAACCCCTGCGCTCCCACCGTAAGGGCCTGAGCGATCGCATCGTCTATTTCCTGGCGGCCTCCCTCGTCCTGATCGGCCTGATAAACGCGATGCCGGGCATCCCCGGCATCGACGATCTCGCGAGGGACATTTCCGGCGACCCACGGTTCGTCATCCGCAAGTTCCGCTTCGAGTACTACTACCCTTTCTTTTTCGCGTTGATGATGCTGACGGTGGCGCTGCACCATTCGATGTGGCGCTCCTGGGCCGGCAAGAGCGGCCTGCGCCGCGGTTTCGGCCTGTTCATGGACCTGGCGCTCGTCACCATGGCGATCGCCATCTCGCTCACCTACATCATCGAGATCGAGTCGGTTTGCGTGATCGACCAGATCACCGGCGACCGCGCGCGGCTGATCGCCGAGAGCCTCAAGATCGAGAAGGAAAACGCCGCGATCTTCGGCCTGCCCGAGCCGGAGACGGTGGAAGACCCGCAATGTCTCCACACCACCGAGGGCTGGATCGTGGCCATCGTCGGGCTCGCGGTCGTCGTTTTCCTCTCCTACAACATCAAGGTCTGGGGGTTCCCCCTGGTCCTGGTCGCCATACTGATCGCGGCCTACACCATCGTCACCGTGCTCATCTGGTACTTCTTCGGCCCCGAGGGCATGGACAAGTACGTGGTGACCAAGCTCGGCGGCGATCCCCGGTCGCTGTGGGACGGGCGGCCCCGCGTCCATGACATCCTGACCAACAACGCATCGGGCCTGCTCGGCAGGTTCATGGACATCATCCTCAACGAGATCTTCCCCTATCTGATCCTGGGCTCGCTGTTCGGCGCCTCGGCGGGCGGCAAGTCCCTGATCAAGCTCGCCTTCCGCTGGACCCGACGCCTCCGGGGCGGGCCCGCGCACGCGGCCATCGTGTCGTCCGCCATGTTCGGCACGATCTCGGGCGGGCCGATCGTCAACGTGCTGTCGACGGGAGTGCTGACGATTCCGATGATGATCCGGCGCGGCTTCTCGCCCGTATTCGCCGGCGGGATGGAGGCCGCCGCCTCGTCCGGCGGCTCGATCATGCCGCCGGTCATGGGGGTCGCCGCCTTCGTGCTCGCCGCGCTCACCGCGGTCCCCTACAGCGAGGTGATAATCGCCGCCGCGATCCCCGCGCTGGCCTACTTCTTCTGCCTGTTCCTGTCCGCGATCTTCCAGTCGCGGAAACAGAAAATCGAGGCCTTCGGCCAGTTGACCGACGAGATGCACCTCTCGCGGCAGGACATCTACAACCTGATGATGATCTTCGGGCCGATCCTGGTCATCCTGTTCCTGCTGCTCACGTCGAAGGAGAACGTGGGCTGCGGCTGGTTCGACGGGCTGCTGGGCGCCGAGCGCGTATTCGCGGACGGGGTCTGCAAGGTCTCCGAGCTTCCCTGGTTCCTGAAGCTGCTGCAGAACGCCGCGGGCGACGCCGGGAGCGCCGGGTGGTGGGCGGTCGCGCTGCTCTGCGTCCTCCTGTTCCTGGATCCCGAAATGCGGGTCCGGCCGCGCAAGCTGCTCGATGCCTTCTCGGACGCGGGCGTCCTGATCTCGACCCTCTACCTGATGTTCCTGGCGGTCTCGATCATCGACTTCTGCCTGAAATTCACCGGCCTCCCCTTCTTCATCTCGCTCGACGTGCTGCAATGGCTGAAGAGCCTCAATCTCGGCGCCGGCGGCTCGGTCGTGTTCCATTTCATGGCACTGGCGATGACCATGCTTCTCGCGGTCCTGCTGGGCATGGGCATGCCCGCGGTGCCGGCCTATATCAACGTGGCCCTGCTGATGGGGCCCGTGCTCGCCGGGCTCGGCGTCTCGATCTTCACCGCGCACATGTTCATCTTCTATTTCGCCGTGGCGTCGGCGATCACCCCGCCGGTGGCGCTGGCTGCCTTCGCGGCGAGCTCGATCACCAAGGCCGAGCCCATGTCGACCGGGTTCTCGGCGGTCAGGTCGGGAATCGTCATATTCGTCATACCGTTCGTCTTCGCGGTCTATCCCGAGCTGCTGCTGATCGAGGAGGCGGTCGTGGACCCGACATCCACGGGGACAGAGATCGCCTATCTGCCGGGATATGACGGCACGGTGGCGCTGGTGCCGCTGTTGTGGCTGCTGGCGCGGCTGATTTTCGGGCTCTATCTGCTCGCGAGCGCGTTGGCGCGGTTCGACCGGGAGGCGCTGCCGCTATGGGAGGTCGGGCTCAGGCTCGCGCTCGCCGTCCTGGTGATCTCGAACGACAGCACGCTCTACGGACCGGCCATCGCCGTCGCAATCCTCTGGATCGGCTGGCATGCCTTCCGGACCCGAAAAAGGCGCGCGGTCGAGGAACCGGCTCTAGGGTGCTGATTCCGGCGGCTTCCGGTGCCGCGTCGCCCGTTCGTAGGCGTAGGCGTAGCGGATCGTCCTGGCATCGTCGTAGCCCCGCCCGAGAAAGGTAATGCCGGCCGGCAACCCGTCCGAGGTAAAGCCCGCCGGAACGACGATCGAAGGCACGAAGATCAGGAACGTGTTGAGGTAAGGCGCGCCCTTCTGGTCGACGAAGGGCGGGTTGACGCCGTCCTCGATGACGGTCGGCTGGTGCTCCACCGCCTTGTGGACGATGGCATCGAGGCGATGGTCGGCCATGGTCGCGAGGAAGCGGGTCATCAACCGCTCGCGCGCCGCGAGACAGGCGCGCCGCGCTTCGGCGTCGGCATTGGCGGCCCAGCGGGTGCGGACGCCCCGGAAGGTCTCGGCGAACAGGGGCGAGGCCATCGCCTCGTCGCGCGAGGCAAACGGCGGCGCGGCGGTCCCCGAGACGTATTCGAGGAACGAGGCGTCTTCCTCCGCCCGGTCGTTGACCCTCGTGGCGAGAAGTTCCGCGAGATCCGGGATGACCACCGGGTCGACGATCTCCGCGCCGCACGAGGCGAGCTCTTCCACCGCGCGGCCGAATACGGCGTCCACCTTGGCGAAATCCTCTGACCCGGGCTCGCTGCCGAATCCCATGGGTTCCCGCAGGATCCCGATGCGCGCGCCCTTCAACGCATCCGCGCCGAGACCGTCGGCATAGCTATGCGGCGCCCGGCCGAAGCCCCGCGCGGTGATCGGATCGGCGGGGTCGTAGCCCACCATGACGTCCATCAGGCGGGCGGCGTCAGCGACGGTGCGGCACATCGGCCCCAGCGAGCCGTTGATCATGGGCCAGCCGGCATAGACGCCGCCGCGGCTGACCAGCCCGGCCGTGGGGCGCATGCCGACCGCGCCGTTCCAGGCGGCGGGACGGCGGATCGAGGCAAACCCCTCCTGGCCGATGGCGACGGCGGCGAGGTTCGCGGACACCGCCGCGCCCGAACCGCCCGACGACCCGCCGGCGGTGCGGGAGAGGTCGTAGACATTCCGCGTCGAGCCGAACAGCGAGCCGTGCGTGTCGCCCGCCCCCATCTCGCCCAACGTGGACTTGGCGAGGACGATCGCGCCGGCCTCCTTGAGTCGCGCGGCGATGAAGCAATCGCGCCCGGGGTAATGGTCCCTGAACAGGATCGAGCCCATCGTCGTCGGCATCCCGTCGACATCCGCCTGGTCCTTCATGATGACCGGAATGCCGTGCAGCGGGCCGACCGGGCCGTCTTTCTCGAACGCGGCATCGAGCCGGTCCGCCTCTTCCCTCGCCGCCGGGTTCACCGAGATTATGGAATTGATCGCCGGGCCGTTCCGGTCGTAAGCCTCGATCCGGTCGAGATAGGCTTCCACCAGCGCCCGCGCCGTCAGCGTGCCGGCGCGATAGGCCGCGTGAATGTCCGCGATGGTGGTTTCCGGGACCGTGAACCCGCCGTCCGCCGCCACGTCAGCCGATCTCCGGCAGGATTTCCTCGGCGATCCGCTCGATCTGCTCCATGTCGAAGCGATAGGGCACCAGGGTGATCTGCTGCACCCCCGCGTCGAGATGGGCGCGGAGCTGCTCGATGCACTCCTCCGCCGTCCCCAGCACCGCGCTGTCGGTGGTGGAATCGCTCCAGCCTGCGAAGTCCCATTCGGTGGTGAGCCACTCGTACATCGGCTTCTCGACCTCGGCGCGCGACTTGCCGACCATGATCGGAAGCTGGTTGATGCTCTTCAGCGTGTCCGGGTCCTTGCCGCCCTCCTCGGCGAAGCGGCGGACCTTGTCCCAGGATTTCACGAACCCGTCGACGGTGTAGTAGTAGGTGAGCCAGCCGTCGCCGGCGATCGCCGCGCGCCTGAGCACCCGGTCGACATAGCCGCCGATCAGGATCGGGGGGCGCGGCTTCTGCACCGGCTTGGGCGACATCACCGCCTCGCGCAGCTCGTAGGGCGGGTAGTTGCCGGTCACCGAATCCTCGGTGAACAGCCGGTTCAGGATCTCCAGGTTCTGATCCATGATGTTGCCGCGCTTGTTGAACGGCACGCCCATCGCGTCGAACTCGCGCTTGTACCAGCCCGACGCCATGCCGAGCGTGAGCCGCCCGTTGGAGATCTGGTCGAGGCTGGAAAGCTGCTTGGCGAGCACCACCGGGTTGCGCGACGGCAGGACGAGGATGCCGGTGCCGATGCGGATTTCCGTCGTCCGCGCCGCGACCGCCGTCAGAACGGTGAGCGAATCGAGGATCGGGAAATAGGGATCGACGCCCAGCAGGACATGGTCCCACACCCAGACCGACTCGTAGCCCAACTCCTCCATCCGGACCGCGAAGTCGATCAGACCCTGCGGATCGGGCATCTCCGGCGCGGCGGTGAAGTTCTGCATCGCGATGCCGACGATCTTGCTCGCCATCTGCTTCCCCTGTGCTCGTGGTTCGGGCGTGCGGCGTTCAGGCGATATAGACCCTGTCGGGGTCCATCTCGCGCAGCACCGCCAATTCCTCCACGGTCGGCGCGTCGGTCCGGCCGATCTCGTCGTCGAACATCAGCTCGAAGCCGGTGGCGTCCTGCACCTGCTCCGGCTCGACGCCGTCGTGCAGCGCCTCGACCTTCATCCGCCTGGTCTCCTCGTCGAAGCCGAGAACCGCGAGGTCGGTGATCACCTTGTAGGGGCCGCCCGTCGTCAGGCCGGAATCGCTCCGGCTGCTGCCGCCGTGCCAATAGCCGGTCGAGGTGACGAAATCGACATCTTCGACGAAGCGCCGCTTCTCGTGGATCATCGACACGATCATCCTCGTCAGGCTGGCGATGTCGTTGCCGCCGCCGGTTCCGGGCAGGCGGATCTTCGGGTCTTCCGCGTCGCCGATGAACGAGCTGTTGAGGTTGCCGTACCGGTCGATCTGGGCGCCGCCCATGAAGCCGATATCGACATAGCCGCGCTGCAGGAGCAGCAGCACGTCGGTGTTCGACAACACCATGTTGGCCTGGCGCGTGCAGCGCTGCTCGTTGGTGGACGGCGGCAACTCGCCGGGGACGATGAACGGCCCGAGCACGCCGCCCTCGAACAGGATGGTGAGCCCGGGCGCGTGTATCCTCTGGGCGAGGGTCGCGGCGAGCAGGGGAATCCCGACGCCGGCGAAGACGGTCTGGCCGTCCTCCAGCACCCGGCTGCTCATCACCGCCAGAAGTTCGGAAGCGCTGTGGGAACCGTTCTCAGTCATTGTAGACGCTCCTGCCGCGCCGGGCCGCGTCGATCACGTTGTCCATACCCAGAAGATCGAGATAGGCGACCCAGTCCTTGGGTTCGTAGACGTAACGCTCAAGATACTCCTTCACGCCCGCCTCGGGGTCGCGGCTTATCTGCGCCGCGTAGGCGTCGAGATTGGGGAGAAACGGCTCGTAGACGCCGTAGCATTCGTGCGGCGCGCAGCCATAGGGCGCCTCGACCACGGCGTCGACGGTAATGAACGGAATTTTCGTCCGGTCCGGCGCCCGGCGGATCTGGTTGTTGGAGACGATCCGTTCGGCGGTCAGGATGACGCGGTTCGCGGCCATCGCGATGTCGGCGTCCATGAACGGGAGCCCGTCCATCTGCGCGTTGCCGTAGGGGTCGCAGCGCTGGACGTGGATCAGCGCGACATCGGGGTTGAGCGCGGGCACGAGCAGCAGCTTCTCCCCGGTGAACGGGCAGTCCATCTCCTTCGGCCCGTCGATACGCCCGGTCAGGTCCGAGCCCATCATGCTGCGCACCGGGATAAAGGGCACCCCCATGGCGCCGGCGCGGTAACGCACGCCGATCGCCATGTGGCTCCATTCCTCGAACGTCGCCTGCCCCGTCTCGGTGTAGTGACGCATCACCTTGGAGACGCCCCAGACGATGCCCTGGGAGAACCAGCTGGTCAGCACGTGTTTGCTGGCGCCGGAGCCGTAGAACAGGTCGCCCTCGGTCGAGGTGATGCTGCGCGAGACGACGAGGTCCTTCTTCCGCGCCCGGATCAGCGCCCACACCATCGCCATCGGCGTGCGCGACAGCGTGCAGCCGCCGAGCGCCACGTGGTCGCCGTCATCGACCAGCGCCGCCGCTTCCTCCAGAGACATCACCTTCTCGCGCAGGCTGCGGTCTCGCGCCTCGGTCTCGCGCCTGAGATCCCCATAGGGCTTGATCACGTCGTCGCCTCCTCAACCCGGCCGGTTGACGCCCGTTTCGGCATTGAACGCCCGGATCGCTTCGTCCCACAGCGGCAGCGCGTCGTGCAAGCCGGTCCAGAAGCGTCGGTCGCGGCGCTCGTCGAACGCCTCGAGGTCGATCCCGCGCTGCTCGACCCAGGTAAAATAGCCGAGATTGAAGATGCGCGTCCGTTCCGCATGGCCGGTCTCGAGCACGTGGTCCGTCCCGATCGCGGCGAGATCGCGCCCGAACGTCTCCGCCGCCGCCATGCCGTCGAAATCGCCGGCGAACTCGGCCCCGATCGTCTTCGCCCGCTCGCTGTCGTACATCGAGGCGCCGTCGGTCGCCACCGTGACGATCAGGTCGTCGGGGCCCAAACCGTAGTATTTCGCCGTCTTGATGGACGCCAGCACGTTGGCGATCGAAGACAGCCCGAAATCGGAGAGCCGCGCGACGGTCCCGGCATCGACGCCGCATCTTCCCGTCAGATGGGCGCGCCCGGTCTCGGTATTGAACAGCGCGTTCAGCCGGTCGCAATTGCGGTCCGGGACGCCCACCACCGCATCGGTATTCATCACGTTCTGGATCAGCGGGATGTGCTTGTCGCCGATCCCCTGGATGTTGTGCGCCCCGTAGCCGTTATAGAGCATGGTCGGGCATTCGAGCGGCTCGACCGCGACGATCCGCGCGCCTTCCGTTTCCTTCAGGCGGTCTCCGGCGGCGAGCGTCCCGCCGGAACCGGTGCCGGCGACGAAGGCGGCGAGCGCGAGATCGGGGTTGTCGCGGCGGAGATGGGCGTGCACCGCCTCCAGGGCGGGCCCGGTGCAGCGGTAATGGCCCAGATAGTTGGCGAACTCGGAGAACTGGTTGAGGATCGCATTGGCGGGGTCCCGCTCCAGCGCGTCGCACGCATCGTAGATTTCCTTGACGTTGCTCTCGGAGCCGGGCGTGCGGACGATGTCGTCGGGATGCTCGATCCATTCGCGCAGCCAAGCGAACCGCTCGGCGCTCATCCCCTCGGGCAGCACGGCGACGCCGCGCACCCCCATGGTGCGCGAGATCGCGACGCCGCCGCGGCAGTAATTGCCGGTCGACGGCCAGACCGCCTTGTGCCGGGCCGGATCGAACCGCCCGGCGACCAGCCGCGAGACCAGGCAGGCATAGGCGGCGAGCACCTTGTGGGCGCCGATCATCGGGAAGCTATTGCCGAGCGCGACGGCGATCGGCGCGTCGACGCCGGTCAGCGCCTTCGGCAGAACCACATGAGGCGGCACGGGCCGGACGCCGCCGGTGCCGATATCGTTGAACCAGTGGACGCGGAACAGGTTGGCGGGGTCCGCCGCGTCGCGGTCGATCTGCCGGGTCCGGGCCGCGATGTCGCCCGGGATCGCCGCCGGGTCGGCAAGCTCCTCGAAGGTCGGCAGGACGACGCGCGCCTCGCGCAGATGGCGGACGGCGCTGTCGTAGACCGCCCGGTCCTCGATGCCGGTCGGAACGGCCGGGCTATGGCGAATTGCCGACATGCTCCATCACAGCACGGACGATGTTGACATATCCAGTGCAGCGGCAGAGATGGCCGCTCAGCATGTCGCGCAGCTCGGCCTCGCTCGGTTTCGGGTTTTCTTCCAGATAGGCGTCCAGCGACATCAGGATCCCGGGCGTGCAGTAGCCGCATTGCAGCCCGTGGTTCCTGCGGAACGATTTCTGGAGGTCGCTGAGCCCGCCCTCCTCCGGCGAAAGGCTCTCCACCGTATCGACTCGCTTGCCGTCCACCTGCACCGCGAAGGTGAGGCAAGCGCGGCTCACCGTCCCGTCGATCCGCAGCGTGCACGCGCCGCAGACGCCGTGCTCGCACCCGACATGGACGCTGGTCATGCCGAGCTCGTGGACCAGGAAATCGGACAGCAGCATGCGCGGCTCGGCATGACCGCTCGTCGCCTTGCCGTTGAGGGTGAACGAGATCGCGTGCCGCGTGTCCCGGCTCAGCTGCGGCATGATCGGGCCTCCTCGATGACGTTCCTGCCGAGCCGCCGGACCAGCTCGCGGCGGTAGCGCGCGGACGCGTGGACGTCGTCGTACCCGCCGAGATCCCACGCGAAGGCGTTGAGCGCGTCGTCGAGGGCGTCCCCCTCCAGCGCTTCCCATTCGCGCACCGCCGGGCGGTCGGCGACGCCGCCGACGCCGAGCCGGATCCGGTCGGCCGAAGCCGCCGCCGCGAGGGCGACGATCGCGAAGTCGCCGCGCCGCTGGGCCATCTCGGCGAAGGCGTAGCCGGAGCCGGGCGCCGCCGCGGGGAAGCGGACGGCCGAGACCAGCTCGTCGCCGCGCTTCGACGTGGTCAGCATCCCGGTCTGGAAGTCTTTCGCGGCGACGCGGCGCTCTCCCGCGGCCGAGCGCAGCACGACCTCGCCGCCGAGCGTCGCGAGACAGAGCGGCAGCTCGGAGCTGGGGTCGGAGTGGGCGACCGAGCCGCACACCGTCCCCCGGCTGCGGGTCTGGTAGTGGCCGATATGGGGAAACGCCGCGTGCACCAGCGGCAGCCTGTCGGCGATACCGTCCCAGCGCTCCAGCGCGCTCTGGCGGGCCGCGGCGCCGATTTCGACGATTCCGTCGTCCTGGCGGATATAGTCGAGGTCGGCGATGCCGGAGATGTCGATCAGCACCGAGGGCTCGACGAGGCGGAAGTTGAGCATGGGTACGAGCGAGAGCCCGCCGGCGAGAATGCGCGCGTCGTCGCCGGCGGCGGCGAGGCCGTGGAGCGCCTCCAGGACCGAGGCGGCGCGGATATAGTCGAAGGGACTCGGTTTCATCGGCGGATCCCCAGCGCGGCGAGCAGGCGCCGCCACCACAACGCCGCAGGGGCATCCGCTTCCGGCGCCTCCGCGGGGCCGCCGCCGAGGACCGAGGCGAGGCGTTCGAAGAACTGCCGCACCAGAGCGCGGGCCGCGCCTTCGAGCATCCGCCCGCCCACCGCGGCGACGGTGCCCGACACCTCGATGCCGTAGTCGTAGGCGAGCGCGGTGCCGCCGTCTCTCGGCGTCAGCGTCACGCGCCCGGTCCCCTCGGAGAGCCCGAGCAGGCCGGTCAGCGCGCCGGACAGCGTCGCCGCGTTCGGCGGGTCCATGTCGCTCAGGATGACGGTGGCCTTGAAGCGGCCCTTGACCGGGCCGGCGCCCACCGTGACCTCGGCGCGGTACTCGTTCTCGCCCACCCGGTCGAGCGCGTGGCAGCCGGGGATCACCGCCGCCAGCTTCTCCGGGTCGAGCAGCGCGTCCCACACCGCCTCCTGCGCGGCCGGAACGAATGCCTCGCCGGTTCCGGCGATGACGCGGTCCGAGGCGCCCTTCGGGGCAGGCGGGGTCTCGACGCCTTCGGGCGGTGGCCGTTCCTCGCCGTGGATCAGAGCCGACACCTTGTCGGGGCTGAGCGGCAGAGTGACGTTTTCGACGCCGAGCGCGTCGCACACGGCATTCGCGATGCAGACCGGGGTCGACATGCAGTTGCCTTCGCCGACGCCCTTGGCGCCGAGCGGCGTGACGAGCGAGGGTGTTGCCATGTGGACGATCTGGGGTTCCGGCACTTCCCATGCCGTCGGCACCAGGTAGTCGGCGAAGGTGCCGTTCAGGAAGCTCCCGTCCTCCCCGTAGGCGAACTCCTCGTAGAGCGCGCAGCCGACGGCCCAGGCGAACGCGCCGTGCACCTGGCCCTCCGCGAGCTTGGGATTCAGCAGCGTGCCGGAATCGTGCATCGTCACGTATTTGTCGATCCTCACCTCGCCGGTGTCGCGGTCGATCTCGACGCCGCAGAAATCGAACACGAAGCCGTAGGTCAGCGAGGAGTTGATCTGGTCCTTGTCGTTGGGCGGCTCCAGCTCGGGCGGCGACCAGGAGCCGATCTCGCGGATACCGGGCTCCATGTCGTCGGGCAGGTTGCCGGGCGTCCAGTGCGCCGATCCTGCCACGCGGTAGAGGTTGATCGAATTGTCCGGGTTGTCGGCGGCGTAGATCCTGCCGTTGCCGAATTCGAGGTTTTCCGGCGGCACGTTGAGCGTCTGGCTGGCGATCCTGGCGAGCTTGGCGCGGGCCTTCTTGGCGGCGCGGTCGGCGGCGACGGCGGTCGAGGACGTAAAGCGCGAGGAATAGTTGCCGGTCGCGATGGACCACGCGTCCTTCGCCGTGTCGTGCTCTAGGTTGACGTGGATGTCGCCCGGCTCGAGCCCCAGATTGTCGGCGACGATCTGGGAGAGAACCGTCATGTGCCCCTGCCCCTGCGGGATGGAATCGGCGGTGACGTTTACCGTGCCGAGCGGGTCGATATTGACCGTCGCGTTCGACACCGCGCCGCCCTTCGGGTTCTTCCGGCGCTCTTCCAGCGGAAGGATGTTCGAGAGATACCCCATGTTCGACTGCGCCGGCTCGACGATCGCGGCGTAGCCGATGCCATAGAGGCGGCCTTCCGCGCGGGCCTCGTCGCGGCGCTTCCTGAGCTCCTCCAGCTTGCCTTCGTTTGCCGCCTTCTCGAGCGCCGCCGGATAGTCGCCCGAGTCGAGCAGCGCGCCCGCCGCGGCGCGGTAGGGGAACACGCCGGCGGGCACGAGGTTTCTGCGGATCACCTCGTAGTGGTCGAGGCCGAGCTCGACCGCGATCCGCTGCACCAGCCGCTCGATGGCGTAGTACATCTGCGGACCGCCGAAGCCCCGCACCATCCCCGACGGGCACTTGTTGGTCAGCAGCAGCCGGTTGGTGACCGACAGGTTCTTGACGTCGTAGGCGCCCGTCAGGATGCCGTGCATGCGATAGAGCGGCCCCGGCATCGGCGCGCGCAGGAAGGCGCCGTAATCGTCGAGCTGGTCGAACCTGAAGCCGGTGATCGTGCCGTCGTTCCTGACCGCGGCCTCGATGGAGACGATGCGGTTGGGCGCCGCCGTCGCGCCGGACAAGTGTTCCAGCCGGTCCTCGATCCATTTGACCGGCCGGCCGGTGACCCGGGAGGCGAGCCCCATCAGGACGATGTAGGGGAATACCTGGACCTTCACCCCGAACCCGCCGCCCGAAAAATTGGGCGTGCGCATCCGGAGCTTCGAGCTGGAGACGCGGAGCGCCTTCGAGATCACGGTGTGGGTCGAGTACGGCCCCTGGAAGTTGGACTGGACGTCGTAGGACTCGGTCGCCGGATCGTAGGCCACCGCCGCCACGAAGCCCTCGATGGGCGTGTGCGAGTTGCGCGGATAGGAGATCTTGAGCTTCACCGTCCGGTCGGCCTCGGCGAACGCGGCGTCGGGGTCGCCGTAGACGAAGTCGCGGGTCGAGACGATGTTCGAGCCGACATCCTCGTGGACGACGGGCGCGCCTTCCGCTGCCGCTTCCTCGGGGTCGATGGCGGGCTTGAGGGTTCTGTACGCGACTTCGATCGCCGACAGCGCGTCTTCCGCCCGGTAGCGGTCCGTCGCGATGGCGATGACCACCGGCTCGCCCACATAGCGGACCTTGCCGACCGCGAGCGCCCATTGAAGGATCGGCTCGCGCAGGACGATCAGAAACGGATCGGAAATATCCCTGAGATCCTCGCCCGTCAGGACTTCGACCACGCCCGGCATCGCCTTCGCCGCCGAGACGTCGATGGAGGCGATCTCGGCATGGGCGTGGGGCGAGCGCAGGATCGCGGCGTGCAGCGTCCCGGTCCGCGTCGGCAGGTGGTCGGAGAACATCGCGCTTCCGGTCAGGAGAGCCGCGTCCTCGACCCGCTCGACCGGCTGCCCGACATATTTTTCCTGGGTCTGGCTCATCGCTTCCTTCTTCCTGCCGAGGCCGTCCCGCCGCAGGCCGCCGCCGTTCGAATGTTCCGATGTCGCGCCCGGATTTCGGCGATCAGGCTCCGGTTCGGCGCGTCGGACGCCTGCAAATCGCGCGTTGAAGACGATGCGGATTCGGAGGCTATCAATACGAGTTTGCGTTGCGGCGTCAAGCCGGGGCACCGTCTTCGGCGGCTTGCCGGACCGCGCGGAACGACCGAATATGCGCGCGTAGCGAGCGGGCGCCGGAGGGGAACGTGAAGGACAACACCGTACGCATCGACGAGACCGCGACACCGTCGAGGCTCGTCTTTTCCGACGTCTTCAACGCCGCGATCCCTTTCATCGACCGGCATCTGGAGGAGGGCCGCGGCGACAAGACCGCGATCCGCACGGTCGAGGGCGAGACCAGCTACCGCGCGCTCGCCGAGCAGGTCGCGCGCACCGGCAATGCGCTACTGGGCGCGGGGATCGGGCGGGGCGACCGGGTCCTGATGGTGGTCAAGGACTGCCCGGAATTCGTCTTCTGCTTCTTCGGCGCGGTCAAGGCGGGCATCGTCCCGGTACCGGTCAACACCATGATGCGGCCGCAGGACTACAGGTTCCTGATCGAGGATTCGGGCTGCCGGGGCATCGTCTACAGCGAGGAATGGGCCGAGGCGGTGGAAGGCGGGCTGGACGCCGTGGACGAGAAGCCGCCGGTAATCCTCCGGGTCGACGGCGCGGGCGGGCTGCGGGAGAAGGCGGCGTCGGCATCCGCCGATCTGACCCCGGCGCGGACGACGGCCATGGACGATTGTTTCTGGCTCTACTCCTCGGGCTCCACCGGGAACCCCAAAGGCGTCGTCCACCATCACCGCGACATGGTCTGCACCAGCGAGCGCTACGGAAGGACGATCGCGGGGCTCCGCGAGGACGACAGCGTGTTCTCGGTGAGCAAGCTGTTCCACTCCTACGGCTTCGGCAACGCGATGACCTTCCCGCTCTGGGTCGGCGCCACGATCGGGCTCAGCGACCGTCGGCCGACGCCGCAGATGACCTTCGAGGCGATCGAGGCGCTGCGCCCCACCGTCTTCTTCGGCGTGCCGACGATGTACGCCCAGCAGCTTCACGCGATGGAGGAGGCGAGCCCGGACCTGTCGTCGATCCGGATCTGCATCTCGGCCGGGGAGGCGCTGCCGGGCGACGTCATGCTGCGCTGGAAGGAGAAGACCGGGACGCTGATCCTGGACGGTCTCGGCTCGACCGAGATGCTCCACATCTTCGTCTCGAACACCGAGGACGACTGGAAGGCCGGCTCTTCAGGCCGCCCGGTGCCGGGCTACGCGGTGCGGCTGGTCGACGAGGACGCCGCCGACGTGCCGGAGGGCGAGATGGGAACGCTGCTGGTGCGGGGCGAGTCGGCGGCCAAGCTCTACTGGAACAACCCGGAGAAGACCGCCGCCACGATGCTGGGCGACGACTGGCTCGACACCGGCGATATGTACTACCGGGACGAGGACGGCTACTTCATCAATTGCGGACGCGGCGACGACATGATCAAGGTCGGCGGGCTCTGGTGCTCGCCGTTCGAGATCGAGGCGCGTCTGATCGAGCACCCAAAGGTGCTTGAGGCCGCCGTCGTGGGCCGCCCCGACGACGACGGGCTGATCAAGCCCGAGGCGAATATCGTGCTCAACAACGCGGCGGACGCCGGCGCCGCGCTGGAGGACGAGCTCAAGGCCCACTGCCGGGAAGCGCTCGCCCGCTACAAGTACCCGCGCTGGTTCAACTTCGTCGACACGCTGCCCAAGACGGTGACGGGAAAGATCCAGCGGTTTCGCCTGCGCGAGGGGTGAGGCAAGCGCCGCCCTGGGCTACCCTGCCCGGTCCCTTCTCTCGTCATGCCCGGACTTGTTCCGGGCATCCACGTCTTGCGGCTTCGTGCGATAGCGGGGCGCGGGCGAGGCGGCGGCGGAACGTGGATGCCCGGAACAAGTCCGGGCATGACGTGATGGGGACAGCTCGTCAATGACTCGAACTTCTCGATCGGGACACTAGGCCCAGCGGGCCCGACCCGTTGCCCGGACCTAATTATTGTGTATATTTATACACAACGAAGGGTCGGGTTGTGGAACGCAACAGCCGTCGGCTCATCCGGATGCTCCAACGGGACGGCTGGGTGCATGTCGCCACCAAGGGCAGCCATTGGCAGTTCAAGCATCCCACCAGGCCGGGGCGCGTCACCGTGCCGCACCCGAACAGGGACATCCCGCGCGGAACGGTGGCGTCGATCTACCGGCAGGCGGGCTGGAACGCGTAAGGGGGACGAACCGATGCGCTACGTATCTTTCATCCACCGGGACGATGCCGGCTACGGGGTCAGCTTCCCCGACTTCCCGGGCTGCGTCTCGGTCGGCGACACGGTTGACGACGCGGTGAGGCGAGGCGGCGAAGCCCTCGCGTTCCACGTCGAGGGACTTCGCGACGACGGCGAGCCGATTCCGGCGCCCCGCTCGATCGACGCCATCAAGGCCGACCCGGACCTCGCCGAGTGGCGGCGCGGCGCCGACTTCGTGCTGATCCCGCTCCTCCTCGACCGCGGGTCCTCGCGACGGGTGAACATTTCCCTCGACCGCGGCCTGCTCGAGGCCATCGACGACGAGGCGAGGCAGCGCCGCATGACCCGGTCGGCCTTCCTGGCGACGGCGGCCCGGCGCGAGATCGAGAGCACGTGACCGGAGGCCACGGCACGGCGAACGCAGGAACGCCGCAGACCGGGAGCGGGATACGGGACGGGTGTTCGGATCGCGAAAGCCGAAGAAAAGAAAGAGGCGGCCCGAAGGCCGCCCCTTCCGTACTTTCGCCGACAGGCGCCGGGGTTAACGCCCCGTCCGCGCCAGCGAGTGGACCCAGCCCTTCATCCGGCCCTTGGCGTTGGCGATCTGGTCGTCGGTGAAGAAGTCGTCCAGGGTCACCTTCTCGATCGGATAGACCGGCCTGAGGAAGTCGCTCTCGAAGCCGAACGGCACCGTCGCGTCGATCCCCATGCCGCCCTCGAAGCGCGTGTTGGACGCCGTCCATTCCCGGTCGCCGGCGGTCATGCGCTCGGCCGGCATGAAGGTCTGGCCGCGCCCGCCGGGGATCGGGTTGAGGATGTCGGTATGCGGGTTGACCCGTGTGGTCAGGCACCACATCACGTCGTCCATGTCGTAGGGGTCGGTGTCCTCGGAAACCGCGAAGCAGAGCCGCGATCCCTGCGAGGTCGACAGGATCGCCGACATGAAGTTGCGCTGCCAGCCCTCGTCGATCCGGTTGCGCTTCTTGACCTGGATGATCGCGCCGCCCCAATCGGTCATGCAGTAGGGGATCACGCAGTCCTGGATGATGCCGGGCTGCATGCGCTCGCACAGCTCGAACATCGCGGACTCGCGCACCGTCGTGTCGATATTGTGGTCGTCGAGGGTGTGGACGCCGAGCGCGAAGATGATCGGCTTGGTCGCCGGATCGCGCATGGTGACGCCGGTGACGTGGAAGGTCGGCGCCTTGTAGGCCTTGCCCATGTAGCCGGCCCATTCCGGGTGGAAGTGGAACCGGCCCTGGACCCCCGCCTCCTCGGCCTCCGCGGTCTCGTAGCGGCGGTCGCGCGGATTGACGTAGCCTTCCAGCACCAGCTCGCAGTCCGCGAGCGCCAGCGCGTCCACGGTGCGCGCCTTGACCATGCGGACCGGCGATCCCTGCACCGCGCCGGCAATGCCGATCTCGTCGCAGCCCTGCGGCAGGATCACGTAGTCGAAGCCCGCGCCGGCGAGCAGCGTGCAGGACGGCGGGACGCCGAAGCACATCGTGATCGGCACCGGCTTGTCGTCCTTGTAGTGCTTGGAGACGACCTGCCACATATGCGAGCCGGGCGAGATCTGGAACGTGCCGACATTGCCCCAGCGGAAGTTCATCCGGTTGTAGCCGAGGTCGGATCCGCCGTCGAAATATTCGCCGGTCACCACCCGGTTGCCGGAGCCCACGGTGAGCTCGGGCTCGTAGGTGGTGTGGCGGATCGGCACCATGTGCTCGTTGACGTCGACCGGGTTCTCGATGACGTGCTGCTGGCAGGGCGCCTGGTCCTGCGGGATCACCTCCGGCGGGAGCGGGTGCGACAGCGCATGCGCGAGCCTGCGCGTGCGGTCGGTGTTGTCGGTCCAGCCGAACATCTTGTTGATGACCTCGATGTCGCCGAACAGGTTGGTGAGGAGGCGGTGGTTGGGCTTGCCCTTGACGTTGTTGAACAGGATCGGGCAGCCGCCATCCATCTGCTTCTGGATCGCGGTGAGCTCCAGGTCGGGATCGACCTCCTTGTCGGTCTCGATCAGGTCGCCCTCGGACCTGAGCCACTCCAGGGAGTTGCGCAGGTCGTTGATCGCCTCGACGGGTGCGCCGAGCGCTTCTTTCTTCGCAGTGCTCATGGGGTCTCCTCTTGGCGTCTCCGTATGACCGCGTTTGTCGGCGGCCGGAGCGGTGTGTTGCCGCGTTAATCGGCGGCTTCAACGAGCGGCGGGCCCATCCCGCCGCCACGCGCCTTGCTCTCATGCAAGAAGAACGCCGGGCCTCGGCCCGTGTCCGCAGGCAAATCTACGGTCTCCGGCGCGAATTGCAAAGAAAACCGCCATTTCCCGCGAAACAATCGATCAACGGTTGCCATAGCGAAATTACACCGGAGCGCGACAACCGGTAGGAAAACCGTCTGGTGTCCCGATCGAGAAGTTCGAGTGCATTGGCGGGTTGCCCCCATCACGTCATGCCCGGACTTGTTCCGGGCATCCACGTCCCTCCGCCGCCTCGCCCGCGCCCGGCCGGCACCGCGATGCCGCAAGACGTGGATGCCCGGAACAAGTCCGGGCATGACGAAGTGGGGGAGGGCCGGGGTGACAGCGGGGCGCAGGGCAGGCTGCGCGCTTCGCCGGAACCGTCTGCCGCTCGTGAGAAACCCGCCTAGCCGGCGCGGTCCCGCTCCCAGATCGCGCGGAGATCGGGCCGGCGCACCTTGCCGCGGTCGTTCTTGGGCAGGGCGTCGATGAAGTGGACCTCCTTGGGCACCCGGTACTCGGGCAGGCCGGCCCTGCAGTGCTCGACGACCTCGTCCGCCGTCAGGTGCTCGCCGGAACGTCCGACCACGTAGCAGACGACCTCCTCGCCGTAGATCGGGTCGGGCACGCCGACGGCGGCGGCCTCATGCACCTTGGGATAGCGCAGCAGCACGTTGTCGATCTCGGCGGGCGCGATGTTGACGCCGCCCCGGATGATCAGGTCCTTGAGGCGTCCGGTCACGGTGACGAACCCGTCCTCGTCCATCACCGCGAGATCGCCGAGATGGATGCGCCGGCCCCTGAGGTCCTCGCGCTCTCCGTCGACCGACATCGAGGCGACCACGCATTGCGGCCCGCCGAGCGTGACCTCGCCCTCGACCCCGGGCGGACAGCGATTGCCGTCCTCGTCGACGAGGAGGAATTCCTGGTGCTTGGCGGGCGGTCCGACGGTTCCCTTGCGGTTGTAATAGTGCCGGTTCCCGCACACCCAGCCGCCTTCCGAGCAGCCGTAGAACTGAAGCAGTCTGATGCCGTAGCGGTCCTCGAACTGCTGCCAGCGCTCAGGCGCGAGCGGCGCCGTGCTCGAGCTCATGAAGCGGAGCGAGGCGATTTCCTCGCGGTCGATCTCCACCGGATCGTCGAGCAGCATGTTGATCACCGTCGGGATGCCGATCGAGAAGGTGATCCCGTTGTCCCTGATCCAGTCGAAGAACCGGCCGTGCGAGAAGCGCCGCGCGAAGTGCAGCGTGCAGCCGGTCTGCATCCACGGCAGCAGGCTCGCGCCCTGGGCGGAGTTCCAGCCGAAGGACCGGTATTCGAGCGTCCGGTCGTCCCCGGTCAGGCCGATCAGGTCGATGGTCGACAGCCCGAACAGCCAGTGCCCCATCATGTCGCAGACGAAGAGCTTGGGCGTGTCGGTGGTGCCGGAGGTGCAATAGATGCTGCCGATGTCGTCGGCCGCGTTGTCGAAATCGAGCTCGGGCGCGGCCGGCACCGACGCGAGCCGCGCGAAGAACTCGTCCGCGTCCGGGTCGCCCGGCGCTTCCTTCTCCCAGCGCGCGAAGCGGACGATCTCGCCGCCGACGCCGTCCGTCATCCGCGGCCCGTCCATCGCCTCGTGCCAGAGCGTCAGCCGGGGCTCGATCCCGCGCAGGATCGGGGCGATGTAGGCGACGTTCATCTCGACGTTGATCGGGCAGATGATCGCGCCGGCCCGCCAGATTCCCATCCAGAGGATCAGCTTCTCCAGGCGCTCGTCCGACAGGACCGCGACATGGTCGCCCCGCCCGATCCCCCGCCGGTGGAGGAAGTTGGCGATGCGGTTCGCCTCGGTATGCAGCTCGCCCCAGGTGATCGCGCTTTCCTGGTCGAGATCGACCAGCGCGACCCGGTCGGGGTCGCGCGCTCTGTAGGCGTCGAGCAGCGCCCTCACCGAGGTGAAGGGAATCGCCAGATCGTGCTCCGCGCCCGGTTCCGTCCCGCCCGCGCGCTGCGTCATGCCGGATACCTCGTCTTGCGAATTTCGGCGCGATAGTCGTCAGGCGTCCGGCAAGGGTCAAGCCGGGGGTCCAGGGTTCCGCCGGGCAGGGCCGGGTGTTAGGTTCCCCGCCGGTTCATGCAGGGGGAGAGAGTCATGCGCGGTGTGGTGGTGCGCGATTTCGGGCCGCTCGATACGCACAGGCTGGAAGAGGTGGCGGACCCGGCACCGGGCCCGGACGAGGTGCTGATCGACATCCACGCCATCGGTCTCAACTACCCCGACACGCTGATGATGCAGGGCCGCTACCAGGTCAAGCCGGAGACGCCGTTCGTGCCGGGCCGCGACGCGGCAGGCACGGTCGCGGCGGTGGGCGCCGATGTGAGCCACGTCGGGCCGGGCGACCGGGTGGCGTCGGTCTACACCTTCGGCGCCTACGCCGAGCGGCGCGTGGTGCCGAAGGAACGGTGCTGGGCGCTGCCGGACAAGGTCGATTTCGTGACCGGCGCCGGGATGATGACGACCTATCTCACCTCCTATGTCGCGCTGGTCGTGCGGGCGCAGCTTGCCGCGGGGGACACGGTCCTGGTCCTCGGCGCATCCGGCGGCGTGGGGCTCGCGGCGATCGAGATCGCCAAGGCCAGGGGGGCCACGGCCATCGCCGGCTCGACCTCGATGTCGCCGGAGCGGGTCGCGCTGATCGAGGCGCACGGCGCCGACTGCGTGATCGACCTCTCGGGCGACAATGTGCGCGACGCGCTCCGCGAGCAGGTTTACGCGGTCACCGACGGGCGCGGGGCCGACATCGTGCTCGACCCGATCGGCGGCGACTTCTTCGACGCCGCGATCCGCGCGCTCGCGTTCTCCGGCCGCATCCTCGCCGTCGGGTTCGCCGCCGGGCGCATCCCGGAGGCGAAGGCGGGCTATTTCAACGTGCGCAACCTCACCATGATGGGGGTCGCGCTCGACCTCCATTTCCGCCACCGGCCGGATCTGATGGCCGATGCCGTCGCGGAAATCATGGCGATGTGCGAGCGTGGCGAGATCAACCCCCAGGTCACCGGCGTGCGCGCGCTGGAGGATTTCCAGTCGGTGATCCCGATGTTCCAGGAGCACGGGGTGAGGGGGAAGATGGTGCTGACGACGGGGCGCTGACCCGCGGGAGGACGAGATGGCGGTGGACAGGGAACGGCTTGAGACCTGGGTCGAGGATTTCACCGAGGCCTTCAACCGCGAGAACATCGACGAGGTGATGGCCTATTTCGCGGACGACGCGATCTATGACGAGTTCCACGGCGGGCGCCATGTCGGCAAGGCAGCGATCCGCGCCGCCTTCGAACCGCAGTTCGAGGGCAAGTACGGCAGGATGCGCTTCCACACCGAGGACATGTTCCTCGACGTCGAGGCCGGCAAGGCGATGATCAGCTGGCTGTTGACGCTCGAGAGCGGCGACCGCGCCGGCGGCTGGCGCGGTCTCGACCTCCTCCACTTCCGCGACGGCAAGCTGGTCGAGAAACACACCTACGCCAAGACCGAACGCCCCCGGATCGACAAGAAGGAAGACTCCGAAGCGGTCCGCCGCGCGATCGAGGGAAGTTAGAGGTCGGTGCCCAGATAGTACTGCTTGACGAGCTCGTTCTCGCGCAGCGCGTCGGCGCTTTCGCCGGCGAGCGCCATCTCTCCGTGGACGATGACGTAGCCGCGATCGGCGATCTTGATGGCCTGGTTGAAGTTCTGCTCGGCCATCAGGACGGTCAGCCCGTGCTCGTCCTTGAGCTCCTTGATCTTGGCGATCGTCCGGCTGACCAGGATCGGCGCGAGGCCGACCGACGGCTCGTCGATCAGCAGCAGCCTCGGGGACGACATCAGGGCGCGCGCGATGGCGAGCATCTGCTGCTCGCCGCCGCTCATCGAGCCCGCGAGCTGGCGGCGGCGCTCGGCCAGCACCGGGAAGGCCTCGAAGCTGAAGGCGAGGTTGTCCGACAGCTTTGCCCGCGCCGCGTTGCGGAAGGCGCCGAGATGCAGGTTTTCCTCGACCGTGAGCCGCGGGAACAGGCGGCGCCCTTCCGGCACCATGCCGATCCCGCGCTCCACCACCTCGCGCGGACCGAGCCCGATGAGGTCGATTTTCTCGCCGTCGATCTCGACGTCGATCCGCCCGCTCTCCGGCCGGACGATGCCCATGATGCATTTGAGCAGGGTCGACTTGCCGTTGCCGTTGGTGCCCAGGAGCGCCACCGTCTCGCTGTCGCGCACGTTGAGCGAGACCCCGTGCAGCACGCGCACCGTGCCGTAGCCGGCCTCCAGCTCCTCGACGTTCAGTTCAATCGCCAAGATACGCCCTTTCCACGGCGGGATCGGCGACCACAGTGTCGGGATCGCCGTCGGCGATCTTCTTGCCGGCGTCCAGCACGACGATGCGCTCGGAGAACCGCATCACCGCGCGCATGATGTGCTCGATCATGATGATGGTCACCCCGTCCTCGTTGAGACGGAAGAGGATCTCGAGAAGCTCGTCGACCTCGCCCGAGGAGAGGCCCGCCATCGCCTCGTCGGAGATCAGCAGCTGCGGCCGGGCGGCAAGCGCGCGGGCGAGTTCGAGCTTGCGCATCTCGATCTGGGTGAGCCCGGCGGAGATCGCGTCGGCGCGCGGGCCCAGCCCCATCGACTGGAGGACCGCTTCGGCCCGGTCGTCCCGCTCCGCCCCGGCGGCCCCGGTCGCGTATTCGATGGTGATGGCGAGGTTCTCGCGCACGGTCTGGCTTTTGAACGGGCGCGGGATCTGGAAGCTGCGGACGATGCCGAGCCTGGTGCGCCGGTGCGGTTTGCTCCTGCCGAGGTCGCGGCCGCGGAAGCGGACCGTCCCGGTATAGTTGCCGAGCGCCCCGGAGATGCAGTTGATCATCGTCGTCTTGCCGGAACCGTTGGGCCCGATCAGCCCGAGCCGCTCGCCCTCACGGACCTCGGCATCGACCGAATCGAGGGCGACGAAGCCGCCAAAGCGCATCGTCAGGTCCCGCACCTCGAGGATGGTCTCTCCCGTCATCGGTCGCGTCCGAAATACTTGCGCACCAGACCGATGATCCCCTCCGGCGCCAGCGTCACGAACAGCACCAGCACGAGCCCCACGATCAGCAGGTTGAGCTCGGACGAGATGGTGACGTTGGCGATCTGCTGCGCCGTGCCGAGCAGGACCGCGCCGATCACCGGCCCGGCCCACATCGTCGTCCCGCCGATCATCGGCATGGCGATGGCATTGACCGCGTAGGCGAGGTTGAAGGCCGATACCGGCTCGACATAGCCGACATAGAGCGGGAACGGCGCGCCGGCGACGCCCATCAGGAAGCCCGACAGCGTGGTCGCGACGAGCTTGAGCCTGAGCGTCGGGATGCCGGTGCATTCGGCGGCGAGCTCGTCGTCGCGGATGGCGTGCAGCCCGCGTCCGAACTTGGCGCGCTCGATCCAGCGCGCCGCCGCCACCGCCGCCACCGCGAGGACCAGCATCACGAAGGTCAGGAATTTCACGTAGTCGCCGAACGGTTCCATCGTGCGCGGGCGGATGACATAGGCGCCCGTCGCGCCGCCGACATAGTCCCAGTTGACCATCAGGGTTTCGAGCACCACGGCGAGCGCCAGCGTGCCGATGGCGAAATAGACCCCGCGCAGCCTGAGCGTGAGGTAGCCCATGCCGAGCCCCATCAGTCCGCAGACGATGCCGGAGATTGGGATCATCACCAGCAACGGCGCCTTGATCAGGTTGTACAGCACGATCGCGGTATAGGCGCCGATGGCGAAGAACCCGGCGCTGCCGAAGTTCACGTAGCCCATATAGCCGCCCATGATGTTCCAGGCGGTCGCCAGCACCACGTATTGCAGCACCACGTAGGCGGCGAAGAACCAGAAGCTGTTGGCGATGATGTCGGTCGTCGAGAGCAGGAGGCCAGCCGCAATCACCAGGCCCGCGCCGATCCAGAAACGCCTCATTCCCGCCATCGCTCAGCGTCCGAACAGGCCCTGCGGGCGTATCGCAAGCGCCAGCAGAAGGACACCGAAAGCGACCGCCGGCGCCCAGGACGGTCCGTAGAAGGTCGACACCAGGCTCTCGGCGATACCGAGGATCAGCGCCGCCACCAGCGTGCCGGTGATCGAGCCCAGCCCGCCGAGCACCACGATCGCGAAGATCTGGCCGATATAGAGCCGCCCGACCGAGGGCTCGATCGGGATGATGATGATCAGCAGCGCGCCGGCGATCGCCGCGGTGGCGATGCCGAGGCCGAAGCCCACCTGCTTGACCCGCACCGGGTCGGCCGCCATCAGCTCAAGCGCCAGCCGGTCCTGCGAGACCGCGAGGATGGCGCGCCCGGTGAAGCTGCGCGCGAGATAGGTGTAGACGGCGATGAACATGACGATCGAGACCATGCAGGGCACGAACATCCGCGTCGGGATGCCGATCGCCCCGATCTCCCAGTTCTGGCCGATATAGGGCGCCTGGACCGAGCGGAAATCGACGCCGTAGACCATGATCAGAGCGACCTCGACGATGAACATCACGCCGAAGAAAAAGGCGAGCCCGCGCAGCGCCTCGTCGTCTCGTCGTTCGAAGGCTTCGTAGTAGAAGCGGTAGGTGCCGACCCCGACCGCGTAGAAGATCGGCGCCGCGACCACTCCGGTGAGAATCGGATCGAGCCCCCACCACTCATTGCCCATATAGGCGATATAGGCGCCGAGGATGACGAAGGCGGGATGGGAGATGTTGACGATGTCGAGCTGGCCGAAGGTGATCGACAGCCCGAGACTCACCGCCGCGTAGAACCCCCCGAGGAGCACGCCCGCGACGAGCGCGTTCCACAACAGATCGAACGTGAACACGTGAGGTCCGGCCCCCCGCCGCAGAAACGGGCGTCGCGGGGGGGGGGGGGGGGGGGGGGGGGGGGGGGGGGGGGGGGGGGGGGGG
>JAPPIT010000047.1 GCA_028820505.1 Defluviicoccus sp.
GGGCCGGCGCCCGGCGCGGCCGCCGGACGGGACACGGGACCCCGCGCGGATCAAAGTGCAATTTTAACACTTTGATTTTTTGTTGTAATCGAACAAGTTGATGTCCAGTTCGTTCTTCCCCGCCGCCGATCGTTACCCCCGCGCGTCAGCGTCGTGCCCACCGCCGGTTGCGGCAGCAGACTGTCGATGACGGTCTGGACCCGCGTGTATTCACCGATTCAGGCGCCCGATCCCGGTTCCGACTTTGCAGCCTGCTCGCCGGTTGGGGGGGTTCCTCGGCGGAGCCAAGTAGCCCGCCTCGGCGAGCGACAACGACTCTGTCGACCGCGGCGGTCATGAACCGGTCGCGGCGGCGGCGGAGCGGATCTCGCGCTCCAGCTCCGGCGTCAGTTTCCCGTCCGCCGCCAGACCCGAGGCGGCCTGAAAGGCGCGGATCGCGGCCCGCGTCCGGGGCCCGATCGTGCCATCGAACGGTCCCGGGTCGTAGCCGAGCCTGGCCAGCGCGCGCTGGACCGCGCGGATTCGTTCCGCGTTCGGCGGGCCGGGCGGCTCCCCAGCAGCTTCCCCCGTGGGCAAGGCCGGTGCCATATGCCGGACGCCATCCGGCGGTCCGGGATCGGTTTCCGTCGATCGCCCGGATATCGCGGACCCGGCCCCGGATTGCGCCGCCGCCGGGTCCGGAACCGGCACGGTGCCGTTCTGCTCCCCGGAGACCGGGCTCGCCGGCGCCGGCCCCCTCGACAACTCGGGCATCGGCATGGTCCGGTCTGGCGGGGCGCCGCTGCCGGCCGCCAGATACCATCCGCCGCCCGCCGCGACAGCCAGCACCGCCGCAAGTACCAGAACCCGCCGACCCGAGAGATGTCCCTCCGTGTCCAACAGGAACATGCGAATCCGCGGCCTGCCCTCGGGGGCGACCCGCGCGGCGAGCGCCGTCCCGTCGAGACCGAGACGGTTCGCGTACGACCGAACGTAGCCGGTCCGGAAAGGACCGGCCGGGAGATCGTCGAGACGCCCGTCCTCGATCGCCAGCAGCCCGGCATCGCGGATCCGCAGCTCCCGCGCGAGATCCTTCGTGTCGCGGCCCGACGCGATGCGCGCCTCGCGCAGGCGCGCACCCACCTCCCGCGCCCGGATGTCCGGGCTCGCGCCATCGGATGTCGCAGGTCCCGGCTTCGCCAGAGCTTCCGCCTCCCCGCAGGCCAGCGCGACTCTAGCCTCCCCCGCGCTCTCGCCTCAAGGCGCGTTCAGAACCCGTACCGGAGGCCGACGCCCACATAGGTCCCGCCGATCTCCACGTCGAACGGCGTTCCCGTCACCGAGCCCTTGAAGCTCGGGTCCGCGGTTACGAAGCGCCGAAAGTCCAGGCTGACGACGATCGGTCGGCCGGACGGGCCGCCGAACGCGTAGCCGACGCCGGCGCCGAGCCGGTAGGGGAACACGGTATCGCTGTCATCGGCGGTCGGCCCGCCGCCGGTGCCTGACGTCTTGGAAATCCGGCTCAGCCCGATGCCCCACCCACGTAGGGCTTCAACCCGAGGCCCAGATCGAAATCGTCGAACAGGTTGAGCGTCAGCGAGACCAACGACACGCCGCCGTCCGCCGGGCGGGTTCGCCCTGGCTGCGTCGAACAGGTGTCCCTTGGCGTGGAAGATGTCGACGATCTGGATGGCGTCGGGGAAGTGCTCATCGGCGAAGTTCCAGATCCACGGCGCGCCGTCTCCGAGGATGACACGCCGGGCGAAGGGCGCGGGCTCGGGGTCGAACGCGCGGGTGGCGATGGATTCGATGGCGGCGTTGTAGGTGGCGGAGCCGGGATCGCGCACCGGGCGCCCCTCCCTGTCGACGGTCTCCGCCGACCACACGACGGCAAGCTTGGCCTCGCGGGTGCTGGCGGAGCCGTCGGGCTGCTTGCCCGCGCGGCCCTCGACCTCGGTCTTGCGCGCCGGCACGCC
This sequence comes from Defluviicoccus sp., assembly GCA_028820505.1. Taxonomy (GTDB): domain Bacteria; phylum Pseudomonadota; class Alphaproteobacteria; order MPNO01; family MPNO01; genus MPNO01. Next base: position 1,956 of record JAPPIT010000047.1, read on the forward strand.
GGTGCCGTCGAGGCCGAGATAGAGGGTGGGGGCATCGGACGGTTCGGGTTCGATCACGCGGCATTCGTCGCCGGCGATCTCACGCCCGAGCGCCTCGGCGTGTCGTTCCACCGTCTTCGGCGCGACGGCGAGGCCGGCCAGCTCGCGCAACAGGGCGCTGGAGCCCTCGAAGCCGGTCCTGGCGGCGGCGATGCCGATCATGCGCAGCGCCGCCGGCGACAGGAAGGTGTTCTCCATGCCGAGGGCGCGGTCGCGCGGGCTGAAGCCGGTGTGGCAGGAGTCGCAGCGATACCAGGCGCGATCCAGCGTTAGAGGACCGGGCGCAGTGGTGAAGGTCTTGGGCCGGCGGCCGGCGAAGCGCGCCTCGCCGCCGCACGCACACGACAGCCACGGTCCCCGGTCGTCGGAACGGTCGGCATTGAGCCTGTGGGCGACGGCCTGCCCCATGATCCGCAACGCCACCCGCCGCGCTTCGGTCTCGATCGCCTGGAAGTCATCGACGACGCCCGCGCCGATCAGCCGCTCGACCTCGGCCTCGATCTCCTCCGCGATCGCCGCGTCGAGACCCCCCTTTTTCCCGGCGTGGCCGGCTTGTCCGCGTCCAGCCTGGCATCGCATATCCGGCCGCTGACCTCGACCAGCGCGCGCACCAGCCCGCGAAGCCGCCGGTATTCCGCGATCTGCGCCCGCGTTCCCTCGATGGCATCGGCGGGAACGGTGCGGCCGCGGGACTTCCCCGTCTCCCTGTCCGGCCAGGTCAACAGCCAGTAGGGACCATGCCCCCGCGCACCCTCGACTGCGCAGCGGCAGCTGGGCTTGCCGCACTTGCGGTACTGTGCCCTGAGCGAACCCTGGCGAAGGTCGCCGATGCCCGCAATCTCCCGCAGAAGCTCGCCACGCTGCTCGACGAGGCCGTCGTGATCGGCGCTGGCCATGTCCGCCTCCATCTGTCTCTGAACGCAGGAAACAGATATCGTAGCGGAACCAAGACTTTTCTAAACCCCGCAAAATCAGGACGTGCACCCCCCAGCGACCCAGCGATGCGCGGCTTTGCCGCCGGTAAGGACGAGAGTATGGTGGGACGGCGACGGAACCCTCAACCCGGGCAGGCGCGAAGCGCTGTATCGAGGGGCGCATCGTTGACGGGCCGTTGTAATGTCGTGTCGGATCGTTCCCGGCGTTTCTGGGCACGCCCATGCTGACCTTTGCCGAGGAAATCCTTCTCCTGCTGGGCGACGAGGAAGGCGTGTTCCTGCCGGTCGAGGAGCACGCCTTCGAATGCGCGCTCGCCGGCGCGGTGCTGATGGACCTCGCCTTCGCCTACCGGATCGACACCGACCTCGAGAAGCTCGTGGCGATCGATCCGGCGCCCACCGGCAATCCGATGCTCGACCGCGTGCTGGAAAAGATCGTAGCCCGTACCGACACGACGGACACCCGGACATGGGTCGGGGTGCTGTCTAGGGAGGACGCCGCGGTCCTCCGCGAACAGGCGCTGGAGAGTCTGGCCGGGCGAGGCGTTCTGGAGCGCCGGGACGGGCGGTTCCTGTGGGCCTTCGGCGCCGTTCGCTACCCCGCGCTCGACGACGGCGCGGTGCGCACGATAAAGGCGCGCATCGAGGACGTGCTGTCCGACGACATCCCCCACCCCCGGGACGTCGCCCTGATCTCGCTGGTGGATGCCTGCGAGATTCTCCCCGACCTCTTTCCCGACCGGGACGTCGCGGCGTTCGGCCCCCGGATCGCGCTCCTGCGCCGGATGGACCTGATCGGCCGCGAGGTGGCGGGCACGATCGCCGACATCCAGCGCACCGTCGTCCGCGAGGCCCGCGCCCGGGCGGCGCGCTTCCAGAAGCTGCTGCTGGTGCTGTCCGCCTTCGGCGGGCTGGGGGTCGCCGCGACGCTGCTCTCCCCGCCGATCCCGCTGGCGGACCGGTTCGGCCCCGGCCTGTTCGAGTCCCTCTGGTACGACGGGGTTTGGAAGCAGTGGAGCGGTTACCTGCTGCTCGGGCTCAGCGTCGCGGGGCTCGGCGTCGCGACGATCGTCAAGAAGCGCCTAGTGGCCCGCATCGCCGGCTCGCACGGCTGGCGGCTGTTCCATATCGTTCTCGGGATCGCCTGCGTGCTGGTCCTGTTCGCCCATACCGGCTTTCGCTTCGGCGCCAACATGAACGCCGCGCTGATGGCGTTCTTCGTCGCCGCCCTGCTCTCCGGCGCGCTCGCCGGGGCGGCGATCGGCGGGACGCCCCGGCTGCGGAAGATGGGGATCCGCAAGACCGGCAGGCAGAACCGGCTGCTGATCGGACTGCACGCCGTCGCCATCTGCCCGCTGCCCGCGCTGCTGATCGTCCACCTGCTTAGCGTCTACCTGTATTGAGGGGGCGCCGGGTGTCGCCGAAGATCGTTCCGTGGGCGGTGGTGGCGGCGACGCTCGCGGGTGCCGCCTGGTTCGCGGCGGCGATGACGGTCGGGGGCGACCGGAGCGCGTTGCTGATCGGCGAGACCACCGACGCCCACCACCAGATCGAGCTGGCCTGCGAGACCTGCCATGCCGCGCCCGCCTTCGCCAGCGCCGCCAAGGCGGAGAAGGCGCTCAACCGCGCCTGCCGGAAGTGCCACGACAAGGAGCTGAAGGCGGCCGACGACAGCCACCCGCGCAGGAAGTTCCGCAACCCGCGAATGGCGGTCTATTGGGAAAAGCTCGACGCCCGGCTCTGCACGACCTGCCACGTCGAGCACCGCCCCGAGATCGTGCGGGCCAGCGCGGTTACCGTCGCGATGGATTTCTGCGTGGCATGCCACTCGGAGGGGGATCAGGACGTTCGGGCCGAGCGGCCTTCCCACGCGGGCCTCGCCTTCGATACCTGCGCCTCGGCGGGCTGCCACAACTATCACGACAACCGCGCGCTCTACGAGGAGTTCCTGGTCCGCCACGCCGGCGAACCCTGGCTGGCGGACGCGCCCGCGCACGAGCTGTCCGCGCGCCAGCGCGTCCGGAAGCGGCCCGCCCGGGCGGCGCTCGCGCGCGGCGACGCGGTCGCGCCCCGGGCCGCGCTCGCCGATCCGGCCTGGCTCGACCGCTGGGCCGACTCCGGACACGCGGCGGCGGGCGTGAATTGCGGCGCCTGCCACGCGCCGAAGGCGGGAAAGAACGCGACGCGGGAGACGGTCGAGGCAAGCTGGATCGAGGCGCCGGGCACGGCGGTCTGCGAGGACTGCCACAGGCCGCAGGCGAGGACCTTCGTGCTGGGCCGGCACGGCATGCGCCGGCATCCCCGGGTCGCGAAACCCCGCGACCCGCTGCGCCAGCTGCGGAAGATCGGGCTCTCCGAATTCGTGCCGGAGACGGTCGCGTTGTGGCTGGCGGACCCGGCCCCGCCAACGACCATGACCGTCGCGGAAGCCCGTATCCCGATGCGCTCCGACGCCGCGCACGGGACGCTCGACTGCGGCACCTGCCACACGCCGCATGCGGTCGATGTCCGCCACGCCGCGGCGGAAGCGTGCGCGTCGTGCCACGACGATCCCCACACGCGGGCGTATTTCGCGAGCCCCCACCACGCGCTCTGGCGGGCCGAGCTCGCCGGCGAGGCGCCTCCAGGCACGGGGGTGAGCTGCGCGACCTGTCACATGCCGAAGACGGAGCGCCGCGGCAGGATCGCGACCGACCACAACCAGAACGACAATCTGCGGCCGAACGAGAAGATGATCCGTCCGGTCTGCCTCGACTGCCACGGGCTCGGCTTCTCGCTGAACGCGCTTGCGGATGGCGCCCTGGTGGAGCGAAACTTCACAGGAACGCCCGCGGTTCGGGTCGAGAGCATCGGATGGGCGACACGGCGCGCCCAGGCAACGAAGCGGGAAGCCGGCGGATGACGGCCCGGCTCGCCCCTTCCCTTGCACCGATATCGGAACCGGGCAGGGGAGACCGGCCATGAAACGAACGTTGCTGACGATCGCCGTGCTCGCCTTCGGTATCGGCTCGGCGGTGGCGGCGGAAGGGATTCCGTTCCGCAAGGTCGCCGACATGCTGTACCAGGTGATGTCGGCGGACCGCGAGGTCTATACCCGCATGGTGGTTCAGCGGCTGACGGTGGACAAGAAGGTCATCACCGCGTCCGAGCACTTCGAGGACGACTCGGCGCTGCCGCTGCCGGCGCAGATGTTCCGTTTCGGCGCGGAGCGGGTCATGGACCAGACCGAGGACTTCTCCTACGCGCTCCTGTCGTTGAACCCGATCAACAAGAAGAACGGCCCCGGGACGGATCTGGAGAGGAAGGGCCTCCGATACGTCCTCGAGAACGAGGGCGAGAACTTCTACGGCGAGGAGGAGTTGGGCGGCGAGCGCTACTTCGCCGCGGTCTATCCCGACTACGCGGTGGTCGAGGCCTGCATCAACTGCCACAACGGCCACAAGGACTCCCCGCGCAGGGACCTCAAGGTGGGCGACGTGATGGGCGGTGTCGTCATCCGCATCCCGATGGAGTGACTTGAACCGCCCGGCGATGCCCCGTCGAACGACCGTTGCAGGCCGGGTCGGGTACTGGAACGTTTCGTGTCGAAAACGCGCGGGTGGAGTATGACAGGAGACTCCAAGACGTACACCGTATTCCGCTGCGGCCGGATGCGCGGGAATTGCTCTTCGCCGGAACGTCGCATCAGGCAGAGGAGTTCGGGTATGATCGACCGGGTGATCGGGATCGGTGCAGGGACGGTGTGGGCGGCCGGCTTCGCGGACGATTGCATCGATGGAACCCGCCCGGCGGACCGTTTCGATCTTGCCGCAGATCGCGCTCCCACCATGAGCGCCGGAATGCCATGACCAGGCCGGACGACGCTTGCGGAGCCGATTGCGGGCCTGAGCCTTCGCCGCCCGCGCGAGCGGCTCCACCGAACGCCTGCCGCCTTCCACGTGCGGCCGGCCTGCCCCCGTTCGGGCTCAGGGGCGCGCTCGTTGCGTGCCCGGTCCTCCTCGCCGTCTTCGCCGCCATTTTCCCGACACACGCGTATTCGCGGTCGGGCGTGGACATCACCGTGCCAGCGCGTCCGATCTTTATCGATGTGAACCGGACTGCGGCGACACTCCCATCGGCCGTAACCGCAGCGCCGAAGCGGTCTGCCCGGCGCGAGCCGACGCCCTCGCTCATTGCGACGTCCCGACTGCGCCCGGCCCCGGCGTCCGCAGCCGGGCGGCACCCGCCGGCGGTCTGGCGGGTGCAGCTCGGGGCGTTCAGGAGCGAGACCCGTGCGGCGAAGGCGAGGGCGGCGCTGGCGCCGTCGCTCGCGGACATGCCCCGGGCCGGTGCGCTGGTCATCGACGATTCGAAGGGCGATGGGCTGTTCCGAGTGGTGCTGACCGATGTCTTCGCTCGCCGTGGCGAAGCCGCGGCCACATGCGCCACGATCGCCGCTCGCGGGATGCAGTGCTTCGTCGCCCGCGCCTCCACCGGGGCCGCGCGGGCGGCGAGCGTGCCCGTGCCCCGGCCCCCATCGGAGGAGGAGTCTGCCGGGCGCAAACCGGCGCGGGCACTCGTGGCCGCCCCCGACCCGGCGCCCCATCTCGTTCTCGAACGGCTCGACGCGCTGGAAGCGGAAAACCGCCGACTGCACAACGAGATTGAAGCGCTCAAGGCGCAAGGCGCAACGCCTTCCCGGGCCGATCCTGCCGAGGAGGCGCCCGCCGCTCGTTTCGTGCGCACGAATTCCAGGTTCGGCTACGACGTCCTCGACCCGACGACCGATATCAATCGCAAGCAGCGTCTGGTTCTCGAACGCCGGAATGACGGGACGCTGGCGCCCGACAGCCTGCACGTGCATGGGGCGGTGACGGCGATCGCCAACTACCAGAGAAGCAACCGTAACGACAAGTTCGGGTATCTGATGCGCCACCCGACCGCCAAGAACCAGGTCGGAGACAGGGTGTCGGAAGCAACGATCCATTCGGCGCAACTCGGGTTCACCGGAACGCTCGGCGACTGGCTCACCGGCCATGCGGTAATGCTGTTCGATCCGGAACAGAGCTTCGGGGACGGCACGAATACCGATATCGATCGCAACCAGCTCCAGATGCGCCGCGCCTGGGTGCTGTTCGGCGATCTCGACAAGTCCCCCTTTTACGCCAGCGTCGGCAAGATGGCGGTGCCGTTCGGCCTGACCGACACCGTCAACCCGTTCAGCGCCTCGACCGTATGGCACGTCTTCGGGGGGCTGGCCAATGGCGTGACCGTGGGCTACGCGAGCGAGGGGCTGAACCTGTCCGTCATGGGCATCCAGGGAGGAGCGCAGTTTCGTGCGGCCAACACTCCGGTGAACGGAACCGCCGTTCCGGGCAGGCTGAACAACTTCGCCGCCGACGCGAACTACAGCTTCGAGCTGGGCTCGGCCGCCACGCTTCTTCTCGGAGCCTCTTATCTACATGGCACGGCCTACTGCCAAGGCTTCCCCATCGTCCACTTCGGCGCTTGCGAGGACAACAACCCCGCCTTCGATGTCTACGGCGGGCTGGTCTACGACGATCTGACGCTCAAGGGCGAATTCGCCCGAACCACCGAGGTGTGGCCCGGCACCTTCAACCCCGGCATGCCGCAATTCGCGGCCAGCAAGGTGACGAGCTTCGACATCGGCG
>JAPPIT010000188.1 GCA_028820505.1 Defluviicoccus sp.
GCGCAGCGTGTAGTCGGCGGAAATCGTCACGGGGTCGGTCATCGGCAGGCTCCGGAGGCTGTGGCACGGTCCGACGCCCTCAGGCTCCGAACCGTCGCCCACCCGCCGCTTCGCCTTTCCTTTCGGCGGTGGAGGGCACACCGCCGGCGCGGCAGGCGCATTGCCGCCGCCGGTCCCGTCTCGTCGCCGACGGGCAATTCCCCGTGCCGACGCCGCTCCAGCCGCGGGCTGCTCCAGCCGCGGGCTTGACCCTGTCTCCGGATCGTCCATAGGGTGATCCGGCGGCACCCCGCGCGCGGGCGGAGCCGGGCACGGAAGGCGAGACGGCGCGGGGGGATCGGCCGAACCTTTTCCCGGATCGTGCGCGCCTGCGGGTGCCTGCGGCTCCACGGCGCCAGAGGAGACGAACCGGCTTGGCGACCTTCGCGACGGACGACATCGAGCAGGCGGTCGGGGAAGCCGCGTATCTGCGGGGTCTGGAGTATTACCGGCGCGGGAAGGTGCGTTCGGCCCGGTTCGGCCCGGACGGCCGGCTCCATGGCGAAGTCTCGGGCAGCCGTCCCGAGCCCTATACGGTCGCGGTCTCCTGCGAATCCGGCGCCAACGGGACTCTCGTTCCGCTCGAAGGGCATTGCTCCTGTCCGGTCGGCCGCAACTGCAAGCACATGGCCGCCCTGCTGCTCGCCGGCCGGCATCTCTCGCCGGAGGCGCGCTGCATCGTCGCCCGGAGCGCCGACGAGGACGCGTCGACGGACGTCGGCCGCTGGCTGGCCGACTGGCCCGGATCGACCCCGGCGAAGCCGGGCACCCGTCCGACCGGTCCGCCCGAGCCGGGCCGGGACCACCTGTTCTATGTCATCCGCCGCGACGCGGCGGCCGGCATGCGCATCGATCTCTGGCGTGGCTACCTGAAGCTGGACGGCGAGGTCGGCCGGAATGTCCGGGAATACCGCGAGGGCACGGCGTCGGCGGAAGGCGGGTTCGCGACCGCGGAAGACGCCGCGTTCCTGGGCCAGCTCGACCATTACCGGAGAGGCATCTGGCCCTGGCATTACGACTGGCCGGAGGGCGACGAGCTGATCGCGCTGGTGCGCGGGATCGGCGAGACCGGTCGCGCGCGGGCCGACGACATCCATGGCGTGGCGCTCTCGTGGTCGGAACCGCGGCGCTGCGAACTCTTATGGGAGGTCGACGGTGCCGGCCGGCAGCGGGTCGCGGCGCGCGACGACGCCGGCGCGCCGCTGACGCTGCTGCCCTTCCCGACGCCGCTGTTCCTCGACCCGGAGACCGGCGAAATCGGCGTCGCGGAGACCGGCATGCCGGCGCGCTTGGGGGCCTGGTTCGCGGCCGCGCCGCCGGTCGAGCGCGGCTCGGCCGCCGCCGTCGCCGCGAAACTCTCCCGGATCGGCCAGCACGCGCCCGTGCCGAAGCTGCACCGGGTCGAGGAACGGAACGATGTCCGGCCGGAGCCGGTGCTGAGGCTGTTCGGCCGCGAGCACCGGCCGATGCGATACGCGCACGACGGCAGGCGGGTCGTCGCCGTCGGACGCGGCGATGCCGTCCTCTATCCCTGCGCCCGGCTGGACATCGTCTATCCGGGAACGGGGGGCCGGCTGCGCGCCGGACAGGGGGACGACATCGCGGTCAGGGGCGGAGACGGCTATGTGATCGTCCGGCGCGATCGGACACGCGAGGCGGGATTCCTGGGAACCCTGCGGGAAGCGGCAGAACCTTACGCCTGGTCCGACGGCGAGCGGCTCCGCTACGGGCTCCCGAAGGACGAACTGCCGGAGGCCGATATCGTGTTCCCGCCCTCCGGCGAGGGGGAAGAGGATGCGAGCGGGACCGGCGCCGGCTTCGCCGCCAGGGCACTGCCGCGGCTGCGGGCCGCGGGCTGGCGCATCGAGATCGACGGGTCATGGCCGTTCCGGCTGCACCTGGGGCCGGTCGCGTTCTCGACCGCGCTGGACGACACGGACGGCGACTGGTTCTCGCTCCGCCTCTCGCTGGAGGCGGACGGCAGCAAGTTCGACGTGGCGCCGATCGTGCTGCAGCTGGTCGCGGAGCTGCCGGTCGACGAATGGGGCCGGCTCAAGGCGGGGTTCGACATCGAGCGCCATCTGACCGGGAGGACGTTCCAGGTCCGGCTGGACGACGGCAGCTGGGCCGTGCTGGACGCCATGCGGTTCGGGCCGTTTGCCGAGGCGTTCCTGGAAGCCCAGGGGCTGCTGGAGTTCCACCGCGCCGATGCGGGCCGGCTGTTCGAACTGGCCGACGCGCTGGAGGGCAGCGGCGCGCCCTGGACCGGCGGGCGGGAGATACTCGATCTGGGCGCCCGGCTGCAGGCGCTGGCCGAGACGCCGGAGGAACCGCCGCCGGCGGCGCTCAAGGGCGAACTGCGCCCCTACCAGCGCACCGGCTACGGTTGGCTGAAGGCGCTCTCCGTCAGCGGCTTCGGCGGGGTGCTGGCGGACGACATGGGGCTCGGCAAGACCGTGCAGACCCTCGCCCTGCTCGCGCACCGGCACCTGGAGGAGAAGGCGGAGCGGCCGAGCCTGCTGGTGGTGCCGACCAGCCTGGTCGGCAACTGGCGTCGCGAGGCCGAACGCTTCGTGCCCGATCTCCGGGTCCTGGTGCTGCACGGCCCCGGCCGGCGGCAACGGTTCGCGAAGATTGCGGATCATCATCTGGTCGTCACGACCTATCCGCTGCTCGATCGGGACGGCGACGCGCTGTTCGGCCGTGACTACGAGATCGCGGTGCTGGACGAGGCGCAGGCGGTGAAGAACCCGGCGGCTGCGGTATCGAAGCGCATCCGGGAAATCCGCGCCCGCCAGCGCCTGGCGCTGACCGGCACGCCGCTGGAGAACAACCTCCAGGAGCTGTGGGCGCTCTGCGACTGGCTGGTGCCGGGCCTGCTCGGCAACCGCAGGAAGTTCACGGCCGACTTCCGGACTCCCATCGAGAAGCACGGGGACCTTGCCCGGCAGCGGCTGCTGTCGACGCGGCTCAAGCCCTTCCTGCTGCGGCGCACGAAGGAAGAGGTCGCGCCCGAGCTGCCCGAGAAGACGGTGATCGACGAGCTCGTCCCGCTCGAAGGCGACCAGGCCGCGCTCTACGAGAGCATCCGCGCGGCGACGGACAAGCGGGTCCGCGAGGCCATCGCGGCGCGTGGGCTGGCGGCGTCGCGCATCGCGATCCTCGATGCCCTGCTCAAGCTGCGCCAGGTCTGCTGCGACCCGGGATTGGTCGAGCTCGACGCCGCCCGCAAGGTGACAGCCAGCGCCAAGCGGACCCGGCTGCTCGCGCTGCTGGACGAGTTGGTCGCCGCGGGGCGCAGGGTGCTGGTGTTCTCCCAGTTCGTCGAGATGCTGAAGCTGATCGAGGGGGACGTTGCCGCCCGCGGCTGGGGCTACGCCATGCTGCACGGGTCGACCGGGGATCGGGACGATCAGGTCGCGCGCTTCCAGTCGGAAGAAGTACCGCTGTTCCTGGTGAGCCTCAAGGCCGGCGGCACGGGCCTCAACCTGACCGCGGCCGACACGGTGATCGTCTACGATCCGTGGTGGAACCCGGCAACGGAGCGCCAGGCGATGGACCGGGCGCACCGGATCGGCCAGGACAAGCCGGTCTTCGTGCACCGGCTGATCGCGGAGAACACCGTCGAGGCCGCCATCCAGCGCATGCAGGCGCGCAAGCAGGCGCTCGCCGACGCGCTGTTCAAGGGCGCGGGCCGGGGGCCGCTGGGGCTGACCGATGAGGATATCGACGCGCTGTTCGGATCGTGATGACGGGGCGGCCGGTGAAGGAACTTCGGGAAAGGGTGAAGTCAATGGCAACGGATCAGGAGCGGGCAGACTTGGCCAATTCGCTTGTCACCTTGGGGCAAGGGGCCATAAAGGCGGCAATGCTGATAAACGGAGCGAGTGCGGCGGCAATTTTGGCCTTCGTTGGACAAGTTTGGTCTGAGAGATTCGTCTCCAGTGCCTTGACCTCTGCAAAGTGCGCGGTCTTTTTGTTCGCCTTGGGGGTCATCGTCGGTGCATTCAGTACAGTGTTTGCCTACTTTGCACAGCTCTTCTACTATCGAGCGACTGGGGAAGGCTTTAATGAGAAAGCGGAAAGGACCAAGGCCGAGGTGGTTCGGCATGTTGCTCTCGCGTTAGTTGTTCTATCGTTTGTATGTTTCGTCATTGGCATTTTCCAGTCCTTGGAGACCCTGTCGAATTATGCGATGTCGGGTTGACTTGGCTTTGCCCCATAGAGATGGTGCGTTCTACTCTTGAGCGAAAGGTAGAAGAAAGGTATGTACCAGTAGCTGATTCAATAGCCTGAAATATCCTCGTGCAGTTCGGTCGAAAGCCGAAATCCAGACTTCTGTGCCGGCAACGGCTTGACCGACCTTGAAGCGTTACGATCCAGCCACGGCAATGAGGTCAAGGAAGTCACTCTCGGAGAGAATCTCGATTTCCGCACCTTTCGCGATGAGCGCCTCTGCCTTCCGATGTTTGGTGCTTTTGTCGTAGCCTAGGAGTTTTGTTTTGTCCTGTGTTCCGACTACGAGCATGGTGACCTTCTTGCTGACGTTTTCGGCCACGTTGCACCCTGCCGCTGCGGCCATATCTGCTGCTTCCCGCCGAGCAATGGTGAGTGCGCCGGTGAAGACCAGGGTTTCGCCAGATAATGCCCCATCTACGTTTCCCTCTCGCTTAGCCGATGGCGTGGTTCCAGGGAAGATCGGGCGATCTACGCGGCGCAACCAAGCGTCAATGTCGGTTTCGGTCTCCGCACACGCCCGAAGCACGATCTCCGCCGCAGCTCTGGCGTCTTCCGCAGCATCATGATGACTGAACTGAATGCCGAGGGCGTCGGCGACCTTGTTGAGACTATAACCTTTGCGTCCAAAGCGGTCCGGCCATGCGCGGCGGGCGATCTTTGCGCTGTCGAGCCAAGTAACTTGAAGCTGTTCAAGGCCGTACCGTGTCATCGCGCGCTCGAAGGCCACGCGATCGAATGCAGAATGACTGACCAGAACCGAGCCACGCAACCGTTTGCGCAACTCGTCACGCACTTCCGGCAAGGTGGGGCTGTTCTTCACCTTCCGCTCGTCGATACCGTGAATGGAAACATTCAACTCATCGAACCAGTCCTTCGGATCTATCAGGCTCTGCCATCGGTCGACAATCTCCCCATCACGCACCTGCACGATGCCTATCTGGCATATGCTTGCCCGGTCGGCGTTTGCCGTTTCTACATCGATCGCGTTGAACGTTGGCATTTTCATCGTAGTCCTTTTGTGCCCAGCCAGGAATCCCGTCGTCAGAATAGCTATGGGTGACAGGCTATAGGTCCAAAGAGCGACGTAGTGTCGCGATCAGTCTGGAACAAAATTCGTCGGCATCCTCAGTGGACCACGCGATAGTTGTGCAGTGGTTGACGTCAAAATGAGTACCGTCGTTCTCGAATTTCTCCTTGTTGCACATATACACCACTGGCTTCCCCAAGCCTTCCGCGTATCCGGCTTCCCAATACGCTCCATGATTGTCATGAGTGAGGTCCGAGATAACGAATTTCGCGTCTCTGATCTTTATGCGCATGATGTCGTCGATAATTCCAGCTTGCTCAACATCGCGTAAGTCGACAAGATCAACTCCCAACTTCTCCTTGATTGCTGGCTTTACCACATCGCGGACAAATGCATCGAGCCGTTCATCGCCGAATTTCATAGCGATGAATCCGTAGTTTCCATCGAATTTGCCACGTCTCTCCTTGTCATACTCCTCCCAGCCATCCAGGCTGAGATTGACGTTCATGAATGTAGAGCCCTCGAATGCCTTTACGACATTGCCAACTGTAACGAGTTTTCGTTCCGTCAATTCTTCGAGGAGGCTGTACGCGATCTCTTCGCTGGGAGCATCGATTTGTGCACCGAAGCCAGAAAGCTGGTCGATCGGTTGCCCCAGTTCCGACACTCGGTCCCCTATATGCCGGATAAGGTTCATGGCCAGGAGTTTTGCGTTCATTGCTCGTTCACTATGTTCTCGGTAGGCATGTGCATTCTACGGTGAAATTGCGTTCCGACGACCCAACCGAGCGGTCTTTGTGGTCGGGCCAGGCATCCTGTAGCCCCAAAGTGGGGACGCGTCGAGCGGACGATACTTCGGGGCATACGGACTACCGCTTATCGACGCTCGGGCACGCCGTGTCCGTTCTCCGCGCGGGAAGGCGTGGCGCCTTGCTCCGGCGCGGCCCCGGCGTCGACCGTTGCCGCCAGCAGCCGGTGCAGGGCGTGCAGATCGGCACGCTGAAGGAACACCGCGACCCGTGGCGATACCTCCTCCTTGCCGCCGATCCGATGGGTCTCGGCGAAGGTGATCTTGGGGCCGCTCGCGAACGACGTGAGATAGACCTTGTTGGCGAAGGTCGCGGGGGTTTCTGCGATCCTCGCGTCCTCCTCGGGCGAAACCGCTTGCGGCGCTTCCGGCTGCTCCATGATCGTGTCTCCCTGCATCGGGCTCTTGTCGTCATCGGTCCGGCAGAGGTCAAGGGGTCGGCGCGGCCGTCCGACTGCCGGCAACGAAACGCGCGTTGTGCCGGACCGCCGCCATACCGGCACCGCCGGCGTGTTCTGCTCCCTGCGGGATTGGCGTCGCTTTTCGGCGCATTCCGGCAATCCGGCGCCGATGGCGCCGCAAGGATCAGGTCCCGCCGCCCTTGCCGTATTCCCGTTTCTCGTAGATCGAGACGATCTGCCGACCGTCCCAGACGTAGCAGAGATGCCGCTCCTGGCGGGCGTTCGAAAGCAGGGGCGGCCTGAACACGGCAACGCACTCGCCGCCGGGCCGGCGGACGCTGTCATAGGCGATTCCGTTTGAGCCGGCCTCGCGCAGCGTTCGCGCCAGATGCCGGCCCGCCGTGTAGTCGTTCTCGTGGTAGACGAGCGGCAGGCTGTCCGACCGGCCGCGCAGGTCGTGCAGGTCCCCGTCTAGGTCGACCAGGTAGACCCGCATGTCGAGTTCCATGCGCCCCTGGGTCGTGGCGCGCATGAACCGCTCGCGATGGTATCTCGTCTCGGCGATGGCCGTGTCGAGATCCCGCGCGGCATAGAACACGCCGTAGCTGCCGTCGGAGAACCGGCTGCCGTCCGGATTGAGATGGGTGAAGGCGGCCATGATGACGGCGGTCCCGGGTCCGGCGATCCGGTCTCCGGGCGGCACCAGGCCGATGACGCCGACCTCGTCGCGCAGCCGGGGATTGGTGAGCGCCTCAAGCTCGAAGACCGCTTCGAGGTCGGTCGGATCGGTCACGCGTTCGAACAGCTGCACGGGCGGAAACCGGCTGGGGACGATGCGCCGGCACGGCTTCCACCGGACACGGGATACCGGCGGCGTCACGCCCAGCCGCCCCGTTGCGCGTCCAGATACTGGCGCACGACGAAGAGGTCGGCGACCTGGCCGGACAGCATACGGTCTAGAGCCGACCGGCCCGCAAAGACCGGCGCGGCGTTGGGACGCCTGACCCACTCGTCGGCCGCGGTTTCGTCGGGCAAGAGGATCTGGAGCGCCTTGTAGATGCCCAGGATGTAGGAAATCCGCTCCAGCGTGTCCTTCGGCAGGGTGGCGTTCGGGTCCTTCCTCCACTTGAAGAAGGTCGACCGGGCGGTCAGTCCGAGCAGGGTCATCTGTTCCTCGACCGAGAGGCGCCAGAGCCCGGCGATGCGGAAGAATGTGCGCAGGGCCGGGCCGGACAGGCCCTTGCGGTCGAAGGCTGTCGCGGGAAGAGGCTGCGCGGTCATGGTTGTCTCCATATGCGCCTATTGGGTAACACTTAGTCCATTTATGGACTTTCAGCAAGACTGAAGCGAATCCGTCGGGGGCGCCGGCCAGGCGGCTCCGACCGGCGCAATGCCGGTGAGTCGGGGCAGGGGCACGCGCGAGGGCGACAACGTGTGGCCGATGCGTGCCTCGATCTCGGCGTAGCGGCGGTAGAGTTCTGGCCGGAGCTCGGCTGCCCGCCGAAGATCGGCCCGGGACGCGAGGATGCAGAAGCTGCAACTCAGCCTCGACATGCCTGCGGCATAGGCCGGGTGCGGCGACTGGCCGGCGTTGCGGATGACGCGGAACACGTCTTCGGTCGAAAGGTCGAAGACGGGGAGCCAGTCGAACACCTCGCGCCCGGCGACGCTCATGCGGGCGTTGCGCCGCCACGGCGCCTTCCTGGTGCGCGCCGGGCTCTCCTGGGCGCGCATGCCCATGGCGTTGACGAGGCGGTCGCCGAAGCGGGGATTGGCCTTGAGCCAGCGGCGCAGCTCGCGCTGGATCGGGCCGGTCTTGAAATCCGACGTGCACCACCGGGCCGAGGCCGAGGGCCACATGCCGCGTTCCTCCACTCGGTCGAGTGTCGATGACGGTCAGGAACTGCATTTATCCTAAATGCGGCAGTTGGAGGGCGTGATCGTCCTCTCGGGGCGGTCTGGCCGGTC
>JAPPIT010000213.1 GCA_028820505.1 Defluviicoccus sp.
AGCGGGCGAGGCGGCGGAGGGACGTGGATGCCCGGAACAAGTCCGGGCATGACGATATGGGCGGCAGCGGGGACCGTGCCGACGGCGCCGGGAGAAATCCCGCGGGAATCGCGCATGGGACGGATTCGGTGGTCCGGGAGGCGATTTCGGGACGGAATCGGAAAGGAGAAAAAACGTCGTTAAATCCGGGACTTATCGGATTATTTTCCCTGAACGACCATTTTTTTCTTGACTCGGGACGCGTTTCGGGGTAGATTTGGGAGAGTCGAGAAGTGGGGGCGCCGGAGATGCCGGCGCCCCTTTTTCGTCGGCGGACCGGCCGCGGCTACTTCGCCGCGGTCACCATGATCTCGATGAGGAACTCCGGCCGCGCGAGCTCCGAGCGCACGCAGGCGCGCGCCGGCATGTTGTCGGGGTCGATCCAGGCGTTCCACACCTCGTTCATCGCGCCGAAATTCTCGAAATCGGTGATCCACAGGTTGGCCGAGAGGATCTTCGACTTGTCGCTGCCGACGGAGGCGAGCTGGGCGTCGATATTGTCGAGGATCTCCCGGGTCTGGGCCTCGATGTTCCCGCCGCCGTGCCCGACCTGCCCGGCGAGATAGATCGTGTCGCCGTGGACGACGATGCCGCTCATCGACGGCATCTGCTTCCCGTTCACGACCTTGCCGTGCCGCGCCTGGTGTCTTTCGATCGCCATGTTCGTCCCCTAGTCTCGGTGATGAATTCGCGGCTACGATGCCAGCGCGGACCGATTGCCGCAACGCATGTAAAACGATGACGGGGTGGGGATGAAGGTCGACCTGGCGGCGATCGGCGGCGGTTTCGCGGGGCTTACGGCAGCGGTCCGCGCGGCCGAGCTTGGCCTCGAGGCCGTGGCGATCGAACGCGGCGAAGGCGAGGCCTATATGTGCAATTCGCGGGTCTGCACGGGCGTGCTGCACACCGCGCTCGCGAACGCGGACGACCCGCCAGACATCGTCTACGAGCGCGTCATGAAGAACACCGGGGGAACGGCGCGCCCCGATCTGGCAAGGACCTTCGCGGAAAACGGAGCGCGGACGTCGGCGTGGATGGAAGCCCATGGCGCGACGCTGGAGACCGTGGCGCGGCGCAACTACGGGCTGCCGAGCCTTTCCCCGACCCGGCAGATGGGCGCCGGCCTGGATTGGGAAGGGAACGGGCCGGACCTCTTTCTGCGGGGCCTGGCGAGCCGGCTCGAAGCCGCCGGCGGGACGATCCTGCGCGGCACCGAGGCGCGCGCGCTGGTCATGGAGGACGGCGCGTGCCGGGGCGTGGAAATCCGGGATGCGAACGGCGGCCGGACGATCGAAGCGGGCGCGGTCGTCATCGCCGACGGCGGTTTCCAGGCCGACCGCGCGCGCCTCGCCCGGTACATCGCCGGACGGCCGGACCGCATCCGCCAGCGCAACACCGAGACCGGCCGCGGCGACGGGCTCCGGATGGCGGAGGAGGCGGGGGCCGCGCTCGTCGGGCTCGACAAGTTCTACGGCCACGTGCTCTCGCGCGACGCGATGACCGATCCGATGCTGTGGCCCTATCCGCAGGTCGACGTGATCTGCGCATCGGGCATCGTGGTGGGCGCGGACGCGAAACGATTCACCGACGAAGGACTCGGCGGCGTCTACGTCACCAACGAGATCGCCCGGCTCGACGACCCGCTGAGCGCGACCGCGATCTTCGATTCGACGGTCTGGGAGCAGGCGAAGGAAGCCGATCTGGTGCCGCCCAACCCGTTGCTGGTGGAAGCCGGGGGAACGCTGCACGAGGCGGGCTCCATCGGGGAGCTCGCGCTGCGCGCCGGGCTGGACACGGGGACCCTGGAGGTCACCGTGGCGGCGTTCAACGCCGCCGTGAAGGGCGCCCGCACGGACACGCTCACGCCCGCACGAACGACCGAGACTTACGCGCCGGTGCCCATCGAGACCCCGCCGTTCCACGCCATTCCGCTCGCCGCGGGGATCACCGTGACCATGGGCGGGATCGCGGTCGACGGCGCGGCGCGCGTGCTGAGATCCGACGACACGCCGATCCCCGGCCTCTATGCCGCGGGCTCTACGGTGGGCGGCGTCGAGGGCGGTCCCAACGCCGCCTATATCGGCGGGCTGATCAAGGCTTTCCTGCTCGGCCTCGTGGCGGCGGAAACGGCCGCGCGCGAGATCGAAGCGGCAAACTGACTTCGGGGAGGGAAGGATGAAATACGAAACGCCGAGCGCGAGCGCGATCAAGGAGCTCGCCGGAGAGATGGGCTTCACCGTCGACGATGCGACCGTCGAGGAAATGCGGACCTTCTGGGCGCCCTTCACGGACGCCTTCAACGAGGTGGAGGCGACGCCGGACGACCTGCCGCCGGTCAGGTACGAGCGCGGCGCCTGGTCCCGGCCCGACCGGGCGGAGAACCCGCACGGGGGCTGGTACGTCAAGGCGCGGATCGAGGGGGCGGCGGACGGCCCGCTCAAGGGCCGGACGGTCGCGATCAAGGACAGCGCCTGCGTCGCCGGCATCCCGATGATGAACGGCGCCTCGGTGCTCGAAGGCTACGTCCCCGATATCGACGCGACCGTGGTGACGCGCCTGCTCGATGCCGGCGCGACGATCCTCGGCAAGTCGGTATGCGAGTATTTCTGCGTCTCGGGCGGCAGCAACACGTCGGCCTCGGACATCGCGGAGAGCCCGCGCAACCCGGGCCACACGCCGGGCGGTTCCTCGACCGGGAGCGCCGCGCTGGTCGCCTCGGGCGAGGTCGACATGGCGCTCGGCGGCGACCAGGCGGGCTCGATCCGCATTCCGGCGTCGATGTCGGGCATCGTCGGCATCAAGCCGACATTCGGCCTGATCCCCTATACCGGGATCATGGGGATCGAGACCACCGTCGACCATACCGGCCCGATGACGGAGAACGTCGCCGACAACGCGCTGTTCCTCGAATCGATGGCGGGCGAGGACGGGCTCGACCCGCGCCAGCGGGTGCCGACGGTCGACAGCTACACCGACGCGCTCGGCGGCGACGTCAGGGGCATGCGGATCGCCGTCGTCTCGGAGGGTTTCGGCTGCTACGATTCGCTCCCCGATGTCGACGCGACCGTGCGCGCGGCCGCCCGGCATCTCGAGTCGCTGGGCGCGGAGGTCACGGAGGTCTCGATCCCGATGCACCCGACCGGGCTCGCGATCTGGGGCGGGATCTGCGCCGACGGGATGTACTACACGATGTTCCGCGGCTACGGGTTCGGCAAGAATGTCGGCGGCGTCTACCCGACCTCGCTGATCGACGAGATGGCCCGGGCCGCCTCGCGCGCGGAGGAGTTCCCGCACACCTTCCGCTTCGGCCTGCTGCTCGGGCGTTACACCGACAAGGCCTATGGCGGGCATTTCCACGCCAAGGCGCAGAACCAGCGCCGCTTGCTGACCGCGGCCTACGATGCGGTGCTTGCCGAAAACGATTTGCTGCTGATGCCGACGGCGCGGATGACGACGTCGAGAATCCCGCCGCGCGACGCGCCGTTCCTTGAGACCATGGGCCATTGCTGGGAAGCTATCGGCAACACCGCGCCGTTCAACGTCAGCCACCACCCGGCGATCTCCATCCCCTGCGGGATGGGCGCGGACGACAAGCCGGTCGGGCTGATGCTGGTCGGGCGGCACTTCGAGGAGACCACGATCTACCGCGCGGCCCACGCCTACGAGCAGTCCTGCGACTGGCAGAGCCAGGGCGAGAGGGGATAGCGCGGCGGACCGGAGAGAGGGAAGAAGCATGTTTCTCAGGAATTACTGGTACGTGGCCGCGTGGGACCACGAGATCGGCCGCGAGCCGTTCGCGCGCACCGTCCTCGGCGAGCCGGTCGTGATGTACCGGACCGGGGACGGGAAAGCGGTCGCGTTCGAGGACCGCTGCTGTCACCGCCACGCCCCGCTGTCGTTCGGCCGGGTGACGGGAGACAATCTGCAATGCGGCTATCACGGCCTCGTTTACGCACCCGACGGAACGGTCATCGGGATTCCGGGCCAGACGCAGATCCCGCCCGGGCCGACGAGTCGGAGATCCCGGAGCTCCACTGGCACGACGACCCGGAGTGGACGATGGTGTCCGGCTACCTCCATGTCGACGCGCACTACCAGCTTCTGGTCGACAATTTGCTCGACCTTACCCACGAGACCTTCCTGCACGCCTCGACCATCGGCAACGAGCATGTCGCCAACACGCCGCTCGCCAGGGTGCAGCGGGACACGATGGACGGCGTGAAGGGGACGGCGCTGGAGCGGGTCTCGCGCGACATCCCGAGCGTGACCGCGACGCGCTGGATGCACGGCATCGAGCCGCCGCCCTTCTATGCGCGCTCGGGCGGGTTCGACAAGACGGGCGACAAGGTCGACCGCTGGCAGATCATCCGCTTCGAGCCGCCGTCGCATGTCTGGCTCGATGTCGGCGTCGCGCTCGCCGGCACGGGCGCGCCCGACGGCGACCGGTCGAAGGGCGTCACCCATACCGTGATCGACGCGCTGACGCCCGAGACCGGGGGCTCGACCCACTATTTCTGGACCTTCCCGCGCAACCACCAGCTCGCGGATGCGGATCTCTCCGACTACTTCAAGAAGGGTGTCGACAAGACCTTCCTCGAGGACAAGTGGATGCTGGAGGGACAGCAGAAGCGGATGGACGCCGCGCCGGACTCGCCGTTCGTCGACATCAACGCCGATGCCGGCGGGGTCGCCGCGCGCAACATCGTCGCCCGGCTGCTGGAGGAGGAACAGCGCGGCAGGGCGGCGGGGGAGCTGCTGCAGGCTTAGGACGGATCCGTTTTGGTTGGAATCGCTTCATCCGTTCTTTTCCGTCATGGTCGGCCTTCGCCGACCATGACGGGCTGGGGTGAAGGCGCTTCTATTCGAAACGGACAGGCTTAGCGGTCAGGTCGGCTGGAACAGGAGATCGGGCAGGTAGGTCGCGATCTCCGGGAAGCGGATGATCACGGTCATGCCGATCAGCATGATGATCCAGTAGGGGATCGAGCTCCTGAAGATCGTCATCACGCTGATCTCGGGATCGTAGTTCTGGATCGCCGATTTGACGGTGTAGACCAGCAGCCCGAAGGGCGGCGTCAGCAGGCCCGCCTCGATCGCGATGATCGCGATGACGGCGAACGCGATCGGCTCGTAGCCGAGCTTGACCGCGATCGGCGCGAAGATCGCGGCGGTGAGCAGCATGATCGAGATCGAATCGATGATCATGCCGAGCGCGAACCAGATCAGCACCATCACCGTCAGGATCACCCAGGGCGGCATCCCGGTCCCGAGGAACACGCCCTCGATGGCGTTGGTCATCCCGGTCATGGCGAGCGTGCGCGAATAGAGCGCGGCGGTGATCAGCAGCAGCAGGATCGGCGCGGAAGTGCGCCCCACCGACAGGATGGAGTCGATGAACTCGCGCAGCCGCATTCCCTTGGCGACGGCAAGCACGAGGCCGATGAAGGCGCCCGCGCCGGCGCCTTCGGTCGGCGTGAAAACGCCGAACCAGATGCCGCCCAGCACCACGACGATCACCGAGAGGATGCCGAACAGGCTGACCAGGAACTGGAGAGTCGACACCTCGTCGACATTTCCGGTCGCGGCGGGAATGTCGACTCGCCCCGAGCCGGCGCCGACGAGGTCGGGTTTGAGCAGCGCCATGACGAACACGTAGGCGACGAACATCACCGTCAGCAGAAGGCCCGGCAGAATGCCGGCCGCGAAGATCTGGCCGATCGACTGCTCGGTGAGGATGCCCCAGACGATCATCAGGACGCTCGGGGGAATCAGCATGCCGAGGCAGCTCGACCCGGCGACGGTGCCGAGCGCGAACCCGCGATGGTATCCGAACCGCTTCATCTCCGGGTAGGCGATGCGCGAGAACGCCGCGGCCGAGGCGATGCTGACGCCGGTGACGAAGGAGAACAGCGCGTTGCCGAGCACCGTGGCGATCGCCAGGCGGCCGGGCAGCCGGTGCAGCAGGCGGTTGATGCCGCGATAGACATCGGTGACCGTGCCCGATTTGCCGATGAACTCCCCCATCAGCATGAACAGCGGGATCACGGCGAAGACATAGGCGCGGATCGCCTCGTAGGCGGTCGCAGCCAGCATGGTCTGGACCGAGCGGAAGGCATAGGAGTCGGCACCCGTCACCAGGAAAATGCCGAGCGCGCTGGTCATGCCGAGCGCGACGGCGATGTGGACTCCGACCGCAACGAGCGCGACCAGGCAGACCACGAGCAGGACGGCGACATTGGCGTCGAACACGGTGCCCGGCCCCTAAGCGCCCTTACGGCCCGGCGCCGTCTGCATCGGCCTCGGACGCCGCGATTTCGGGCCTGAACACGTCGAGATAGGCCATGACGCAGTAGTTGATCAGGGCGAGCGCGCTGCCGACGATGACGGTCCAGCGCGCCGGCCAGGACGGCACCCTGAGCGCGCCCTCGCCTTCGAACTCGCCCTCGACATAGGACCGGATGCTCTCTTCCCAGCCGCCGGTGATGATCATCAGAAAGAACGCCGCGCCCAGCAGATAGCCGAACGCCAGCAATGCCCGCTGGATCCTGTCCGGCAGGTGGACCACGAGGAAATCCGCCCTGAGCATCGACCGGCTGCGGATCGCGTAGCCGGCCTGGAGGAAGACGATGATCACCACCGACGCGCTGACCATCTCCACCGTGCCGTAGATCGGCGCGTCGAACGCGCCCCGGCCGACGATGTCGCCGAGCACCAGGAATACGAGGGCGAAGGCCCAGACGGCGGCCGCCACCATGAGGACCTTGGACACGCGGTCGGTCAGCGTGACGAGGTTCATGCCGGGCTTCCGTCAATCCTGCCCGCGAGCGGCCGGGCCGGGAGAAACCGGCCGGCCGGGACCTCTTCCGGCCGGCCGCACGCCGTTACTCGATCACGTAGCGCACCGGCCACTTGTAGCCCTGCTTCTCCGCCGCGGCCAGATAGGCGTTCAGGATCTTCTTGGCGGGGAAGCCCTTCTTCTCCAGCTCGTTGGCGTGGGCCTGCGGCCAGTGCGCCAGCCCCTTCGCCCAGCCGAGCCGGACGTCGGCCGGCAGGTCGGACACGGTGATGTTCTTGCGCAGCCACGCCATGTCCTTGCCGTAGCCCGACTTGTTCGCGGTGCCGGTCTTGATCTCGAAGCGGTCGGCCACCTCCTGGACGATCGGCTTCACCTCCGCCGGCAGCCTCTTCCAGAAACGGTTGTTCACCGTCAGGCCGTGCCAGGTGATCGAGCCGAAGCCGATCGTGGTGTAGTACTTGCCGACCTCCCACAGCCCGAAGGTCTTGCCCCAGGCGCTCGGGAACATGATGCCGCCCTCGGCGACGCCGGTCTTGAGCTTTTGGTACCAGCCCGGAAGGCCGTCGGTGACCGGCACGATGCCGATACCGGCCTGCTTCATCCAGTTGAGGTTGAGCCCGGCGCCCAGGATCTTGCGGCCCTTGAGGTCGGACAGCTTCTTCCACGGGAACTGGGTGCCGAGATTGTAGCCCCCGTCGCCGATGATCGCGATCAGCGTCTGGTTGAAGTCCTGGAACCGCTTCTCCAGGCTCGGGAATTGCCGGTAGATGTCGGCCGCGGCCGCCACGCTCTGCACCGGATCCATGGTGCCGAAGGGCAGCATGATCTGGAAGGCGTGCATCGGCACCTTGGACGCCTCGAAGCAGTAGCAGAAGCCGCCGATATCGACGACGCCGTTCTGCACGCCTTCGAGCGTGTCGAAGACCTTCACGATGGAGCCGCTGTAGCCCTCGATGAAGTTGATCTTGTACTTGGTCTTGGATTCGACGGCCTTCTTGAGCTCGGGCTGGAAGAAGTTCTTCATCAGCCCGGCATAGACCACCGTCGGCGGGTGCCCGGAGGCGATGCGGATGTTGATGGTCTCCGCGCCGGCGGGCGGAGACCCGACGGCGATGGCGGCGCCCAGGAACGCCGCGGCGGATACGCCCAGAACGCGTCGGTGAATTCTCTTCATCGGTTTCGGTCTCCCTGCTGGTCCGCAACCCGGAGGTCGATGCGGCCGTTTTTCCGAGCGAAACCTAAAGGTTCCGCCGGGAACGGGCAAATCGGCAAGCGACCGCCAACCCGCATTTTTCACGAGCGGCGGGCGCTTCCTGTGTCCAGCACGCAGCCTGTCGTTCGCTCCGCTGTCACCCCGGACTTGTTCCGGGGTCCAGGCTCGCCCCGGACCCCGATCCGGGGAAAACCGGGCGAGAGCGGCGCCTGACAGGCTGGACCCCGGAACAAGTCCGGGGTGACAGCAGGGGACACGGACGCACGGTGCGAGCGTTCTCCGAGCCCTACCCCCACATCGTCATGCCCGGAACGAGTCCCCGTTTTAGCCGAGACCGACAAACCCGAACCGGGCGTGCCGGACCCGTCCTTTCCGCCGCCGTTTCCGGTCCATTCGACGATGGTGGCGAGGTCGCCGTGCAG
>JAPPIT010000150.1 GCA_028820505.1 Defluviicoccus sp.
GGCGGCGAACGGCAAGTGATGGCGGGGATTGGCCATGCTATCGTGTGTGCCCGGATCAAGTCCGGGGTGACAGCAGGGGACACGGACGGGCGGTGCGAGCGTCCCGCGATCCAAGCCTCGACCGGACCGATGCGCCGGAAACCCGCGGATAACCGGGCCATACACCCGGTCCGCCAAAGTTAAACCGGACAGCAATGGACTTGTTCCGGGCATGACGACCGGAGATTTACGCCGGCCACGGCGGAGAGTCCTGCCCGTCGAAGACCCGCGCCAGCCGGACGCCCGTCAAGCGGTCTATATAAACCCCTTCGATACGCCGCGCTCAGTTGGGCATCTGGTCGGGCAGCCAGAGCGCGATCTGCGGGAAGGCGATGATCAGGACGAGGACGACGAAGGCGCAGCCGATATAGGGCGCGGCGGCGAGCGCCACGTGGCCGAGCCTCGTTCCCGCCGGCGCCACGCCCATCATCACGAAGAGCAGCAGCCCGAAGGGCGGCGTGGTCAGGCTGATCTCGAGCCCGAGCAGCATCACCAGCGCAAACCAGACGAGGTCGAATTCGAGCGTCTGGGCGAGCGGGAAGAAGATCGGGATGGTGATCAGCATCATCGAGACCTGGTCCATGAACATGCCGAACACCAGCAGGACGGCGAACATCACCATCAGCATGACGAGCGCGGAAACCTCGACGCCGGTCGCCCAGCCGATCAGCCCGGCGGTGGCGCCCGAGAAGGCGAGGATCTGGCTGAAGGTCGACGAGCCGACGATGATCAGCAGCACCAGCGCGGTGATGCGGAGCGCGCCCATGAACGACTTGGCGAGCGCGTCCCAGGTCAGCACGCGGTAGGCGGCGCCGAGCACCATCACCCCGAACGCGCCGAACCCGGCGGCCTCGGTCGGGGTGGCGACGCCGAGGATGATCAGCCCGATCACGCAGAACACGACGACGCTCATCGGCAGTATGTTGACCGCCACCGCGCGCGCGATCTCGCCCATCGTCGAGGGCTCGACGTCGTAGACCGGGGCGGCTTCGGGGTCGAGGCGCACCTGACCGTAGATCAGGATCGCGTACAGCGCGGCGAGGATCAGCCCCGGGATCACGCCGGCGATCAGGAGCGCCCCGATGTCGATTTCGGCGAGGCTTGCCAGCAGCACCGCGAGCGCGGACGGCGGGATGATCATCGCGAGCCCGCCCGTCCCCAGGATCGGGCCCATCGACATGTGGCGCTTGTAGCCGCGGCGGGTCATGTCGGGCACCATCAGCGCGCCCATCATCGCGGTGTTCGCCATCGTCGAGCCCGACAGCGTGGCGAAGATCGTGCCGCCCGCCACGGTGATGTAGCTCAGCCGGCCCGGGATGCGGCCGAAGCACTTGTCGAGCGCATCGAACACGCGGATCGCGAGCCCGGTGTGGAAGAACAGCTCGCCCATGATGATGAACAGCGGCACCGGTATGAGGGCGAAGACGGTGACCGATTCCGTCGCGTTGACGATGATCTGCGGGAAGGCGCGGAACCCGCCCATGAAGACCATCGCGCCGACCAGGTTGCTGGCGAGGAAGGCGAAGGCGACCGGCACGCCGAGCAGCATCAGCGCGACCACGACCCCGACCAGCAGCGCGGCGGCCCAGTACCACTCCATCTAGAGCGATTCCGATGCGCCGGCCTGGCCGGAATAGTAGCTGTCGAAGCCCAGCAGATAGCGCAGGAACTCGACCGCCATAAGGCCGAAACCGAGCGGGAAGGAGGCGTAGAGCACCCAGCGCGGCATGTCGATCGAGCGGATGTCGATCTCGCCCGACAGGAAGGCGGAAATCGCCTTCTCCCCCCCGTACCAGACGAACAGGAGCGAGAGCAGGATGCAGAGCGCGTAGGCGAACTTGCCCGAGACCAGGCGCAGCGAGGGCGGCATCGCGAGCATCAGCGATTCCACCGCCACGTGGCCCCTGACCCGGACCAGCCACGGCCCGCCCAGCATGGTGGCGAACAACATGCTGTACTCGGCGAGCGCGCTGTACCACTGGAGCGGCTGCAGCCCGACCGTTCGCAGGCTGACATCGACGACGATGCCGGCCAGCACGCCCGCGAGGATCGCCGCGCCGATCACGGCGAGGCCGTGGATGAGATGCCGGTAGGCGGTCGAGACGGCGTTCATGCGGGTCGCTCCACGGGCCCCGCGGGGCGCGGCGGCAGATGCCCCGCCCCGCGTTTCACGGACACCGGCCGCGCGGCTATTTCCGCCCGTGGTAGAGCCGGCCGAGCTTCTTCGCGAGCGGGGTGCCGAGTCCCGCCAGCCGGTCCTGAACCAGCTTGTTCGCCAGCGCGCGGTATTTCTCGCCCGCCTTCGCGTCGAGATGGACTTCCTTCTGCCCGAACTCGCCGTTGAGGATCTCGCGCTCCTTGGCGATCTTCGGCTTCCAGCTGAAATAGTCGTCGATCTCGAACCGGGTGGAATAGCCCACCAGCGTGTCCTTGCCCTGCCGCGACAGCTTGGCGAAGGCGTCGTTGTTGATCGCGATCACCGTGTCGAGCTGCATGAAGTTCGGATAGATGCGGTACTTGATGAACTTCGCGTAGCCGAACCGCCGGGTCCACAGCTCGGGGAAGGCGAAGCCGTCGACGATGCCGCGCTGGAGCGCCGAGTGGATCTCCGGCAGGTGGATGGTCACCGTGGTCGCGCCGAGCGCCTTGAGGAAGGCGTCGTAGGTCGGCACCGAGCGCATCTTGAAGCCGGTGAGATCGACCAGCCCGTCCGACTGCATCTTGGGCTCCCTGCGCAAATACAGGTTGAACGAGACGCCGGCGTTCCACACCAGGACGGTGCCGTTGATCTTGGCCGACACCGCCTCGTTGAACGCGGCGAGGCCTCCGTTCGCGCGCGCGATCCAGGGCGCGGTGGTGTTGCCCGACAGCGCGTCGACCTCGGGGATGATGCCGCGGTGGTAGCTCATCGCCGTGAACATCACGTCGAACAGCCCGGCCTTGAATCCTTCCGGCTGGGCCGCCGCCTTGGAGATCTCCGGGCCCCCGATATAGTTCAGCTTGAACTGGCCCTTGCCCGCCTTGTTGGCGCCCTCGACATAGGGCAGGAAGCTCTCGGCGACGAACGGAAAGGTCTTGGGCCAGGCGCTGATCGCCTTGAGCGTCACTTCCGCCGCGAGAACCTGCGGCGCGCCCAACGCGGCCGCGCCGCCGATCAGCGCCCCGGCAAGCCATGTGCTGCATCGTGTCATGTCGTTTCCTCCCTTGGACCCCGGGCGCCGCGCTTGTTGTCGCTGTCGTCGGGCGCCGGGCGCGCGGGCAAGCCGATCCGGGTCCGCCCGCGGGAAGAAGTCTGCAAGGCGACAAGAATCGCTGTCAAGCTTGCGCGGCGAGGCTGGGAGGCATCGGGCGAGGCCGCGCCGAATCCGTCCAACCGGAAACGATCGTTTCCCGGTGTTTACTATTCATATCTCTTTTGCTTCCTATACATATCAATATTGATTAGTATCCAAACGGCATTGTCGAAAGCGTTCTTGCCGGAGAGGCCAAATGTTCGGAAGAATTCCTTTCAAGACTGCTTTGATCGGCGTGAGTGCCGCCGTGTTATTGGGCACCGCTCCCGCCGCCGCCAACGAGATCGCGGAGCTGAAGGCGCAGATCGAGGCCCTGCAGGAGCGGCTGGCCAAGATCGAGGCCGCACAGAAGGAAGCCGAGAAGACGACGGTGACCGCCGGCGAGACGGGCGGCTGGAAGCTGCCGGGGAGCGACACCTCCATCTCGATAAGCGGTTACGTCAAGGGCGATTTCTATGTCGACAACCGGCCCGCGAGCGGCGACACCTTCAACGCTCCCGCGATTCCGCTCGATGACCATAAGGACGCCACGGACGACGACGGCAATGTCGGCATGCACGCCCGCCAGACGCGGCTCCGCTTCGACACCCATACGCCGACCGAGATGGGGGCGCTGAACACCCGGATCGAGACCGATTTCTACGGCGATGGCAGCGTGCTCAGGCTGCGCCAGGCCTATGGCTCGCTCGGCCCGGTGCTGGCGGGACAGGCCTGGTCGATCCTGGGCGACGATTACGCGGCCGCCGATACGGTCGATTTCGACGGGCCTGTCGGGTCTATCGGCGTCACGCGCAAGCCGCAGCTCCGCCTGACCCTGCCCTTGGGCGAGGGCTTCACCGGGCAGGCGGCGGTCGAGCCGGCCCTGCAAGGCAACGAGTTGCCGACCTTCCTCGGGGCTCTCCGCTACGGCTCGGACTGGGGTACGGTCAACCTGACCGGCGCCGCCGCGCGGGCCGATGAAGAGGGCCAGAACGTCAGCGCCTATGCCTTCCATGTCGGCGCCACTCTCAACGCGACCGACGCCACCCAACTGATGGCGACATATAACGTCACCAACGGTTTCTCGGGGCGCATATGGGGAGGCGGCGACGGCACCGTCATGGATGCCGCCGGCAAGCTGAAGGCGCAGGAGACGATGGGCGGCGTCGCCGGGATCGCCCATCGCTGGTCCGACACCATCCGCACCGGGGCGTATTTCGGATGGGTGGAGAACGACACCGGCGACGGCGTGACCGCGCTCGGCGCGGCGGGGACGAACAAGTCGCTGCAAACGCTGCACGCCAACGTCATCTGGAGCCCGGTGCCCCAGGCCAATATCGGCTTCGAGGTCATGCACGGCTGGCGCGAGGTCAACCCCCGGGCCAACGACGCCGAAGACGCCATCGACCCGGCGAAGGCGACCAAGGGCGAGGCGACGCGTGTCCAGCTCGGCGTCCAGTACGGTTTCTAGAGCGGATCCGTTTTGGTTGGAACCGCTTCGTCCGTTCTCTTCCGTCATGGTCGGCGAAGGCCGACCATCCACGTTTGGTTTTTGTTTCCAGCGCCTTAAAAACTCGTGGATGGTCGGCCTGCGCCGACCATGACGGTGAGGGGTCGGGGTAAAGACGCTTCTATCTGAAACGGACAGGGTCTAGCGAACCCTCTCCGAAAGGCTCCGGCCGCCGTCCGCCCCTACTCCTGCGCCACTCCGAACAGCTCGTCCATCGGCACCACGTCGGTGTTGCGGGGCTCGATGCCGAGCAGCCTGGCCGGGTTGCGGATCGCCATCGTCGCGATGGCGTCGAGCGACACGCCCTTCTCGTGCAGCACCTGGGCGAAGGTGCGGAACATGTCGGGCAGCTTCGGGCTGAACGGCTGGCCCGAGTCGGTGGCGATGACGGCGTTCTCGGGCCCGACCGCGTCGATCGCCTCCTTCATCTGGTCCGAGGTGACCGCCTGGAACATCGGCATGCAGTTGACCGCGCAATACTCCATCAGGCAGCCCGCGCCGGCGAGCTCCACCTGCGCCTCGATGGAGAGGTCGGGGCACTGCATCTCGGGATGGGTGACGATGATGCGCCCGTGCCCGCGCCCGAGCGCGTAGTCGACGACGGCGCGGATCTCGGCCTCGCTCAGATGCCCGGTCGCGAGCACGACGTCATAGTCGGCAACGATGTCGATCGCCGTCTTCGCGTCCGCCGTCAGCTTTCCGCCGTCGAGCACGGTATAGGTGCCGTCGATGCCGTATTTCGATTCGTTGGCGTAGCTGCCCGCCCCGATCGCCCCGAAGGCGCCGGGAGCGCCGAACACCCGGACGTGGTTCTCGGCGTCGATGGTCGGCATCCAGACCACCTTCGCGTCCTGCTTGAGCGCCTGCTCGACCGCGCCCGGGTTGATCCCGCCGACCCCCCGGTTGAGCGCGATCCCGGCCCAGAGGCCGAGATCGGGCACCTCCTTGCGGGCGTGGTAGACCTTGGCGATCGTCGCCTCGAAGTGGCTCTTCACCACGATCCCCAGCATCCCGGCCTCGCGGCACCAGCGCGCGACGTCGATCGAGTCGCCGATCCGGCGGAACGGCGCCGGCCCGGTATGGACATGGGTGTCGATGAAGCCCTGGACGGAAACGATCGTCATGGCTGCGATCCGATGGTGAGTCCCGACGCTATATGAGCAAAGCCGCCCCGCCTTGGCGAGGGGGCATGAACGCCGCCCGCTCCCCTCTCCGTCATTCCGACCGGAGCGCCCGGGGGCGCGGAGCGGAGAAATCCGGCACGCACGACGCAGCACCCGGGCGGGAGGATTTCTCCGCTCGCTGCGCTCGGTCGAAATGACGACGGGGCAGACGAGTGACGGACCCCGCCCCCCGGAACAAGTCCACTGCTGTCCGGTTTAATTTTGCGAGCGGGGCGAATGGCTTGAGTACGAGCGGTTTCCGGCGGATCGCGCGGGTCGAAGCTCGGATTTCGGCACGCCCGCATCTCCCGTCGCCGTCCTCGGTCTCGCCCGGGTTTCCCCCACCGTCATGCCCGGACTTGTTCCACTGCTGTCCGGTTAAGATGGGTTGGACCCGGCGCAAGGCGTCGGTACGGGTGGGTTTCCGGCCCGCCCGCCGGATCGGGACACGGATCGGGGCCTGGCCGCACCTGCCCTCCTTGTCCCCCCGCTGTCGTCATGCCCGGACTTGTTCCGGGCATCCACGTCCCTCCGCCGCCTCGCCCGCGCCCGTCCATCGCGCGATGCCGCAAGACGTGGATGCCCGGAACAAGTCCGGGCATGACGGCGGGGGGACGGAGACGGGAGAGACGCCGGTGCGCCGAAATCGGCGTCCCGGGCCACCCGATCCGTCGGAAACCCTCCGGTACGCGGGCCGTTCGTCCGGTCGGCCGGAATTAAACCGGACACCACTGGACTTGTTCCGGGCATGACGGGATGGGGCCAGGTGTCGGAGAACGCGCGCACCGCCCGACCTTGTCCCCGCCCATCGGCGCGCAGCCCGCGCCGCAAATCTAAACCGGACAGCAATGCCCCGAACCCTTGCGGCGGGCGGCCTTGTCGGCGATGAAACGGTCGCCGGTTTCGAGGACGGGAGCCCCTTCGCATGGATCGACTGACCCGGGTCTGCGCGCGCATCGTGGACGCACGCACCTTCAACATCCTGATCGTCGCGATGATCCTGATCACCGCGCTCGGCCTCGGTCTCGAAACCAGCCGGTCGTTGGGCGCCGAATGGGGAAACACGATCCTGCTCGCCTACGACGTCGCGCTCGCCGTCTTCGTCGTCGAGGCGGCGATCAAGCTCACCGCCGTGGCGCCCCGCTTCGGGCGCTATTTCGGCAACGGCTGGGACCTGTTCGACTTCGTCGTGCTGGTGCTGGCCTTCCTGCCGGATACCGGCGATTTCGCGCTGATCGCCCGGCTCGCCCGGCTGCTCCGGGTGCTGCGGGTGGCCACAGTCCTGCCCCAGCTCCGGCTCATCGTCGCCACCCTGATCCGCTCGCTCCCCGGGCTCGGCAACGTGATGCTGCTCTTGTCGGTGCTCTACTACGTCTACGCGGTGGCGGGGGTGCATCTGTTCCAGGACCACGACCCGACCCACTGGCGCTCGCTCGGTATCGGGCTGCTCACCCTGTTCCGGGTGATGACGCTCGAGGACTGGACCGACGTGATGTACGTCGCGATGGAGCTCCACCCGATGGCCTGGCTGTTCTTCGTCTCGTTCGTGATGCTGGCGGCGGTGATCATGATCAACCTGGTGATCGCGGTGGTGATCAACAATTTGCAGGACGCGCGGCTCGAGGTCTCGCTCGCCGGCGGCGGCGAGGACACGCTCAGGACCATCCGCGAGGAGGCGGCGAGCGCGCGCTACGCGCTGGAACGCATCGAGAAGATCGTCGCCGACCTGAGGAAGTAGGGCGGGCCGCGCTGGATAGTCGGGGGAAGGCCTGCTATATTCAACCTGAGATTGCAGAGCCGGGACCGGACAACCGATGAATTTCGCGCAAGCGCTGGACATTGCCTTGCCCCTCGTCGCCGTCATGGTGCCGGCCTTCGTCCTCGGATTCGGCGCGATCTGGCTGGCCATGCACAACGGGTTCGCCCAGATACGAAGCGAGATCGCCGACGTGAGGAGCGAGATCGCCGATGTGCGAAGCGAGATCGCCGTCCTGCGCGAGGAACTCCACCGCCTCGCGGAGCGCGTTCACAGCCTCGCCGAGCGGGTCTCCAGGATCGAAGGACGGCTCGATCCGTACGGATCCGGCGGCCTCGCCGAGCCGCCCCTTCCGACGGGGGAATAGCCGCGGGGGCGGCGTTTTCCTGCACACCTCTCCCTCCCGGTCGTGGGGGGGGGGGGGGGGGGGGGGGGGGGGGGGGGGGGG
>JAPPIT010000180.1 GCA_028820505.1 Defluviicoccus sp.
ATCAAACCGACAAAAATCGCCAGTCTCCTACCCGGTTAGACCGGGAGACAACAGTGGCCGATCGTCGGGACCGACTGCCCGATCCCGGTCGATTCGCACTACGAGCGGCGCGCGCTCGGATCGCTCCGCCGGCTGGTGCACGGGCTGGAGACCGACCCGGCGCTCAACGAGGCGCTCGGCGGGACCGTCAAGGTCGAGCTCGAGAAGCCGCTTGCCGCCATCGAGGTGACCGGCGGGCCGTGCCTGCCGGACTTTCTGATCACCGCCGCCCGTCCCGGCGCCTACGACCATCTTCCGGGCGGCCCGGGGCAGGCGCGTCACCGCGGCCGCTTCGACCCCCGCGACCGGGCACGCTACGTCGTCGAGGTGATGGGCTCCGGCGATCCCGAGTACGAGGAGAAGAAGAAGGTGACGCACGCCCGGATGCGGCGCATCGGGCCGGTGTTCCGCATGGAGGGCGGCCGGTTCGGATCGCACGACAACCCGCTCCGGCGCCAGCGCGAGAGGATCGCCGCCGCGATCGCGGACGACCTCACGAGACGGTGGAAGGCGCGGTGAACGCCGGCGGTCGCCGTCACCTACAAGGGATGAGCGTACACGCCTCTTGACGCTGTCGTCGGGGCTCTCCACGATTGTCCTGCATCACTACCGGGCCCCCCCGCCTTGTCGGGTCGCCCGCTGAATAGAACAGCCTCAACCCGGCAAGGGGTAGCTCCCCGCGCTTGGCGAATAGGCGGGGTCCACACATGCCTGTGTAGTGATGCAACGGCCCGGCACCAGCCGTGGCCGCAACGTGTCGTATCGGAGGACATATTGTGAGAATCACCGAGGGCCTGGCCACCGCGGCATCCGTATCCTGCCTGCTTCTCCTCGCCGCCTGCGGCGGTGGCGGAGACGGATCGACCCCGAACACCCAATTGGATCGGCAGCCTTCGCCCAGCATGCTTTCATTGTCCGACGCGCGGACCGCGGGCCAGTCGGAATCGCGCTCCGCGGCCGCGGCGGCGGCTGGCAACCTGCCCAGCTTCGGCAGCGTCACGCAGTCGTCGAACGCGGGCACGGTCGCGGGCACCACCGGCGATTCCGCAACGACCTCGTTCGACGGACGCAACGTGCGGGTGACCGTTCGAAGAGCCGATGGAAGCCGCCTCTCGCTCGACCCCGCCAGCGCCCGCGTGGCGGCAAAGGAGGATTACGAGCCGATCGTGCCGGGGTACACCTACCAGGGCACCGGGCTGCTCGACTACACCGACACCAGCGTTTCCATCGCCGCGATCTATGTCAACTGGAACGACCGGGACCGGTCGGACTATCTCGCCGGCGGCTACTGGATGCATTTCGTGGGCAGTGTCGATCCGCTGCGGGTCGACGGCGCCGAGATCGGGGCGTTCGTGGATGGCCCTGAGCTATCCGGCGCGCCGAACCTCCCGGTTCGTGGAACGGCGTCCTACCGAGGCGAGGCGGGTGGGTTCTATGGCTACGCGTCGACGGCCGGAACGGAGATCGGAGAATTCGCGGCCGATGCGGAATTCTCGGCCGATTTCTCGTCGAACACCATATCGGGATGTCTGGGCTGCAATGGCGGCGCGACGGTTTCGGGAGTGGCGGTATCGTCGGCCGGGCAGGCGGTTGAGTTCGCAGACGAAATCGTGCCGGTGCGCCTCCGCCTCGGTCAGGCCGCCTTCGGGTCCGGCGGCACCTTCCGGAACCGCGATGTGACCCTGGAGCGGGACGATGCGACGGTGACGTCCACGACGGGCTCCTGGGGCGGCCGGTTCTCGAATATCCCTGACAGCGCGGGCGACCCCCGCCTTGCCGCCGGAACCGCGGGCGCGGAATGGACCGAGGCCGATGGTTCCCAGGGCGCCATGGTCGGCGCATGGTACGGGATCAAGAATTAGCGCCGCATCCGTGAGGGGCTCTTGGCGGTTTCCGAAATAGAATCGGAACGGGCCGGAGAGAACGGTATCGAAGCGGTCGAGATGTGAAACGGGGCGGGTCTTCCGTTCACGTTCGATCCATGGGATGCATCTCGACCGAGAGCGCGGAGTTGCCGCATCCCGGAGGCAGCCGGTCTGCCCGCGTGACGGCCGGACGCGGGCTTGAGATATCGGAGGCGCCGCTGGCGTCCGGCGGGCGCGCCGGTTACGCTCCGCCGCGCCCGCAACCGGAGACCGCGTTCATCCCATGACCGAACGTTCCGACGAAAGCATCGCGCTGTTCATCGACGGCGCCAATTTGCACGCAACGACGCGCGTGCTCGGCTTCGACATCGACTTCAGGCGCCTGCTGGACCGTTTCGCGGCCGAGGGTCGGCTGGTGCGCGGCTACTACTACACCGCGGTGCCCGACGACGAGGAATACTCGTCGCTTCGTCCGCTGCTTGATTGGCTCGACTACAACGGTTACGCGCTTGTCACCAAGCCGCTCAAGACCTTCACCGACGCCTACGGCAACCGCAGGATCAAAGGGAACATGGACATCGAAATCGCGGTCGACGCGATGGAGATCGCCGGGAAGGTGGACCGCATCGTGCTGTTCTCGGGCGACGGGGATTTCCGGCGGTTGGTGGAGGCGGTCCAGCGCGAGGGGGTTCGCGTCAGCGTGGTGTCGACGCTGCGCTCCTCGCCGCCGATGGCGGCGGACGAGCTGCGCCGCCAGGCGGACGCGTTCATCGAGCTCGCCGACCTCGCGCCGGAAATCGCGCGCCCGGCGCGTCAGACCGAGGGGCGCGTGCCCACGCCCGCGCGGCCGCATCCCGGCGCCGCGGAATACGATTGAGCGACCCGGCATACGCGATGCATCCCACGACCCGCCCGGTGGCTCAGAGCAGGCTGCCCTGCGGTTCGGCGTCGGTCCCGGGTCGGGGGTCCGGTCCGGGCTGCTCGCCGGTTGCGCCCTCTTCGGGCTTCTCCGGCGGAACCGGCGTTTCCGTCATCGTGGATGCTTCCGGGATGACGGCGGCGGCGATCGCTTCCGCGCGCTCCTCGCCGACCGCCTCGCGCAGGAGGGACATCGCCTCCTCGCGCCTCCCCCGCGCCGCCATCCGCCGGAGCCGCCTCTCGAACAGTTCGCGAAGATCGGCGACGAATTGCGGCGGCGTCCCGGCGGCCTGCCCCGTGACGGGTGCGGGCTCCGCGCCGAGGCCGCGGGCGATCTCCCCGACCCCCCGCACCACGGCGCGCTGCTGCTTCTCGTCCAGCACCAGCCGGCGGTGCCTCTCCGGCCACGGGTCGACGTTGAGCGCGCACTCGACGAACCACGGCGAAACCCTCTTCCCCGCCCTGGCCGCGCCCGCCTTGACCGCCTCCCACTCCCCGTCGGTGCACGAGATCGTATACGACCGGCCCGTCGGCCTTGCGCGCGGTTTCCTCATTCCTCCCCGTCCCCCTCCGAGCGGAGGAGGAAGCGCACCGCCTCATGGACCGCTACCCTCGTCCCCCCGACCGGGAAACGCCCCGCGCGCGCGAGAAGCCGTGCATCCTCGTACAGCCCGAGCTGGCGGTCCTCGGGAAGCGTCAGCGGATGGCCCGGCGGCTCCGACGGAGCGGCATCGCCTCTGGCCGCCCGGAGGCAGCACAGCACCCCCAGACGCGAGACCGGCAGCCGCTCCTTCCGCGCGCGACGGCGGATCCTCTCCCAGGTCTCGGGCAGGCAATAGATGCCGCGCTGGCGCGAAAGCTCCACCGGCTCACCCGATCCCGGCCTCGCCGTCGATCCACGCATCGGCGCTCTCAAGCACCCGCCGCCAGTCCTCCCCGGCCCCCTGGAGCTCGAGCCGCCGACCCTCGATCTCCTCCAGCGCCAGCACCCCCCGCGCCACCCGGCGCAGCACCGAAACCGGCAGGCCCTGCGCCTCCTCCGGCTCGCCCGGAACGCTGCCGCTGCGCACCACATGCTCGGAGATCGACAGCCCCGCCGCCGCCGCGGCCTCGCCGATGCGCGCCCACTCGGCGTCGGTCGCCATCACCGTGCGGGCCTTCCGCCTCGCCCCCTTCGGTCGCGCCGCCATGTCCCGCCCCGTCCATTTAACCTTGCCCGGGATGGCCCACCAGGGAGCCCCCTCAACCCCATGGTCCCCCAATGATCAAGTCCCAGAAACCCCCAAAATCCTCCCAAAACCAACACCCCAATGCAACAGAATTCCCAGACACCCAGCCCCAATCGATAGTTTAGAAAACCTATACTAAACAGTAGACACATAATCCAATACTCGGTAAAATAACAATGAATCGAAGAAATATCGAAGAACGAATCAGACCCAACAACCACCCCACCTCAGTTTTTTCTCGCTACACGCACGCAAGCATCGCCCTGAGGCTGGGGGAGACCGTTCTCGCCATCGGCAGGCTGCTCGGCCACGCCGATCCCGAGACCACCCTCAAATACACCCACGCCGCCGACGCGACGGTCATGCAGGCCGCCGAGACCGTGGGCGCCGTATTGGGGGCAGAATGATGCCGGCAAGGGAGCGCAGGAAGCTGACGGATGCCGCCGTTGCCCGTCTCCGCCCACGGGCGCGGGAATACACCGTGTGGGACAGTCGCGTGCCGGGCCTGGGCGTCCGCGTGCGGCCGACCGGCGGGAAGAGCTGGGTCATGCTGGAGGAAACAGACGGCCGTTCGAGGCGCGTCTCGCTCGGGCCGGTCTCGGTCATGAGCGTCGACGAGGCCCGCCGGGATTGCCTTGTCAGACGCACCGGCCCGGTAGCGGCGAAGCCCGCCGCCCAGGCGCGCCCGGTGCCGACATTCCGCGAGTTCGTCGAAAGCGAGTGGAAGGAGGCGCATTTCGCCCGCTACAAGCCATCGACCCGGTATATCGCGACCCGGCTCCTCGAAACCAGGTCCCTGCCCGCCTTCGGCGAGAAGCCGCTGGACCGCATCGCCCCGGCCGAGATCAGGCGCTGGTTCGATGCCTTCAGCCGCACCGCGCCGGGGAACGCCAACCGGGCTCTCGACGTCCTGCGCCAGATCATGAACTTCGCCGTCGCCAGGGGACACATCGAGACTAACCCGACGCGGGGCATCGAGCGCAACCGCCGGCCCAAGATGACGCGTTTCCTGTCGCGCGAGGAGATCGCCCGGTTGCACGGTGTGCTCGACGCCGAGGACGGGAAGGGCAACCGCCAGCACGCCGACATCATCCGGCTCCTGCTGCTGACCGGGTGCCGCAAGAACGAGATCCTGCGGCTGCGCTGGTCCGAGGTCCGGGACGACATGCTGGAGCTCGTCGACAGCAAGACGGGGCCGAGGAAGGTTCCCCTCAACGCCCGGGCGCGGCGTATCCTCGCCCGCCAGCCGCGCGGCGGAGGCGCGTTCGTGTTTCCGTCGCCGCGCGGTCCCGGCCGTCCGCGCAGAGACAATCTCGACTTCTGGTTCCGGGTCCGAAGGGAAGCCGGCATCGAGGACGTGCGGCTTCACGACCTCCGCCATACGCACGCCAGCCACGCGGCGATGAGCGGCGTGCCGATCCCGGTGGTCTCCCGCCTGCTGGGCCATTCCAGCGTGCGCATGACGCTGCGATACGCCCATCTCGGAGACCGCGAGATCGAGCAGGCCGCCGAGCGCGTCGGACAGGAAATCGGATCTCTTCTGGACCTATAAGGAAGGGTTCGCAACTGGTGTGTGGCGATGGCGTGTGTGGCGCGAGTGCCGTGAGACCGATAACGCCTCCGGCGTCGGAAACGGCCCTGCCGCTACCGCATCCGCGATGTTCAGAAAGTCCGGTCGCCGCAATGGGTTGCAGCCCGCGCGGCGATTGAGCGCGACCGTCCGAACCCTTCCGAACTCCGAATCCGGCACTGTTACCTGGCGTGTCCTGGGTGTTCCCGCAACGGGAACGCCCGTGCCGCGCCAGGTGCGAACGAAGGGGAAGGGAAGGGATCGCACCATGGCGAAAAGAACGAAGATCACCATGAGGAGGGCGCGTGCCCGCCACGTCGGAGAGAGTCGTTGCGGCAAGCTGGTCTCGCAACTCCGCTGCGGTCGACCGGTCCCACAGCTTGGACGGCAAACCATCGATGGACTAACATTCGGACTGGCCTAGTTAGTGGGAGCTCGTCACTGGATGTCGCTGAGCTGCTACCGTGAAGTGCCCTGCTCGCCTGCCGACATGCGGACTAGGCCACCGCCGGTCCGGATAACGTATCGCCTGTCGGGCTGTGGATGATCTGCGAGCCTTACTCATGTCGAAAGAAGCATGAACGCCGTCGAGATCGAGGAAGCCATTTCGAAACTGGCGGGGCAGCCGTTCGACGCCGGAGAATTCGCCTTTGCCTTCTTGGAAGCGTTCGGTAACAAGCCGACGACCATAAAGCGGCTGCGCAGTGGCTCTTCGAACTCGTCGGACATCGTGGGTGGCGTCCTACAGCGCAGCAACATCCACATCGCCGTGTGCCATGCCGGCGACGTACCGCAGACCCTTGCGGCGCTGAAGGCGAGCCCGGCGACCGCCAAGGCGAAGGCGAAGTTTGTGCTGGCGACGGACGGCGTCGATCTGGAGGCCGAAGATCTCGCGTCCGGCGAGACCGTCGCCTGCTCTTATGCGGATTTCCCCAATCAATTCGGTTTCTTTCTGCCGTTGGCCGGGATCACGACGGTCAAGCAGATCCGCAACAATCCGATTGACATCCAAGCAACGGGCCGGCTGAACCGGCTCTATGTCGAGCTCCTGAAGGAGAATCCTGGCTGGGACACGGCCGAGCGCCGCAACGACATGAACCAGTTCATGGCCCGCCTGATCTTTTGCTTCTTCGCCGAGGACACCGACATATTCAGAAGCCCGAACCTGTTCACCGAAACCGTCGAGCAGATGAGCGAGGCGCGCTCGGGCAATACCCATGAAGTGATCGCCGAACTGTTCCGCGCAATGGACACACCGATCAAGAACCGCGACGCTGCGGACCTTCCCCGTTGGGCGGATGCCTTTCCCTGGGTCAATGGCGGGTTGTTCGATGGCGCAAAGGAAGTGCCGCGCTTCAGCCGCATCGCGCGCTCCTACCTCCTGCACGCCGGGCGGCTGGATTGGCAGAAGATCAACCCCGACATTTTCGGTTCCATGATCCAGGCGGTGGCCGAGGACGAGGAGCGCGGTGAGCTCGGCCTGCACTACACGTCGGTGCCCAATATCCTCAAGGTGCTGAACCCGCTGTTTCTCGACGATCTGCAGGAGCAGCTTGAGAAGGCGGACGACAACCCCCGTAAGCTGATCAATCTGCGCAAGCGCATCGCCAGTATCCGAATCTTCGACCCAGCTTGCGGCTCCGGTAACTTCCTCGTCATCGCCTATATCCAGATGCGCGAGATCGAGGCCGAGATCCTCCGCCGACGAGGCGAGGCGGACCGGCGCTCCTGGATCCCGCTGGAGAATTTCTACGGAATAGAGATCAAGGACTTTGCGTGCGAGGTGGCACGGCTCTCGTTATTGATCGCCGAATTCCAGTGCGACGTGCGCCTCATCGGCCAGAAGGAAGCCAAGGAGCTGGTCCTACCCCTTAAGCGGACCGGGAAGATCTATTGCGGGAACGCGCTCCGTATGGATTGGCTGAAAGCCTGCCCACCCGTCAAACAAACGGTTGAGGAGCACGATCTGGCCGGCCCGACTGGTCGCTTCGCTTTTGGCGAACCGGGTGAACCTGAGCCGGAAACATACATCTGTGGGAACCCCCCTTATTCTGGAAAAGGAAAAAAAACCGAGTCACAATTGACTGAAATGAAGCACGTTTTTGAAAATCGAACGAAAAAATGGGGATATGTGGATTACGTAGGATGTTGGATTTTACTGTCATCGGACTACTGTCGTGTTACAAATGCCGCTGCAGCTCTCGTGGCCACGAACTCCGTTTGTCAAGGACGTCAACTTCCGCAATTGTGGCCATGCATACTTGACGACGAGATTGAATTAGGATTTGCGCACCGTTCCTTTAAGTGGTCCAACAGCGCCATTAGGAATGCTGGTGTCACTTGTGTTGTTATAGGATTGTTTCAAAAAGGTAGATGCAAAAGAAAAACTATTTTCGACAATGGTCATGCACGAGAAGTTGGAAACATTAATGCCTACCTTGTTAACGGTCCGAGCATATATGTCAACAGCGTTTCAAAACCACTATCCAGAGAACTAACCGAATCCTGCTTATCCCTGAGATTCATCCAGCGATGAGTTTTCGGTACGGGATGGGTTG
>JAPPIT010000122.1 GCA_028820505.1 Defluviicoccus sp.
CGCGATGCCGCAAGACGTGGATGCCCGGAACAAGTCCGGGCATGACGGCATTGAGTTGAGGGCAGGCGGGGCGGCGTTC
Source organism: Defluviicoccus sp. (assembly GCA_028820505.1). Taxonomy (GTDB): domain Bacteria; phylum Pseudomonadota; class Alphaproteobacteria; order MPNO01; family MPNO01; genus MPNO01. The sequence goes on from JAPPIT010000122.1 coordinate 80, forward strand.
CCGTCCCCGAGCCGGGCCAGCCGACCGCCCGTCAAGTTATCCATATAAGCCCTTCGGTTTCGATTATCGGTTCCGGCGCGCGGCGTGCAACGGCCCCGCCGGAGCGATATGCTTGAAGCGATCGGAAAGGGCAGGCGATGGCGGGGCGTCCGAATACCGAGACCGCGGCGGAGGCGATCGTCGACGCCCTGGTCGAAGAGGGCATCGAGTACGTGTTCGGCGTGACGGGCGACACGGTGCTGCCGATCCTCGACGCCATCTACCACCGCGAGAACGAGATCAGGTACGTCACCGCGCGGTTCGAGACCGGCGCGACGGCGATGGCGGACGGCTATTCGCGGGTGACGGGGAAGATCGGCTGCTGCCTGTTCCATGTCGGCCCCAGCATCTCCAACACCGTCCTCGGCGTCTGGTCGGCGCAGAAGGACGCCGTGCCGCTCCTGGTCATGTCGGCCAATCTCGACACCTTCCGGCTCAACCGGAACCTGTGGCACGAGTTCGACGTGATGGGCGTGATGGGCAAGGTCACCAAGTGGAACGACCAGCTCATCGAGGCGAAAGACGCCAGGCGCCTGATGCGGACCGCGTTCCAGGCCGCCAAATCGGGCATGCCCGGTCCCGTTCATCTCGATTTCCCCAAGGACCTGCTGCCCCAACCGGTCGAGGTCGAGTCCTCCGATCTCTCGATCAGGGGCGGCGCCCATTGCGGCCGCGTCGCCAACGCGCCCCGGCCGGAGGCGTGGGCGGTCGAGGAGGCGGCGGCGTCGATCGCGGACGCCGAGAGGCCCTTGATCCTCGCGGGGAGGGGGATCAAATGGGCGGGCGCATCGGCCCGGCTCAAGGCGCTTGCCGAACGTCTCGCGATCCCGGTCGTCACCACCGAGATGGGCCGGGGCGCGATCCCGGAGGACCATCCGCTGGCGGGCGGCATCGCCGGTCATTTCGGCCATTCGACGGCGAACGCGCTGATGCGCGAGGCCGACCTCGTGCTGGGCCTCGGCTCGCGCTTCCTCAACGTCAACACCATCAACTGGCAGACGATCCCGGCCGGCGCGACGATTATCCAGGTCGAGACCGACCCGATCGAGATCGGGCGGCAATACGCGGCGGCGCTCGGCATTCACGCCTGTTCCGGCGCTTTCCTCGACGACCTGCTGGCGCATTGCGGGGAAAACGGCATCGAGGCCGGCGCGCCGGCGCGGAAGGCGCGCGAGCGCCGCGTGGCCGAGCTCAGGGCCGATCAGGACCGGCGCTACTACGACACCGACCTCGACGCCGTGCCGATCAAGCCGCAGCGCATCGCCCGGGCGCTGGAGGAGGTCTGCGACCGCGACGCGCTGTTTCTGATCGGCGCCGGGCTCCACACCCAGTTCGCCCACGCGGTGCCGATCCGCTATCCCGACCAGTACCAGTGGGCGGCGGGCTCGGGGACCATGGCCTGGGCGTTCCCCGCCGCGCTCGGCGCCAAGCTCGCCCGGCCCGGCCGCCAGGTGGTGGTGCCGATCGGCGACGGCGATTTCGGCATGAACGCGCAGGAGATCGAGACCTCGGTCCGCGAGAACCTGCCGGTGATCGCGGTGGTCTACAACGATTGCAGCTACGGCGCGCTCCGCGTGTTCCAGGAGAACGTCTATGGCGGCCGGCAGATCGGCTCCGACTACGGCCAGACCGACCTCGTCAAGCTCGCCGAGGCCTATGGCGCGCGCGGCGAGAAGGTCGAGCGGCCCGACGATCTGGTGCCGGCGCTCGAACGCGCGGCGGCGGCCGAGGTCACCAGCGTGATCGACGTCCATGTAGACGGCTGGGAAAACCACTACCGCTCGGCCGAATGGGCCGAGTTCCACAAGTTCTGAGGCCGCTCATGCTGCGCCCGCCCGTCACCGCCACGCTCGCCGATTTCGTCGTCGACGCGCGCTTCGAGGACCTGCCTCCCGCGGTCCGCAGGGAAGCGGCGCGCACGCTGGTCAATTGGGTCGGCGGGTGCGTCGGCGGCGCGTCGCACGAGGCGCTGGGGACGATCTGGCGCGCGGTCGGGCCGTTCGCGGGCGGCGCGGAAGCCACCGTGCTGGGCAGCGCGCGGCGGACCGATCCGATCACCGCCGCGCTTCTAAACGGGGCGAGCGGTGCAGTTCTCGATTTCGACGACACCCATCTCCGCACCGTGATCCACCCGGCGAGCCCGATCGCGCCCGCGGTCCTTGCGCTCTCACAGCACATGCCGGTGACCGGCGCGTCGTTCCTTCACGCGCTGGTGCTGGGGATCGAGGTCGCCTGCAAGATCGGCAACGGGATCTCGCCCGATCACTACCGCCACGGCTGGCACATCACCGGCACCTGCGGGGTGATCGGCGCGGCGGCGGCATGCTCGAAGCTGCTCGGCCTCGACGCGCAGGGGACGCGCTGGGCGTTGAGCGCGGCGGCGACCCAGGCGGCCGGGCTGCGCGAGATGTTCGGCGGCATGGCGCGCATCCTCCACGCCGGGCGCGCGGCGCAGAACGGGCTCTCGGCGGCGCTGTTCGCGCGCGAGGGGCTGGTGAGCTCGGACGCGGGAATCGAGGCCGAGGCGGGTTTCGCCAAGGTGCTGTCGCGCCGCCACGACTGGGACGAGATGACCGACGGGCTGGGCGAGCGCTGGGAGACGCTGGAGAACACGTACAAGCCGTTCGCCACCGGCATCGTCGCCCATCCGGCGATCGACGGCTGCATCCGGCTGCGCCGCGCGCACGGGCTGACGGCGGACGAGATCGCCCGCATCGAGGTCGCGGTCAATCCGATCGCGCTGATGCTGACCGACAACCCGGACCCGACCACGGCGCTCGAAGCGCGGCTCTCGATCCAGCATGTCTGCGCGACCGGGATCGTCCACGGCGCGGCGGGCGTCGCCGAGCTCACCGACGCGACGATCGGCCGGCCGGAAACGGTGGCGCTCCGCGCCCGCGTCGCGGCGAGCCCCGACGACGGGCTGGAGCGCGACCAGGCGCGCGTGCGGATCGAGACGGGCGACGGGCGGGTCTTCGAGACCTTCGTCGAGCACGCCTACGGCAGCCTCGAAAACCCGATGACCGACGAAGATCTCGACGACAAGGTGCGCACGCTCGCCGAGCCGGTCCTTGGCGCCGACCGCACCGAGCGCCTGATCACGCTCTGCCGCGGCGTCGCCGAGCTCCGCGCCGCCGCCGCCATCGCCGAGGCGGGGGAGGCGGACGGGGCGGCCTAGAACGTTCTCCTGAGCTGGCGCGCGAATGGACGGGGAGGATGCCGTGGGTACGATGTTTTCACGACGCCCGCGCGCGAGCGTCGTCGGGATGGTTATTCTCTGGCTCGCCGCGTCGCCCGCTCAGGCCGCCGCGCCATCGGGCTTTGCCTGCCCGGACGAAGAGAAAACCGTCGAGTTCGGCTTTTACGCGCATTTCGAGCCGGTGAGCTACAGCGCGGTCAGGGATCCGGGCGCTTCGGGATTCGACAGCCATCGCGGATACGAAGCCGATCTGCTGAGTGCGGTCGAAGCCATGAAGGGCGCCAGGCTCTCGTTTTCCCGGCGGGCGATCGGGGCGTGGAAGGGGATCTGGCTGCTCCCGGCCGGGCCCCGATACGACATGGTCGGCGGCGGCATCACCATTCTCGATTCCCGGACCCGCGACGAGGCGGGAAGGACGGCGATCGCCTTCACCGCCGGGCATATCGAATTCCGCCAGTCCCTTCTGGTGCGCGCGGAAGACGCGGCGCGCCTCGCGCGGCATCGGGACCTGACCGGGACCGACCGTGTGGGCGTGCTCGCCGGAACCACGGGAGAGGCGCGTCTTCTGGAACTGACCGGCATCGCTGACGCGTCCGGCGTGCTGACAGCCGGCACGCGGGTGGACACGCCAAACGGCACCAGGGTGGCGGACGGCAGCGCGGACTACGTCATCAACGCCGCCGCCGCTTCGCCGGAGCTCGCGGAGCGCCGGCGATTGCGGCCGGCGTCGGACGCCATGCCCGTGGTGGCGTATTTCCAGGAGGAGCCGGCCCTGATCGAGGCGCTTGCGGCCGGGCGGATCGACGCGGTCGCCAAGGGCGAAATCGGCAACCGGGCGGACGCGCTGGCGCATGGCGGTTCCATCGTCGTAACCGCTCTCGACAGCCGCGCGGAGACCGGCGGCTTCGCGCTGGCGGCGGAGGACGCGGCGCTCGCGGCCTGCCTCGACCGCCACATCGGGTGGCTGACGGACGGCGGACGCATCGGCTACCGGGAATGGCTCGACGACCCCTCGGTGTTCATGCGGCGCGCCCGCCGGGCGGCGCCTTGAGCCGGGGCGGGGAGGGCGGCAGCGGGCCGGGGCAGGGAGGGCGGCAGCGGGCCGGGGCAGGGGTCGGTCATGGCGCCGTTCCTCAGGCGCCGATCGTCAGCACCGCCTTGCCGACGATTTTCCGGTCCTCGAGCAGCCCGATCGCGTCCATGTATCGCTCGAACGGGTAGCGGGCCATGATGTTGGGGTCGATCCTGCCGGCAAGCAGCAGGTCGAACAGGGCGGACTGCGCCTCGGCCAGCCTGGGCGAGCGTCGGTGGATGTAGCTGTTGATGGTCATGCCGAGCACGCCGATGTTCTTCAGCAGCAGGTAGTTGGTCCGCACCTGGGGGATCGTGCCGGAGGTGAATCCGGCGACCACCGCGCGGCCCTCGTCGCCGATCGCGCGGATCGCCGCGTCGAATGCCTCGCCGCCGACGAGGTCGAAGGCGAGATCGACCGGCCGCCCGCCGGTCGCCTCGCGGACCTGGGCGCGGAGCGACTCGCGAAGATTTTCCTGCGTCAGGTCTATCACGGCGTCGGCTCCGGCCGCGCGGACCGCATCCGCCTTGCCCGGCGACGAAAGCCCGGCCAGCACCATGCGGGCGCCGAGCGGCCTGGCGAGGTTGACGGCGGCCATCCCGACGCCGCCCGACGCGCCGTTGATCAGGACGATCTCGCCCTCCCGCAGCCCGCCCCGGGTGGTGAGCGCGTGATAGGCGGTCTGGTAGGCGAGCCCCATCGCCGCTGCGGCCTCGAAGGCGACTCCGTCGGGAAGCGGGAAACAAAGCGCCTCCGGGCAGGCGACCTTTTCCGCGAGCCCGCCATGGACGACATGCGCGATCACCCGGTCGCCCGCCTTGAGACCGGCGACGGCCGCGCCGACCGCCGAAACCACGCCGGCCGCGTCCTTTCCGGGCGTGAACGGGGGCGGAGGATTGTTCTGGTACTTCCCGTCGAGCGAGAGCAGGTCGGTGAAGTTGATGCCGCAGACCTTGACGTCGACGACCACCTCGTCGTCTCCGGCGGACGGGTCCGGCACCTCCTCGATCGCCACGCCGCGGTTGGACGTGTCCCTGATGACGACGGCGCGCATGTCTTCCCTTTCGTTCCCTGAGGCGGGTTGCGCGGTGGTATAGCGGCTGGCGGACGGCGAGAGAAGACTGCCCCGCGGTCTGCCCTGTGGTAAAACCGGGCCATGCTGAGCGCCGAACAGAACGCGCTGGTGACGGAGGCGGGAGCCGGCACGCCGGGCGGCGCGCTGATGCGCCGCTACTGGCAGCCCGCCGCGCTCGTCGAGGAGCTGGCGGAGGAACGGCCGCTGGTGCCCGTCAGGCTGATGGGCGAGGACCTCGTCCTGTTCCGGGCCGACGACGGCGGGCTGCGGCTGACCGCCCGCCGCTGCCCCCACCGCGGCGCGGATCTGCGCTTCGGCCGGCTCGAGGACGGCGGCATCCGCTGCCCGTTCCACGGCTGGCTGTTCGACGGCAAGGGTCGGTGTCTGGAGCAGCCGGCGGAGCCGCCGGGCAGCAACTTCCACGCCAAGATCAGGATGCCGGGATACCCCTGCGTCGAACGCAACGGGGTCGCGTTCGCCTGGCTCGGGCCGGGCGACCCGCCGCCGCTCCCCGATTTCGACTGCTTCGCCGCGCCCGACGCCTACACCTTCGCCTTCAAGGGCTATCTCGAATGCAACTGGCTGCAGGCGCTCGAGGTCGGGATCGATCCGGCGCACGGGTCGTTCCTGCATCGCTTCTTCGAGGACGAGGACCCCGAGGAGGGGTACGGCCTCCAGTTCCGCGACCGGGTGGAAGGCGCGTCCTATCCCCTGACCTGGATCATGCGCGAGTTTCCCTGTCCGGAGATCCGGATCGAGGACACCGGCTTCGGCATGCGCCTGACCGCGCTCCGCGATCTCGACGCGGCGAGCAAGCACGTGCGCATCACCAATCTCCTGTTCCCCAACGCCATCGTCATCCCGCTCGGCAACGACATGATCATCAGCCAGTGGCACGTGCCGATCGACGACACCCATTGCTGGTGGTACGCGATGTTCACGAGCTACGGCGAGGCGCTGGACAAGAAGGCGATGCGCGACCAGCGGCTGAAGCTCTATACGCTCCCCGACTATCGCCCGCGGCTGAACAGGGCCAACGACTACGGCTTCGATGCCTCGGAGCAGGAGCGGGCGACCTTCACCGGCATGGGCGACGACATCAACGTCCACGACCAGTGGGCCGTCGAATCGCCGGGTCCGATCCACGACCGCACGGCGGAGCATCTCGGGACCTCGGACCGGGCGATCATCCATTACCGCAAGCTGCTGATCGGCGCGATCGAGGCGGTTGCCGGCGGCGCTGCGGCGCCGATGTCGCCCAACGGACCGGGCGAGGCGCCGCTCGCCGTCGACACCGTCGCGCCGCGCGAGGGGTGGGACGGCACCTGGCGCCGCTACGACGCGGAGCGCCGCGCGCGGTCGGGCTGGGCCGCGCCGTGACGAGATCGAGCGGGCGGACGGATTTCGTCGAACGCCACGAGCTCTGGGACGAAGCGGACCGGGAGGCCGCGGCGGACATGCTGCGGCGGATCGAAGCGGACGGGATCGAGGTCGTCCGCTTCTCCTTCCCCGACCAGCACGGGATTCTCCGCGGCAAGGCGGTGATGGCGGACGAGGTGGCGGGCGCGCTCGCCGGCGGCGTCTCGATGACCTCGACGCTGCTGGTCAAGGACACCGCCCACAAGACGGTTCCGCCGGTCTTCCGCGCCGGCGCCGGGATCGGCATGCCGGAGCTAACCGGCGCCGCCGACTTCCTCATGGTCGCCGACCCCGCGACGTTCCGGGTCCTGCCATGGGCGCCCGGGACCGGATGGGTGCTGTGCGACATCCGCTGGCCGGACGGCCGGGCGGTCCCGTTCTCGACCCGAGATGTCTGCCGCGCCGCGCTCGCCCGGCTGGCCGAGCGCGGCTACGAGTACGTCACCGGGGTCGAGGTCGAGTTCCACGTCTTCCGGCTCGAGGACCCGCGGATGGGGGCGGAAGGCGCCGGCCAGCCCGCCGCGCCGCCCGAGGTGTCGCTGCTGACCCACGGCTACCAGTACCTGACCGAGATCCGGCTCGACGAGCTCGACCCGGTCTTCGCGGTGCTGCGGCGCGATCTGACCGCGCTCGGCCTGCCGTTGCGCTCGCTGGAGGTCGAGTTCGGGCCGAGCCAGGTCGAGGTCACGTTCCAGCCGGGCACGGGGCTCGAATCGGCCGACACCGTGATCCTGTTCCGCAACGCGGTGAAACAGATCTGCGCGCGGCACGGCTACCACGCGACCTTCATGTGCCGGCCGCAGATCGAGAACGTGTTCGCGAGCGGCTGGCACCTCCACCAGTCGCTGCGGGATGGCGAGACCGGGCATCCGCTCTTCATGCCGGACGAAACGGACGGCGAAGGGGCGCTGTTGTCAGCGCTCGGCCGCAGCTTCGCCGCCGGGATCCTGGACCACGCGCGCGCCGCGTCGGTCTTCACCACGCCCACGATCAACGGCTACAAGCGTTTCAAGGCGTTCTCCCTCGCCCCCGACCGGGCCGCCTGGGCGAAGGACAACCGGGGCGCGATGCTGCGGATTATCGGCGGGGCGGGGGAGCCCGGCACGCGGATCGAGAACCGCGCCGGCGAGCCCGCCGCCAACCCCTATCTCTACCTCGTCTCGCAGATCGTCTCGGGCCTCGACGGCATCGACCGGCAGTCCGATCCCGGTGCGGCGACTGAGACCCCCTACGACGCCGACGCGCCGGCCCTTCCCGCGAGCCTGATCGAGGCGGTCGCGGCGCTGCGCCGGGACGAGGCGTTCGAAGCCGCGCTCGGCGAACCCTTCGTCGACTATATCTGCATGATCAAGGAGGCGGAGATCGCGCGCTATCTCTCCGACGTGACGGACTGGGAACAGCGCGAATATTTCCGGATTTTCTGAGGCGTTTCACACCCGCCGCACCGCGCTCTCGACGGCCAGCCCGACGCGGATCAGGTGCGCGTCCGCCCCGGTACGGTCCACGACCATCAGCCCTACCGGCGCTTCGCCCGGCTTGTGAATCGGGATGGAAAGCGCGCAGCGGTCGAGGAAATTGCCGAACGTGGTGTTGCGGAGGATGAACGGGTTCATCTCGGCGTAGAGCGCATCGCTCGCCACGATGTCGTCGATCGGCGGCGCGACGATGGCGACCGTCGGCGTGAGCAACGCGTCGTAACCGGCGCCGATCGCGTCCGCGCGGGCCTGGATATCGGCGCGCCCCCGGATCACGTCCAGAAGGTCGGCGCCGGAGATCCCGGCGCCCCGTTCGATCCGTGCCCGGACCCTGGGATCGACTATGTTTCCCTTGGCCGCCAGGCGGTCGCGGTGCAGCGCGTAGGCCTCGGCCCCGAGGATCCCGCCCGCCGCGCTGACTTCGAGAATATCGGCGAACGGCTCGAAGGCGATGTCCCGCAACCGCGCGCCGGCGGCGGACAGCCGGTCCAGCGCGGCCCGGAACGCAGCGCTCACCGCATCGTCCATGCCGTCCTGGACGATCGTGGTCGGAACGCCGAACCGCAGCCCTTCAATGGGCAGCGGCGCGGGCGCAGACCACATGTCGCCGCCCGCCATCGCCGCGTCGAGCAGGGCGCAGCACGCGACCGTAGGCGCCAGGGGACCCGCCGAGTCGAGCGTGTTCGACAACGGGAACACGCCGTCCAGGGGGATTCGCCCGACGGTCGTCTTGAACCCGGTCACGCCGCAGAGCGCCGCCGGGATGCGAACGGAGCCCCCGGTGTCCGAACCGATGGCGGCGGCCGCCATGCCGTCCGACACCGACACCGCGGCGCCCGAGGACGAGCCGCCCGGGATGCGGCCCAGCGAACGGTCCCACGGGTTCTTCGGCGTGCCGAAATGCGGATTGATGCCGATCCCGGAATAGGCGAATTCGGTCAGGTTGGTGCGGCCGAGCACGATCGCGCCCGCCGCGCGCAGCCGGGCCACGACGGTGGAATCCCTGGAAGCGGGCGCCTCGTCGGCGAGCGTGGGCGAGGCCGCCGTGGTGACTTCCCCCGCGACGTCGAACAGGTCCTTCATCGAAACCGGCAGCCCGGCGAGCGGCGAGGGCACCACGCCCGCCTTTCTCAGCGCGTCGCTGGCATCGGCCTCGACCCGCGCGCGATCCGCGTTGCATGAGACGAAGGCGCGCGACCCTTCGCCGTCCGGCGCCTCGATGGCCGCGAGCGCCCGTTCCACGAGCGCGCGGCTCGTCGTCGCACCCGAGGACAGGCGGGCGGCGAGTTCCGACAGGGGCGTGGAACCAAGCGTCACGGCGGTTCTCCCGATTGACGGCGGCCGCGCGATCTGAACACATCGCCGCGCGGCGGCCAAGCGCGGGTGGCGGCGCGCGCGAAAGTCAACCGAACCGGGAACACCGTTACCCCTGTAACCGGTCTAGAGTGTTACTCGTCTATCCGGTTGCTCGACCGGAGCCGGTCGGAAAGTGCTCTAACCGCAAGTGATCGATGTTAACCCATTGTTCTTAAAGAATATGCGTTCTTCCCCTCCCCATGAATCGACCAGTGCGCCGGCAGACACGCGCTATGCCCTGTTCCGTCTCGCCGTCACCCTGGTTCTGGCGACGATCGGGAGCATCGGGCTCTGGTCCTATGTGATCGTGATGCCGGCGGTTCAGGCGGAGTTCGGCGTCGACCGGGCCACCGCCTCGATCCCCTACACGATTTCGATGGTTTTCTTCGCGCTCGGCAACATCGTGGTCGGCCGCCTGATCGACAGGATCGGGATGATGCTGCCCGGTCTGGTGGCGGGCTTCGCGCTCGGAATCGGTTTCGCCGCCTCCTCCCAGGTGGACGCGATGTGGCAGCTTTCGATCGTCCACGGGGTCCTGATCGGGATCGGGACCGGCTCCATGTTCGGGCCGTTGATGGCCAATATCTCGCACTGGTTCGTGCGCCGCCGCGGCATGGCCGTCGCCACCGTCGCCTGCGGCAACTATTTCGCCGGCATGCTGCTGCCGCTGGTTCTGCAGGATTCGGTGACGACGGAAGGCTGGCGGCCGATCTATCTGGCGATCGGCCTGTTCAGCATCGCGACGATCCTGCCGTTGTCGCTGCTGCTGCGGCGCGAGGGGCCGAAAGAGGACCATGTCGACCGGATCACTGGCATCGCGGGCACCGAGCAGCTCCGCATGGCCGCCTTCACGCCGCGGACGATGCAGACCCTGCTCGCGGTCGCCGGTTTCGGCTGCTGCGTCGCGATGTCGATGCCGCAGGTGCACATCGTCGCCTACTGCGTCGATCTGGGGTACGGAATCGCCCGCGGGGCGGAGATGCTGTCGCTGATGCTTGCGGCGGGGGTGGTCAGCAGGCTCGGCTTCGGCGTGCTTGCCGATTATATCGGGGGCGTGCGCACGCTCCTGCTGGGATCGGTGCTGCAATGCGTGGCGCTCGCCCTCTATCTGCCGTTCGACGGGCTGGCCTCGCTCTACGCGATCTCGTTCGTCTTCGGTCTCTTCCAGGGCGGAATCGTGCCGTCCTACGCGATCATCATCCGGGAATACCTGCCGGCGCGGGAGGCGGGACGGCGGATCGGCGTGGTGATTTTCGCCACCATCGGGGGCATGGCGTTCGGTGGCTGGGTGTGCGGCTGGATTTACGACCTCACCGCGTCCTACCAGGTCGCGCTGCTCAACGGGATCGCCTTCAACTTCCTCAACATGGGCATCATGGCGACGATCCTGTGGCGCACACTCCGCGCTCAGCCGGCTCCCGCCTGAGCCCAGAGTCCGGCGATTTCCTCTCCGCCGGTCAGATCGCCGAACAGGAAGTTCACGTTCTGCAGCGTCGCCTCGTGCAGCGCCCGGTTGGCCGAGCCCACGCATTCCGCCGGGACGACCACGTAGTAATCGCGCAGGAAGGCGTCCCGCAGCGTCGAATCGATGCAGATGTTCGTCGCCACCCCGGTGATCACCAGGGTCCGGATGCCGCGCCGCCTGAGCATGGCTTCGAGCGGGGTCCCGACGAAGGCGCTGTAGCGGTGCTTGACGATCTCCGGCTCGCCCTCTTCGGGGCGGATCCGGAACCAGTCCGCGCCCCAGCTCCCCTCCGCGCAGCAGACCGCGTGCTCGAGCCCCATCTCGCGGATTTTGGTGAGCATCGGAGCGGAGAGATAGTCGAAATCGTAGACCGCCTTGACCCAGATCGCCGGAACGCCGGCGTTTCGCGCGGCCCGCAGGAGTCGCGCGATGGCGTCCGCGACCGGCACGGCGCCGCTGACGTCGCGGCCCATCGCGGCGTCGATATAGCCGCCGGGGGCGCAGAAATCGTTCTGAACGTCGACGACCAGCATCGCCGTGTGCGCCGGGTCGATACGCTCGCCGAGCGTATCGAGCAGTTTCTCCATCGTGCGGCCCCCGTCAGAAGGTCCAGTAGCGGCCCGACGCCCCGATCGCGGCGTTGACCAGACCGATCCCGAGATTGGTCTTGACGATCAGCCTGATCCGGTCGAGCGCGGCGGCGGCCGTCGGCGGATCGCCGGCGGCGAGCGCGGCCTTGAAGCGCCGGTAGGGCACGAACCAGAGATAGAGAAAGAGGACGATCATCACCCAGCCGAGGCCCTGCATCAGATGGGCGTGGAGCGGCATCGATCCCATCCCGCCCCACTGGCCCCAGACCATGACATAGCCGGTGACCGGCAGGAGGATCACCGCGATCCACACCCAGACGAAGAACCGGGCGAAGACCCGCTGCCACAGGCCGAGCCGGACCGGACCGTCGAGCGGACCCGCCGCGGGACGGAGATACCAATAGGCGAACCCCATCCCGCCGACCCATACGATCGCCGCAAGCGCGTGCAAAGCGACTGAAAGAGCGAGCACCTTATCCTCCCGCGGCTCGAGGCCGTCCCGTCGGGGCGAGGCTTGATCGCCCCATGGCCTTCAACTACCGTGCGCCGGCCGCTCGCCGGCCCCTCGTCACATACCGAAAACAGCGACTCTTGCGTCCATGAAGTTTACCGGCACCGACACCTATATCGCGACCGAAGATCTGATGACGGCGGTCAACGCGGCCATCACGCTGGAACGGCCGCTGCTCGTCAAGGGAGAGCCCGGCACCGGCAAGACGCTGCTGGCGCAGGAGGTCGCGGACGCGCTCGGCCGGCCGTTCTTCGAGTGGCACATCAAGTCGACCACCAAGGCGCAGCACGGGCTCTACGAATACGACGCGGTTTCCCGGCTGCGGGATTCCCAGCTGGGCGAGGAGCGGGTCCAGGACATCCGCAACTACATCAAGCGCGGCATGCTGTGGGAGGCCTTCGCCTCGAAGGACCAGGCCGTCCTGCTGATCGACGAGATCGACAAGGCGGATATCGAGTTTCCCAACGACCTCCTGCGCGAGCTCGACCGGATGGAGTTCTACGTCTACGAGACCCAGGAGACGATCGTCGCCCGCCACCGGCCCGCGGTGATCATAACCTCGAACAACGAGAAGGAGCTGCCCGACGCCTTCCTCAGGCGGTGCTTCTTCCACTACATCCGTTTTCCCGAGCCGGACACCATGGAAAGGATCGTCGAGGTCCATTTTCCCGACATCAAGAAAGCGCTCCTCAAGGAAGCGATGGAGTGCTTCTTCTCCATCCGGTCGGTCAACGGGCTCAAGAAGAAGCCGTCGACCTCCGAACTGCTCGACTGGATCAAGCTGCTGCTGGCGGAGGATCTGGCGCCGGAGGATCTGCGCGAGGATTCGACCAAGGCGCTGCCCAAGCTCTACGGCGCGCTGCTCAAGAACGAGCAGGACGTCCAGATGTTCGAGCGCCTCGCCTTCCTGTCGCGGCGCCAGAACTGACGCGGCCCGTCCGTGTTCGTCGACTTCTTCTTCCAGCTTCGCCAGGCGAGCGTCCCGGTCACCATCCGGGAATACCTGATGATGCTGGAGGCCCTGTCCCGGGGCGCGAGCGACAACGACGTGGACGGGTTCTATCACCTCGCCCGCTCGGCGATGGTGAAGGACGAGAAGTACTACGACGCCTACGACAAGGTCTTCGACAATTTCTTCTCGGGCGCGATGCACGACACCGACGACCTGTTCGCCAAGGTCGTTCCCGAGGACTGGCTGCGCGCGCTCGCCGAACGCACGTTCGACCCCGAGGAGCTCGCGAAGCTCCAGAAGATGAGCTTCGAGGAGTTGATGGAGGAGCTCGCCAGGCGGCTGCAGGAGCAGCGCGGGCGGCACCAGGGCGGCAACCGCTGGATCGGCACCGGCGGCACCTCGCCGTTCGGCAATAGCGGCATGAACCCGGCGGGCGTCAGGATCGGCGGGGAAGGGGGCGGCAAGAGCGCGACCAAGGTCTGGGAGAAGCGCGAGTTCCGCGGCCTCGCCGACGATGTGGAGATCGGCACCCGCAACATCAAGCTGGCGTTACGCCGCTTGCGGAAATTCGTGCGCGACGGCGCCGAGGACGAGTTCGACCTCGACGGCACGATCCGGGCGACGGCGGAGAATGCCGGCTATCTCGACATCAAGATGGTGCCCGAGCGCAAGAACCGGGTGAAGGTGCTGCTCTTCCTCGATATCGGCGGCTCGATGGACAGCCACATCAGGGTGTCGGAGGAGCTCTTTTCGGCGGCGCGGAGCGAGCTCAAGCATCTCGAATACTTCTATTTCCACAACTTCCTCTACGAGCGCGTCTGGCGGCAGGACCGGCGGGGCTACAACGAGTGGACCCCGACCTGGGACGTGCTCAATACCTACGCGCCCGACTACAAGACGATCTTCGTCGGCGATGCGACCATGAGTCCCTACGAGATCACCGAGATCGGCGGCTCGATCGAGCACTGGAACGAGGAGCCGGGCGAGGTCTGGCTGCGCCGGATGCTGGCGTTCTACCCGGACGCCGTCTGGATCAACCCGGTGCCGCAGGACCGCTGGATGTCGACGCCGTCGCTGCGGATGACCTATCAGCTCATGTCCGGTCGGATGTACCCGCTGACCCTGGAGGGGCTCGACGAAGCGATGGCCGTCCTGCGCAAGGGCGGTCCCGCGCTGGCGAAGCATTAGCCCGAAGGTCGATCCGGCGTGACGATGCCGCGCACCGCGTGGACCAGCCAGTGCGCATTGGCGACGATCTGTCGATCCTCGCGGAAAAAGCCCATCAACTGAACCCCGAGCGGCAACCCCTCGACGGAAAGCAGCGGCAGGTTCAACGCGGGGCAGCCGAGCACCGAGGACGGTTCTCCGTACACCACGTCGCCCACCGGCATGCCCGCCGGCGCCGGATCGATCTGGTTGAGGGTGATGAAACCGCCCGCCCGGCCGGCGAAGGTTTCATGCCGCGCACGGAAGGCGACGCACCATTCCAGCGCCGCCGCATAATCCTTCGGAGTCAGCTCTCGGCCGGCCTCCACGCGTTCCCGCACGCGCGGACTCAGCAGCTCCGGACTGCGGTCGGCGTACATCGCGAGCGGCCAGCGCCCTTCGTAGGTCAGCATCAGGGCGATGACATCGCGAAGCGTCACGAGGTCCCGTTCGTAGGCCTCGATCTCCGGATCGTCGCTGCGGCAGGCGATCTCGATTCCCGCTTGCGCGAGCGTGTCGAGATACTCGTCGAAGGCGGCCTTCGTTTCCTCCGTGGTGGCCGCCCAGCCGGCTGTGTCCAGCCGGATCAGGCGCCTCGGTTTCTCCGGCCGCGGCAGCGTAGGCGGACCGGCGAGGCTGGGATGGCCCGGATCCCCGCCGGCAATATGCGAGACGCAACGCGACGCGATCCACATGTCGGCCAGCGTCCCGGCGATGAAGCCGACATGGACCAGGCTGGGAGCCGACGGGAAACCGCCGAGGGAATTGATCGCTCCGTACGAGGCCTTCAGCGTGTAGGCGCCGCAATAGGCGGCGGGCCTGAGGATCGACCCGCGCACCTGCGAGCCGGTGGCGGCCGGGATCATCCGGGCGCCGACCGCCGCACCGCTACCGCTCGAAGAGCCGCCGGGGGTACGGCTTTCGTCCCAGGGGTTGCGCGTCGGACCTGGCGTGGAGAAGGCGAACTCGGTCGTGACGGTCTTGCCGACGATCGCGGCGCCCGCCTTGCGCAACGCGTAGACGATGGCGCCGTCCCAGCCGGAGGACCGGCCCTCGAAGATGGGGCTGCCGACCTGCATGGGCATGTCCTCGGTCTCGTGGACATCCTTGATTCCGACTGACATCCCGTCGAGTTCGGAGAGCGGTCGCCCAGCCCGGTAGCGCGCGGCGGACGCATCGGCGGCCTTTCGGGCACCTTCGAGGTTGAGGGTAACGAACGCCTTCACCGCGGGTTCGCGCGCCTCGATGGTCTCAATGCAGCGCTCGAGGTAGGCGCGCGGCGTGTCGCTTCCGTCGAGGAACGCCGGGACGGCATTGCTGAACGAGAGCAGCGAAACCGTCTTCGGATCGTACGTTTCGGTCGTCATCGGTTCGTTCGTCGACATCTCACCGCCGCTCAGCCCCATTCCGCGAGCGCCGCCGCCCCGGCGCCCGCGATGCGGCCGGAAACGAAGCACTCCGCGATGTTGCCGCCCGACATGTAGAGATGGCCGAAGGCGCTGCCGAGCTCGCCCGCGGCATAGAGCCTCGGAATCGGCGCGCCGAACACGTCGATCACCCGCTGGCGGCGGTCGTGCACCGGCCCGCCCTGGGTGTTCGACACCACCGGCCAAACGGGGGCGCCGTAGAACGGCGGCTCCTCGATCGGCATCATGGTGCCGGGCGGGCGCCCGAAATCCTCATCGCGCTCCGACCGGCACAGAGCGTTCCAGCGCGCGACGCTCTCCTCCACCGCCGGGGAATCGAGGCCCAGCGCGGCCGCGAGTCCGGCAAGCGTGTCCGCGCGGGTCAGGATTCCGGCCTCGACTTCCGCCAGATTGTCGGCGCTCCAGTCGAGGCGGAGGCCCTTGTCGTTGGATGTCGGCCGGCCCAGCGGGTAGAGCTTTCGTCCCTGCTCGTCGCAGATCAGGTAACTCGGGATGCGCGGGTAATCCTGCCGCACGGTATCGAAGAGTTGCATCTGGCGATGCCCGGTGTCGTGGGTGTAGGGCGGATATTCGTTCATGTACCGGCGCCCGTCGCGATCCAGCAGGATCCAGGTCATCTTCACCTGGGCGTCGCTGATCTCGCCGGTCTCGTCGCGCCGCGCCATGAAGCCGCCGCCGCCTGGCCGCCAGTCCGGCAGACGCTTGACCCGGATGGCGTAGGGGTAGTCCGGGTCGGCGCTCCTGAAGCCGTAGGCGCCGTGGAAGTGCCACATGTGCCAGAGCTCCGCGCCGACGTCCTGGGCCATGACGATGCCGTCGCCCGTGTTGTGCCGGGCGGCGGCGGGAAGGACCGGCCGGCCCTCCCAGTACTGGTCCTGGCGCTCGGGGCTGCCTTCGAACCCGCCGGAGGCGAGGATGACGCCGCGCCGCGCCGCGATCCGACTCACCCCGCCCGGACCTTCCACCGTGATGCCGCGGACCTCCGACCCGTCCTCCGAGGCGAGCAGCCGCACCCCCCGCGTGTTCAGCCTGATCTCGACGTTCTCGTTCGCGAGGTTGTCGTCGACGATCTTGAACAGCATCGGCCCGCCCGGCGCCCCGTTGGCCCAGGGATAGACCGCGCGCGCATCGAAGTTCGGCACCGAGACGACGACCGTCTGGTAGAAGGCGTCGAACCCGGGCAGCGGGTAGTTCGCCCCGGTCTTGCCGGTCTCGATGGTGGTCATGAGCTCCGCGTCGTTGACCCGGGCGAGGTCTCGCACATAGGGCTCAAGGTTCGACATCCCCTCGGCCAGCGTGCGGACCACCGCGTCCGAGGTCCGCCCGGCGTTGGTGGCGGCGAGGTAATCGTAGGCGCGTTCGGCATCCATGGCGCAGCGCACCGCGCCGTAGGAGCAGATCGAGATGCCGCCCGGCACGCCGGTCTTCTCGATCAGCAGCACCCGCGCGCCGGCGCGGGACGCTTCCAGCGCCGAGATCGATCCCGCGAAACCGTAGCCGACGACGACGACATCGAACGTCTCGTCATAGCGTTGCACCGAGCGCGGAATGCCGTCCATGTTCGTTCTTTACCGCGGAAGGGTACGGGAGGCGCGCGGCGCCGGGGGAAGGGACGCCGCGATCGCGCGTGAAACGGAGGGGTCGTCAGGCGTCCGGCTTGCCCGGGTTGAGGTGGCCGCACGCGTCGCAGCGGCGCGAGTCCTCGCTGCCGTAATAGGCGTCGAAGGCGGGCGGCAGATCCTCGACGAGGTCGTGCAGCTGGAATTCGCTCCGGTGGACCAGGGCGTCGCAGTTCTCGCAATACCATTCGAAGGCGTCGCGCAAGCCCTCCGGCCTCTGGCGCTCGATCACCAGCCCGACGGAGCCGGCGGGACGTTGCGGCGAGTGACGGACATGCGGCGGCAGCAAGAGCACGTCGCCCTCCTTCAGCGCCACGTCGCGCCGCTTTCCGTCCTCGATGACGCGGAGCGTGATGTCGCCCTGGATCTGGTAGAAGAACTCTTCCAGCGGGTCGTCGTGGTAGTCGGTCCGCTGGTTGGGTCCGCCGATGACCGTGACCATGAAATCGGCGTCCTGCCAGATCTGCGCGTTGCCGACCGGCGGTTTCAGCAGGTCGCGGTGCTCGTCGATCCATTTCTGCAGGTTGAACGGGGCGATCTGGGCCATGGCAGGTCTCCATCGCGCTGTCAGGACGGCGATGCTAGCCGAGGCGCGGGACGGATACAACGAGCGGCAAGCGGATCGCCGTCCTCAGGCAAGCGCGGTGCATTCGATCTCGATGTCGAACGGCCACGGCCAGGACCCGACGGCGACGAAGGTCCGCGCCGGCGCCGGATCGTCGAAATAGCGCCCGTAGACCTCGTTCACGAGGTCGTAATAGCCGCTGTTGGAAACGAAGACGTTGACCTTGACCACCTTGTCGAGGCCGGAACCGGCGGCTTCGAGAACGGCCTTGAGGTTCTCCATCACCAGCTCGGTCTGGGTGGCGATATCGGCGCTGGACACCTTTCCGGTCGCAGGATCGATCGGCGGCGTGCCGGAGACGAACACGAATCCGTTGGCCTTGATCGCCGGGCTGAGCGGGACGCCCGCCGCCTTCAACGCCTCCGAAATGCCCGCGACGTGGATCGCTTCCCGTTCCATGGTCTGTCCTCCGTGAGCCGAATCAGCCTTTGCGCCGTGCGCCGGCGTAGAAGAAATCGCCCGGAATGGCCTCGATGACCCGATCGATCGAGCGCGCCCGGGCGATCTCGCGCCCCGACCTGTGGTCGGCGAGACGATAGGCCCCGTCGCCAAGGCGCGAAAGGCGGTAGCAGGAATAGGGCGCGTTGCTGCGGTCGCCGGAATAGATCCGGACCTCATCCGCGCCCGCCGTCGACACGCGCTCGCTCCGGTACCAGCGGTGCATCAGCTTGAGCTTTCCCGCCAGGACCTCGATCTTCTCAAGATCGCGCGCGGAGAAGCGTGCGAGATCGAGGCGGACGAGGTCTGCGGGCATTTGCAGGTCCTAACTCGGTGAAGCGTGACCAGGCGAGATCAGGCCTGCGAACGGATTTATGACGCGTACACCGCCGTAATCCTGCCCATCGCTCATGTCTTCCGAATAGACGGTGTCGCAGCCGCATGCGCGTGCGGCCGCGAGAATGGCGCTGTCCCAATAGGACAGTCGGAAACGCTCGCAAATCCCGAACGCCGCATGCATCACGCCAGGAGTGATGGCCTGAACGGGAAATCGTTGCAAGGAGTGGACGAAAGCTACCGCCTCGTCGTGCCGCAACGCACCGGGCCGCGAGGGACGGGTCGCTTGGGAGTAGAACTCCTGCAGGACCTGTACCGACAGTGCAAGATCCGTCGAGGCCAGCAGGTCGAGGGACACCCGCTGCTTCTCGCTCTCACGTTCTTCCGCGCCGACTGCGTAAAGCAGGATGTTCGTGTCGACGAAGCGCATCGCGATCGTACAATTTTTCCCGCGGCAGATTATCCGCAGCGCGCAAGCCTGCGCCTCGGGCACGGATGGTTTCCAGCGTTTCGTCCTGCAATCTCTTCAGGCGGTCGAACCTGCTCTCGGGATCGCTGCCTTGAGTCAGTTCCTTCAGGAAGTCCCGGACGAGCGCCGAGACAGAGGTTCCGGCCTCCGCCGCCTTGATTCGAGAGAGGTGATAGGTCTCTTCATCGACCGAAACGGTAATATTCTTCATGACACAGTTTCACGGTTTCTGTGATACTCAACACTATCGGATTGTGCGCCGCCGTGCAACGGTCCTGGATTCAAGACGCCCTGCACCTCGCATGATAAGGCCCCGGCGACCTGAGCCGCCGGGGCCTTGCACGAACCGTCGGGCCGCGAGGCCCGCGGCCGCGAAACTGGCTCCCCGGGCCGGACTCGAACCAGCGACATGGTGGTTAACAGCCACCCGCTCTACCAACTGAGCTACCGGGGAATCGCACCTGTGGGGTGCAGGGCCGCTATATAGCAATCGCGGGCATAGTTGTCAGCCTCGGCATCGCGCCGCGCGGCTGCCTACTCCGCCGCCTCCGCGAAACTGTCCCGGTAATGCGCGGTCAGCTCGGCGGAGGCATGGTAGATCGGCGCGTGGCCGCGGATCAGGATCTGCGCGCTCCGCATATAGGATGCGCTGGAGATCGCGATTTCATCGCCTTCGCCGGTGCCGTGGATCGCGGCCCTCAGCACGCCGGCCGGATTGCCGATCCCGACCTCGTGCTCCGCCGGTTCCGGGCCGAGCGCTTCGAGCCCCGCCGCCACGTCGTGCGCGACCGTTCCCGGAATCAGGGAGGCGGCCGCGAGGCACGATCCGCCGGTGACCGCCATCGATCGGTGGCAGGTCTGCGGCGTGAAATATCGCGCCCTGACATGCGCGCCGCGTTCCGCCTCGGCGGGCGTCGGCGGCGCGATCAGGCACATCTTCGGCACGGTTTCGCTCACCGCCAGCTCTTCCGCGGTCATCCTGCGGCCGTCGCGCTCCAGTCCCATGGCGAGGCCCGCGGCGACCCAGAGCGGCTGCATCCGCGCCCTGAGGTCCGGGTCCTGCTCCAGATCCTCCGGGGACTCGTCGGCCCGGCAGCCGAGATCCTCGGCGCGCACGATCGCCATCGGCATCGCGAAGTCGAGGCAGGAGATTTCGACGCCGAGGATCGTGTCGCGCCGCGCGCCGGTCGGAAACAGCCTGCCGGTCTTCGACCCGACCGGATCGACCAGGGAGAGCGCAACGCCGGGCCAGCGTCCCATCACGCCCGGCATTTCGGTGTCCGGAACGAGCGGCGTGCCGGGCGCCGGCATCTCGATGACGGCGTCGGCGGCAATTCCCGTGTTCGTGTTGTAGACCCTGAGCGTGTTGCGGCCCGGCCGGGGCCCGGCCAGACCGGCCTCGAAAGCGACGAGGGGAAGGGAGGCCGACATGTTGCCGCAGTTGACGCTCCAGTCGATCGCGGCCTTGCCGGCGGCGAGCTGGGCAAGCGTGCTTTCCAGATCGAATCCCGGGCGATCCGAGGCGTCGAGGACGAAGACCTTGTTGCTGGTCGTGATGCCGCGTCCGAGCCCGGTAATCTGGCGATTGCCGGGTTCTTCGCCCGAAAGGGGCACGCCCATGACGTTGCGGATGACCTCTTCGCGAAGCTCCTTCGAGGGCGGCAGATGCGCTGCCAGAAGCACGATGCCGGTCGAGGTGCCGCCGCGCGCGTGCCAGACCGGAATCTCCAGCGTTCCGTCGATAAAACGCGGCACGAATCCGTCGATCGCGGGTCGTGGCAGGGTCATTCCGGAAGCCTCGGGTGCGTGGCCGGACAGACGCGCATATTAGTCCAAACGCCGGGCGGAACGAATCGGCTGTCCCCGGACGAACCGGACCCGGGACGAGCTCGATACCATATTTCGCACAGTGGGGGAGTGGAGGTAGCGGAGTTGCCTGGGGCCGTTCCGGGATGGAATCGGAAGGGAGAAAAAACCTCGTGGACTCCGTGGCTTACCGAGAAATTTATTCTGAACAAGCATTTTTTTGCTTGACTCGGGACGCGTTTTGGGGTATATTTGGCAGAGTCGAGAAGTGGGGATGCCGGAGGTTTCGGCGCCGCCTCGCCCTCTCTTGGCTTGCATCACGATGCCGAAAGACGTGGATGCCCGGAACGAGTCCGGGCATGACGGTGGAGGAAAGCGGGGCGATGGAGGGAACGGCGACGGGGGAGACGCCGGTGCGCCGAAATTCGCGTCCCGAGCCCGCGCATCGAGTAGTCTTTATTATCGCCTTTCCATTGCCGGGCACACCGCCCATGTGGAGGACACGATCGTGCATGCAGCCATCGTCGTTACCAATATGCGGCCGTCACCCGCCGCGCGCGTTCGGCATTTGCCGACGGAAATGCCGGCCGGCACGTCGAGTCGGCAAATGTCGACATTCCCGCCCGGCATTTGCGGGACGCGAATGTCGACCCGGCAGCGATTTGTCTACCCGATGCCTGTGTCGCCGACCCGCTCCGGCTCACCGCCTGCCGGGTTATCGATGTAAGCTTCCGTTCATTGACATCCCCCGCCGCGGGGCGGAGGATTTCGGAAGGATCTATGGGAGGTAAAGACCGTGCAGACACCGAACACCGACGCCCATGCCGGCATCGACGCGCTTGCGTCGCGCTATGTCGACGTCGACTCCCTGGAATGGCAGCAATCGCCGTTCGAGGGCGTCTCGGCGAAGATCCTCTTGCAGGACGAGAACGGCGGAGTCCGGACCATGCTGGTGAAGATGGAGCCGGGCGCCACGATTCCCGATCACGAGCATACCGGGCTCGAGCAGAGCTACATCCTCGAGGGCACGCTGGAGGACCATGACGGCGTCTGCGGACCCGGCCAGTATGTCTGGCGGCCGCCGGGCAACCGCCATGTCGCGACCTCGCCCAACGGCGCGCTGATGCTGGTGATGTTCGAAACCCCCAACGTCTATTACGACGGCCCGGCCAAGGGCGGGACGATGGAAGAGCTCATGGCAAAGAAGGCGCCGGTCGAAGCCTGACCCAAAGGGGAGAAAATATCGATGGCCGCCTACCTGATCGCGGAGACGCGCAACGTCAGGGATCCGGAACTGATGAAGGAATATGTCGAGCTCGCGGTCGCGGACTCCGAGGCCGCGGGCGGCAAGGTGGTGGCGATGGGGCCCGGCGGGAGGCTGGAAGGCGACTGGGAGCCCGAAAGGCTGGTCGTCGTCGAGTTCGAGTCCATGGCCGCGCTCAAGGCCTGGTACGAGTCGCCGTCCTACCGGAAGCTGATCCCGATGCGGCAAAAAGCCTCAGACAGCAAGCTGGTGATCGTCGGCGAATGACCCGGGGCTGGCCGGTCGGGGCTGTCCGCGTCGACCGGGTTGTGGAGTTCGAGCAACCGCTGCTTCCGCCGGCGACCCTGCTGCCGGCGGTGACGGAGGACGTTCTCTCGCGTCACCGGCACTGGCTCGAACCGGCGCTCCTGGACCCGGAAACCGGGTGCCTGACGATCTCCTTCCATAGCTTCGCGATCCGCACGCCGCAGAACCTGATTCTGGTCGATACGTGCAGCGGCAACGACCGCGAACGGCCCGGGAAACCGCGCTACCACCGGAAGAGCTGGCCCTATCTGGAAAACCTCGCCCGGGCGGGCGTCCGGCCGGAGGCGGTCGACTACGTGCTCTGCACCCACCTCCATGTCGACCATGTGGGATGGAACACGCGGCTTCTCGACGGGCGCTGGGTCCCCACCTTTCCCAATGCGCGCTACCTGTTCGACCGCGAGGAATGGGAGTTCTGGCAAGCGGAATACCGGACCGAAAGCTTCGCCGACGATCCGTTCTACGAGGATTCCATCCTGCCGGTGATCGCGGCCGGCCAGGCGGATTTCGTATCGGGCGATCACGAGATCGACCGCTGGGTCCGTCTGGAGCCGTCGCGCGGTCACACGCCGGGCCATGTCTGCGTGCGGATCCGGGACGCCGGCTCCGAAGCGGTGATGACGGGCGACATGATGCACCATCCGCTGCAATGCGCCGAGCCCGCGCTCAGCAGCTGCTTCTGCGTCGATCCCGAGCAGTCGCATCTCACGCGCCGGATCTTCCTCGAACGCCACGCCGACGGCGGGGTCCTGGTCCTGCCGGCCCATTTCCCGTCGCCGACGGGGGGCAGGGTGGTGAGCGCGGGCGAGGCGTTCCGGTTCGCGTTCGACCGGGACGATTGATCGCGAGCGTCCGGCGGACGATTCGGCCTATAGTCGGACGCTCGACAGGGGGTTCCTGGATCGGCCCGTGAACTCAGACCGTGCCGCGCATCGGTGGATGTACGCTTGCGCAGCCCTGGCGGTTGCCCTGGCGCTGTCCGGCTGCGGCGGGATCGCCGCCGTGGGCTCGACCGTTGCGTCGGGCGCGGAAGCCGTCGGCACGGTCGTCAAGGACGCTATCGGGGGAGAGGACAAGGAAGAGAAAACGCCGGCGGCCAAGCCGGCCGAACCGGAATAGCGGATTTCGGTCTCCGCGCGGCTTCCGCCGGTTCTGTTGCTTCGCCCGTACCCCGGTCTATTCTCTCGACCGTCATTGTTCTTCGGGAGGTCGGGAATGTCCGATCGCGCTCCACGGCGGGGCAATCCGTACGACGACGGGCTCGACAGGAACGGGGCCAATTTCGCGCCGCTGACGCCGCTCAGCTTCCTCAAGCGGACGGCCGCGGTCTATCCCGACCGCGACTCCGTGGCGTACGGCGAGCGGCGTTTCGCGTGGCGCGAGACCGAACGCCGCTGCCGTGCCCTGGCCTCGGCGCTGTCGGCACGGGGAATCGGGAAGGGCGATACCGTCGCGGTCTTCGCGCCGAACGTGCCTGCGATATTCGAAGCCCATTTCGGGGTCCCGATGACCGGCGCGGTGCTCAATACCATCAACGTCCGGCTCGACGCCGAAACCGTCGCCTTCATTCTCGGCCACGGCGAGGCGAAGGTCCTGTTGACCGACCGGGAATTCTCGCCGGTCGTCGCCGATGCGCTGGGCCGCGTGGAACGAAGGCCCTACGTGATCGATATCGACGATCCGGCGGCCGGGACCGGTGAGTTCGTGGGCGATACCGAATACGAGGACTTCATCGCCTCCGGCGATCCCGGGTTCGAATGGCAACCGCCGGAGGACGAGTGGGACGCCATTGCGCTCAACTACACCTCGGGCACGACCGGCAATCCGAAAGGCGTCGTCTATCACCACCGCGGCGCCTATCTCAACGCGCTCGGAAATCTGATCGCGCAGGCGATCCCGCCGCACCCGGTCTATCTCTGGACCCTGCCGATGTTTCACTGCAACGGCTGGTGCTTTCCCTGGACGATCACGGCGCTGGCCGGCACGCATGTCTGCCTGCGCCGGGTCGAGGCCGGGCCCATCTACCGGGCGATCGCCGAAGACGGGGTGACCCATTTCTGCGGCGCGCCGGTCGTTCTCAACATGCTGGCCAACGCGCCGGAGGCCGAAAAGCGCCCGCTTCCCCGGCAGGTGGAGGCGATGACCGCCGGCGCGCCGCCGCCCGCGACGGTCATCGAGGCGATGGAATCGGCGGGTTTCCGCATAACCCATGTCTACGGCCTGACCGAGACCTACGGGCCGGACGTGGTATGCGCCTGGCACGAGGACTGGGACGCCCTTCCTTCGGCGGAACAAGCCGGCCTCAAGGCGCGGCAGGGGGTCGCCTATCCGGTCCAGGAAGGCATCATGGTGGCCGATGCGGATACCCTCGAGCCGGTGCCCCGGGACGGCGAGACGATGGGCGAGGTCTTCCACCGCGGCAACATCGTCATGAAGGGGTATCTCAAGAACCCGCAGGCGACGGAAGAGGCGTTCGCCGGCGGGTGGTTCCATTCGGGCGACCTCGGGGTGTGGCACGAGGACGGTTATGTCGAGCTCAGGGACCGTTCCAAGGACATCATCATCTCCGGAGGCGAGAACATTTCGAGCATCGAGGTGGAGGGTGTGCTCTATCGCCACCCCGCCGTGCTGGAAGCCGCGGTCACCGCGCGCCCGGACGACAAATGGGGCGAGACGCCCTGCGCCTTCGTCACCCTGAAGGAGGGAGAGAACGCGACCGAGGCCGACATCATCGCCTTTTGCCGCGACAACCTCGCCCATTTCAAGGCCCCCAGGACGGTGGTGTTCTGCGACCTGCCCAAGACCTCCACCGGCAAGGTCCAGAAATTCGTGCTGCGGGAACGGGCCCGCGCGCTCGGCGAAGCCTGAGGGGCGGTCATGACCGAACGCGAATACCCGCTCCCGCTGCCCCGCTCGCGGGACGAGATCGAGGCGATCCAGCGCGAGCGTCTGCCGATCGCGGTCGAACGCGCCAGGCTCTCGCGCTTCTTCGCCGGGCGTCTCGACCGTATCGACACGGCCCGGATTCACGATCCCGAGGAGTGGCGCAAGATCCCGATCCTCACCAAGGACGAGTTGCGCAGGCTCCCCGCCGAGACCTTCCACGAGGATTTCTGCATCGCCGGGCGCGATGCGGTGGTCGAATACTGGCGTTCCGGCGGCGTGACCGGAAAACCGCTGTTCTACCCCCGCTCGGCGGCCGACATGCGCTACGGCATGGAAGGCTTTCGGCGCCTCCAGACCGCGGCCGGCTGCGGACCGGGCGATCTGGTCCATGTCTGCTTCCCGCTCGGCATCCACCCGGTCGGCCTCGCCTACGCCCGCGCCGCCCAGCAGCTCGGCGCCGGCGTGGTGACCTGCGGGTCGGGCAACAACACGCCCACCGCGCTGCAGCTCGAGCTGATCCGCACCCTGCGCCCGACCGTGATCGCCGGCATGGCGAGCTACGCGCTGCAGCTCGCCCAGCACGCCGAACGCCTGGGCATCGACCTCGCCGCGGGGTCGGTCAGGAAGATCCTCACCGCCGCCGAGCCGGTCTCGCCCGGCAAGCGCGAACGGCTGGAGCGCCTCTGGGGCGCCGAGCTCTACGACCAGTTCGGCATCACCGAGGGTTCGGCGATGGCGAGCGAGAGCGAGCGCCACGACGGCATGCATATCTGGACCGACCAGTACTACGTCGAGGTGGTCGACGCCGACAGCAAGCGCCCGGTGCCCGAGGGCGAGATGGGGCTGCTGGTGGTCACGCCGCTCTGGAACAACACGATGACGCCGTTCCTGCGCTGGGAGACCGGCGATTACGTTCGCTTCGTGGATCGCGGCGAGACCGACGGTCCGTTCGGCGTCTTCCCGATGATCCGCCACGCCGCCCGGACGGCGGGGTTTTTCAAGGTGCGCGGCATCAACATCAACCAGGGCGATATCGAGGATTTCCTCTACCGCGTGCCGGCGATCGCCGACTTCAAGATCGAGGCGGTCGAGACCGAGGCCCTGGACACGCTCCGGATCTCCATCGAGGTCGCGGGCGGCGCCGACGCGGACGCCGCCGGCGAATCGCTCGCGCGATCGGTGCGGGAGACCTTCGAGCTCACGCCGGAGGTCGAGGTGATCGAGCCCGGAACGCTCGAACGGGAATTCGCCGGCGCGGTGAAGCAGAACCGGTTTATCGACCGGCGCGGAACGCCGGACTGATCGCCCGCGCGGTCAGATCAGCTCGCGCCGGTAATACTTGGCGAATTTCATCAGCGGCTCGTCGCTCATGCGGAAGATCACCGCGTCCTCGTCGATCGCGTGCGCGACGCTCTGCCATATCGGCCCCGCGAACGTGTCGCCGCGCTCCCAGGAGATCGGCTGGCCATCGACCGTGGTGGTGCCGCGGCCCTGCATGACGCAATAGATCGCGTTGGTCGTCGAGCGCACGGGACGGGTCTCGTCGCCGGACTCGAAACGGTGCACGTCGAGCGCCATCGTGGGCATGTCAGGCGCATCGAGGCGGATACGCGTGCCTTCGACGCCCTCGGGGTCGGGATCGGCCTCGTCGAGCGCCTTCTGCAACCCGTCCCAGGAAAAGCGGAGGGGAGAATCCTCGGTCACCAGCTCGACCTCCTCGAAACCGTCGGGATGGTCCTCGACGAACATCGGCTCCAGCAGGTGCACCAGCGGAACGTCCAGCCCGTCGAACCAGTAGGCCGGCTGGTCCCCGTCGTGCCCGTGGCCGTGCCATTGCCAGCCGGGTGTGAGGACGATGTCGCCGGTCTCCATCGGGGTCTTCACCCCGTCGACGGTCGAATAGGCGCCCTCGGCGTCGATGATGACGCGGAGCGCGTGCGGCGCGTGGCGGTGGGACCGCGCCTTCTCGCCCGGAAGGATCATCTGGTAGGCCGAGACCAGCGTGCGCGTGGTCGCGATGCCGCCGGGATCGGCCGGGTTGCGCATGACGAGATTGCGGCGCTCGGCGAGCTCGGTGTTGATCAGCCGCCCGGCGGCGTCGAGCGCGGGCTTGGCGACCGCGTAGCGCCAATGCTGCGGCCGGAATTCGGTATCGGGCTCGTGCCGGAGGATGGGCTCCTCGCGGTCGATCCAGCCGGCGGTCATCTCCGCGCCGCCCAGTTCGGCGTAGAGCTCCTCAAGCGATCCTACCCCGGTAATGCGTCGTTCGGCGGTCATGGCATGGACTCCGTCGAGTGGTGGCGACGGCTCGACTATAGAACGGAGCAAGGGTGATGCGAACCGGCGGGCGCTGGAGGCCCGGAGCGGATTCGAACCGCTGTGAACGGATTTGCAGTCCGCTGGATAGCCACTCTCCCACCGGGCCGGAGCGCGCGCCGCTTCTTTTACGCCAATCCGCACGAGAGGGGAACGGGCTGCCCGGACCGGTGGCCGGGCGTTGTGTCGATGGCGCGGAATTTGTATAGGACGAGGGAAAAGCACGATTCTCGCGCGACAACCGGCACGCGAAGATCCCGAGGAGGCAGGATGGCGCAGTTCGCGGTGCAGCGGCGTTGCATGGTCGACGGCCAGCTGCGCACCAACCGGGTGGTCGACGAAGCGCTTATCGCGGCGTTGCTGGAAATTCCGCGGGAGCGTTTCGTTCCCGACCGCCTGGCTTCCGTCGCCTATGTTGACCGGGACCTGCCGCTCGAAGGCGGGCGGTTCGTGATGGAACCGATGGTCTTCGCCCGTCTCGTGCAGCTCCTCGCCGTCTCGCCCGGCGACGTCGTTCTCGATATCGGCTGCGCTACCGGCTATTCGAGCGCTGTCCTTTCCCGGCTTTGCTCGACGGTCGTGGCGCTCGAATGCGATTCCGGACTGGCGGAAACGGCACGGCTCAACCTGGCGGAGTCGGACATAGACAATGTGATTGTCGTCGACGGACCCTTGGGGGAAGGGTATCCTGACCAAGCGCCCTACAACGCGATTCTTCTGGGTGGAGCGGTGCCGGAAATAGGATCTGCGCTGACCGATCAGCTGGCCGACGACGGCCGGGTGGCCGGCGTCGTCGCCGACGGTCCGGGGCCCGGCTGCGCGACGTGCGCGACGCGCGCGGGCGAAAGAATTTCCAGCCGCGTCGCATTCGATGCCAATACGCCGCCTCTTCCCGGGTTCGCAAGAGCGGAACGGTTCGTCCTATGACCTTGACTTTATATCGGGCTGCACTGGCGGGGACGCTCGCCGTCGTCGTCGGTGCGGCGGTCTCGCCCGCGAGCGCGCTGACGATCAGGGAGGCGCTGGCCCAGGCCTACCGGAACAGCCCGCAGCTTGCCGCCGAGCGCGCGCGCGTGAGGGGGCGCGACGAACAGATCGGCCAGGCGCTCGCCAACTGGCGGCCCAGGGTGGTCGTGGAGGGAAGCGCAGGCGCCAGAAGCACCCATTACAACCGGACCGCGCCGCCGTCCACCAGGGGAGACAGGGAGAGCGACGAGTCGCACCCCCTCCAGGCCGGCCTGACGGTAACCCAGAGTCTCTATCGCGGGGGCCGCAACGACGCCCAGACGCGCCGCGTCGAAGAAGAGATCCTCGCCGACCGCGCGCGACTCTCCTCGGTGGAGCAGGATGTGCTGCTCGCCGCGCTCGTCGCATACGTCGATGTCGTCCGCGACACTGCGGTGGTCGAGCTCAACGTGAACAACGAACGGGTGCTCACGCGGCAGCTCGAAGCGACCAGCGACCGGTTTCGCGTGGGAGAGGTCACGCGCACCGATGTCGCGCTCGCCCGCTCGCGGCTGTCCCGCGCCAACGCGGACCTGATCCGCGCGCGCGGCAACCTCACGGACTCCCGCGCGAACTTCGCCAATATCGTGGGCGTTCCCGCCGACGGTCTGGAGGAGGTGGAACCTCTCGCGGGGCTGCCCGCAACCGAGGACGACGCCGTGGCCCTGGCGCGTTCGGACAGCTTCGCTGTCGTCCGGGCCCGCCATGGCGAACGCGCCGCCCGGCAACGGGTGCTCGAGGCCGCCGGCGAACTTCGACCCACGGTAAGCGTGTCCGGCCAGATCGCCCGCGCCCTCGACCTCAGCGATTCCAACACCGAAACCGACAGGATGGAACTGACCGGACGGGTGACCGTGCCGCTGTACCAGTCCGGCGCCGTTTCGTCGCGCGTCCGCGCGGCGAAGCACACGGTCGCCCAGCGGCGAAACGAGTTTCTCCAGGCCGTCCGCGCCGCGGTTACGACCGCGACGAAACGGTGGGAGGACTACAGGACCGCCGAAGCCGGGATCGCCGCGTTCACCGAAGCCGTGCGAGCGGCCCGGATCGCGCTCGAGGGCGTCGAGCAGGAAGCCCTGGTGGGGTCCCGCACCGTGCTGGACGTGCTGGATGCCGAGCAGGAGCTTCTCGATGCCCGGGTCAGCCTGGTGCGAGCGCGACGCGACCTGGTCGTCGCGACCTACGCGCTGCGCTCGGCGGTGGCGAACCTCACCGCCGGGAGCCTCGAGCTCGAAGTCGAGCTCTACGACCCGCGCGAGAACTACCGCAAGACCCGTCGGCGCTGGTACGGCACCGACATCGGAGAATGATCCGACGGCCGCCGAAGCGTTAAGGCAGAAACAGGACATGAACGAACGCACCCCGCGAGAAGAACCTTCGACGGAAGAAATCCTCGAATCGATCCGTCAGGCGGTGACCGAAGGCGCGGCCGCCGGAGAAGGGGAAGGGGAAATACTGGAACTGACCCGGGAGATCAGGGAGGACGGAACGGTGGTCGACACGGAAACGGGGGAGACCCTCGCCGGGGCGTCCGCGGACGGGCGCAAGCCGGGTCTGGTCGGCGAGAACGCCGAAGCCGCCTCCGCGGCCGCGTTCGCGGCGCTGGCTGAGAACGTGGCCGAGCTCAAGGCGATGCACGAGGATCGCGGCGGCAAGACCATCGAGGAGGCGGCGAAGGAAATCATGCGGCCGATGATCAAGGACTGGCTGGACGCAAACCTGCCCGGCATCGTGGAGCGCCTTATCCAGCGGGAGATCGAGCGCGTGTCCCGCCTTGGAGAAACTTCCGCCGGCCGCTGAGCCGGGCTGCGCATTTCGTAAACCCACCTGGATACCGATGGACAAGACCTATCGGCCTGCCGAAGTCGAGGAACGTATCTACGCGCGATGGGAATCGGCGGGCGCGTTCGCCTGCGGCCGTGCCGGCGATCCGGACCGGGGCGGCACGCCCTATTCGATCGTCATTCCCCCGCCCAACGTTACCGGCAGCCTCCACATGGGGCATGCGCTCAACAACACGCTGCAGGACATCCTGATCCGCTGCGCCCGGATGAAGGGCCGGGACGCGCTCTGGCAGCCGGGGACCGACCACGCGGGAATCGCGACGCAGATGGTCGTCGAGCGCCAGCTGGAGGCCGAGGGAAAGACCCGCCACGATCTCGGACGCGAGGCGTTCATAGAGCGCGTCTGGGACTGGAAGGCGGAATCGGGCGGCACGATCACCGGCCAGTTGCGCCGGCTCGGCGCGTCGTGCGACTGGAGTCGCGAGCGCTTCACCATGGACGACGGCCTGTCGCGGGCCGTCCGTACGGTTTTCGTCAGGCTCTACAAGGACGGCCTGATCTATCGCGACAAGCGCCTGGTCAACTGGGATCCCAAGCTTCACACGGCGATCTCGGACCTCGAAGTCGAACAACGCGAGGTCAAGGGAAAGCTCTGGTACATCGCCTATCCGGTCGAAGGCGGGGAGGGACGGACGATCACCGTCGCGACGACGCGTCCGGAGACGATGCTCGGCGACACGGCGGTCGCGGTCCATCCCGATGACGGGCGCTACAAGGATCTCGTCGGCGGGTTTGCGATCCTGCCCATCGTGGGCCGCCGTCTTCCCATCGTCGCGGACGAGTATTCCGATCCCGAGAAGGGATCCGGCGCGGTCAAGATCACGCCGGCGCACGACTTCAACGATTTCGAGGTCGGCCGGCGCCACGGGCTCGAAATGGTGTCGATCTTCGACGAGGACGCCAACCTGAACGACAACGTACCCGCCCACCTCCGGGGCCTGACCCGCGAGGCGGCCCGCGAGAAGGTTCTCCAGGAGCTCGAAGCGGCCGGGTCGATCGAGTCGGTCGAGGACAACCCGATGACGATCCCGCATGGCGACCGCTCCGGCGTGATCATCGAGCCGATGCTCACCGACCAGTGGTTCGTCGACGCCGAAGCCCTCGCCGGACCCGCGGTCGAGGCGGTGGAGAGCGGGCGCATACGCTTCGTCCCGAAGCATTGGGAGCACACCTATTTCGAGTGGATGAAGAACATCCAGCCCTGGTGCATCTCGCGCCAGATCTGGTGGGGCCACCGGATCCCGGCCTGGTTCGGACCGGACGGCACCTACTTCGTCGAGATGACGGAAGAGGAAGCCCGCGCGGAGGCCCGGAAGCATTACGGCGAGGACGTCGAGCTGTCCCAGGATACCGACGTACTCGATACCTGGTTCTCCTCGGCGCTGTGGCCGTTCTCGACTCTCGGCTGGCCGGAGGAGACCGCCGAGCTCGAACGCTACTACCCGACCAGCGTGCTGGTGACCGGGTTCGACATCATCTTCTTCTGGGTCGCCCGCATGGCGATGATGGGGCTTCGCTTCCGGGACGAGATTCCCTTCGAGACCGTCTACATCCACGCGCTCGTCCGCGACGCGCACGGCCAGAAGATGTCGAAGAGCAAGGGCAACGTTCTCGATCCCCTGGAGCTGATCCAGGACTACGGCGCGGATGCGCTGCGCTTCACGCTTACCGCGCTCGCCGCGCAGGGGCGCGACATAAAGCTTTCCACCGGCCGGATCGCGGGCTACCGCAACTTCGTCACCAAAATCTGGAACGCCGCGCGTTACGCGCAGATGAACGGATGCGCGCCCGACGGCCGGTTCGAACCCGAATCGGTGTCGTTGACCGTGAACCGGTGGATCGTCGGGGAGACCGCGGTCGCCGCGGCGGAGGCCGAAGAGGCGATCTCGGCCTACCGGTTCAACGACGCCGCGCAGGCGCTTTACCGCTTCACCTGGAACACGTTCTGCGACTGGTACATCGAATTTACCAAGCCGATCCTCGACGCCGGAACGGAAGCGGAGCAGGCCGAAACCCGCGCCACCACGGCGTGGACGCTGGACACGCTTCTCCACCTCCTGCATCCGATCATGCCGTTCGTGACCGAAGAACTTTGGGAGGCGCTGGCGCCGGAAGGCGCACCGCGCCGGCATCTGCTGATCGACGGGCGCTGGCCCGACCTTCCCGTTTCCCTTGTCCGGCCGGATGCGAAGGCGGAAATGGACTGGGTGGTCCGCGCGGTATCGACGATCCGCGCCGTTCGCGCCGAGATAAACGTGCCGCCGGGGGCGAGGCTGGGTCTGATCGTACGGGGGGCGAATATCGAAACGGGAAAAAGGCTGGACCGCCACGGGGGGGTGATCCGGCGCCTCGCCCGGCTCGACGGGATAACCGATGCGGAAGGCACGCCGGTTCCGAAGGGAGCGGTGCAGGCGGTGGTCGACGAGGCCGTGTTCGCGCTACCCGTGGGCGAGGTCATAGACATCGCGCAAGAGAAATCGCGTCTCGAAAAGGAGTTCCGGAAGCTCGCCGGGGAAATCGGCAAGATCGACGCCAAGCTCGGCAACGAGAATTTCGTCGCGCGCGCTCCCGAAGCGGTGGTGGAGGAACAGCGCGAACGCCTCGTCGAGCTGCACCGGTCCAGGGATCGCCTCGTCGAAGCCATAGACCGGCTGGCGGCAGCCTAGCCACCCGAACCGGCCCCGGCTATGGTGCGGCCCGTTTTCGCACCGACCGGGGATGAACATGCCGGATTCCGCAAGAGGGACACCGAACGGCTTCGACAAGTCGAAGCTTCCCAGCCGCCATGTGACGGAAGGACCGGAGCGCGCGCCGCACCGCGCGTTCCTCTACGCGATGGGCCTGACCGACGCGGAGGTGCATCAGCCGCTGGTCGGCGTCGCGACCTGCTGGAACGAGGCCGCGCCCTGCAATATCTCCCTGTCGCGTCAGGCCCAGGCGGCCAAGCGCGGCGTCTCCGATGCCGGGGGCACGCCGCGCGAGTTCGCAACCATCACCGTCACCGACGGCATCGCGATGGGCCATGACGGCATGAAATCCTCGCTGGTGAGCCGCGAGATCATCGCCGACTCGGTGGAGCTCACGATGCGCGGCCACTGCTACGACGCCCTGGTCGGGCTCGCCGGCTGCGACAAGTCCCTCCCGGGCATGATGATGGCGATGGTCCGTCTCAACGTCCCCTCGGTGTTCGTCTATGGCGGGACAATTCTGCCGGGCAGATTTCAGGGCCGCGACGTCACCATCGTCGACGTTTTCGAAGGTGTCGGGCAGCACGCGGCCGGCAAGATGTCCGACGCCGAGCTCGACGAGCTCGAAGCGGCGGCCTGCCCCTGCGCCGGCTCCTGCGGCGGACAGTTCACCGCCAACACGATGGCCTGCGTGTCCGAAGCGATGGGCCTCGCCTTGCCGGCTTCGGCGGGGGCGCCGGCGGCCTACGAATCCCGCGATTCGATGGTCGAGGCCTCCGGCCGCGCGGCGATGCATGCGCTGCGCGAGGGCATCCGCCCGCGCGATGTCGTCACCCGGGCGTCCCTCGACAACGCGGCGAAGGTGGTCGCGGCGACGGGCGGGTCGACCAATGCCGGGCTGCATTTGCCGGCGATCGCCAACGAGGCGGGCATCCGGTACACGCTCGACGACGTCGCCGGGATATTCAAGGAGACGCCCTACATCGCCGACCTGATGCCGGGCGGCAAGCACACCGCGCGGGCGATGTACGAGGCGGGCGGCGTCGGCGTGGTGATCAAGGAATTGCTGGACGCGGGGCTGCTCGAAGGCGACTGCCTGACGGTGACCGGCAAGACCCTGCGCGAAAACTACGCGGACGTGCGGTTCCCCGAGGGCCAGGACGTCTTTTACCGGGTGGCCGAGCCGCTGTCGCCAACCGGCGGCGTCGTGGGGCTCAAGGGCAGCCTGGCGCCGGAGGGCGCGATCGTGAAGGTCGCGGGGCTCGCGCGGCTTCGATTCACCGGACCGGCGCGGGTGTTCGACTGCGAGGAAGATGCCTTCGACGCGGTGGTCAAGCGCAAGATCGAGGAGGGCGAGGTCATCGTCATCCGCTACGAGGGGCCGCGCGGCGGTCCGGGAATGCGCGAGATGCTCTCGACCACCGCCGCGCTCTACGGGCTCGGCATGGGCGAGAGCGTGGCGCTGATCACCGACGGACGCTTCTCCGGCGGCACGCGCGGATTCTGCATCGGCCATGTCGGCCCGGAAGCCGCGGTCGGCGGACCCATCGGCCTGATCGAGGACGGCGACACGATCTCCATCGACGCGGTCGAGGGCAGGCTCGATGTCGCGCTGAGCGAGGAAGAGCTGGAATCGCGGCGAAAGAAGTGGCAGCCGCGCGGAACCGACCACAACAGCGGCGCGCTCTGGCGCTACGCCCAGACCGTGGGCCCGGCGGTGGACGGGGCGGTGGTGCATCCGGGCGCCTCGGCGGAGACGCATACCTACGCCGATATCTGAACGGTCAGGGCCGGCGGCGCCTTCCGACAACGCGGACCAGGACGGCGCGCAGTCCCCAGAGCAGCGCGCCGAACAGCCCGCACAAGAGAACGGGTCCGGCCAGGGCGGGGATGTCCGCTATCTCGCCGCGAAAATACTGGATCGCGGCCCAGCCGCATCCGAAGGCAAGCCCTACGGCAATGTAACGCATCGAGGTTCAGCGCCCCCGTTCGATTCCGAGCCCGTCGTTTCGCGTGCGCGGAACTATAGAACCGGACCCGCGCCCCGGCCTATGGCCATTCCTTCGCCGCCGTGTATCCTGAAGGCAGTCGGGGGGAGCTGGGAGTCGCGCGATGGACGTGCGTCAGCTGCGTTATTTCGTGGAGGTCGTTCAGGCGAAGAGCTTCACCAAGGCCGCCGAACGGGTCCGCGTCGCGCAGCCGGCGCTCGGCTTCCAGGTGCGCAAGCTGGAGGAGGAGCTCGGCTCGAAGCTGCTCGTCCGCCATTCCCGCGGGGTGCGGACGACGGAAGCCGGAGACGCGCTGCTCAAGCACGCGCACGCCATCCTGCGCCAGATCGAACTTGCCAAGCAGGAGGTGATCGACCTTGCCGGCCCCCCGCGGGGTCCTCTCGCGCTTGGCGTGACGCCGACCGCCAGCGCCCTCCTCTCGACGCGTATCGTTCAGCAGTGCAGCGCCGCTTTCCCTGGCATCGCGCTCAATCTCGTCGAAGGGCTCAGCGAGGACGTGATGCAATGGCTGGACGAGGGCCGCATCGACCTCGGCTTCACCTATAACCCGACGGCGGTCAAGGGTATCGAGGCTAGGGCACTGCTGATCGAGGACCTCTACTACATATCGCCTGTGAACGACGGCATCGACGGGGCCGAGAAGATCGCGCTGTCGAAGTTGAGGAACCGCCCGCTGATCCTGCCCAGCAGGCCTCACGGCACGCGTATGCTGGTCGAACGGGCGGCGGAACAGCGCGACATCCCGATCCGGGTTTCCTGCGAAGTCGATTCCGTCGCCACGGTGCGGGAGCTGGTGGAAGCCGGCGTCGGCGCGACCGTTCTTCCGATCGGGGCGGTGCTCGATGCGGTGCGAAGCGGGCGGCTCCACGCCGTCAGAATCAGCCGGCCCAGGATTTCGCGAACCCTCCATCTCGCATGGTCCAGCCGGTCCGCCCAGACCAACGCGGCGGCCGTGGTTTGCGATATAGTCGAGAAGCTGGCGGAAGAACGGATCGAGTCCGGCGACGGATTCTGGCGCGCGCCCTGAGCGCGGCTTCCTGTATACCGACCCCGGGATTTTCCCAAGAACGAGGAGCGCAGCTTCATGAGTTCCAGCAACGTAATCGAACGGCTCGACGAGGTGGTGGACGATTTCGCCAGGCGCGTTCGGATCTACAACGAAGGGGTGACGATGGAGCGCGCGCGCATCTTCGTGATGCAGCACCGCCAGAACACCCGTTTCCGCAATTCGGTCCTGAAGCTGCGGGTCGCGACCAATTGCCCGGAATGGGACGTAAAACTCGACATAATCCATGCCTGTTCGCAAGAAATTATCGGGGATCACGAGTACGGCGGAGGCCAGCCGCATTGGGAAATCGTCGAGGACCTCGGCGTTACCCTCGGACTGACCCGGGAGGAAATCCGCGCCCAGCCCCTGCTCCAGTCCACCCAGCTGAGCTGGCTCGCCTGGGAGGCGCTGATGACCAACCGGCACTGGCTGGAAGGGCTGATCGCGAACACCTGCGCCGAACGCTCGGCCCTGCCGGGCTACGGCGCGGGCGAGCTGCGCGAGCTCGGTTGGCTCGGACTCGAACGCAAGCGCTGGCGCGAGTCGCTCGGCATCGCGGACGAGAAGCTCAGCTTTTTCAAGATCCACGAAGAGGCCGATGTCGATCATTCCGACATCGGCTGGAACGCGGTAGCCAAGTACGCGACCGACCTTGGCATGGAGGATGCGGTGGTCGAGGCGTGCCGGACGAACCTGATGGTCTGGGAAAATTACTGGAACGGCATCTGCGCCGCCGCCGACCGGGCGAGAACGGGCTGACGATGGCGCCGCTCACACTTACGTTCGCCGCCAGCGAGTACGACCATTTCCACGACCTCGTCTCGGGCGACGTCGCCGCCGAAGGGATCGAGCTCAACTACCTGAAGCTGACCATCGAGGAAGTGTTCTTCCGCTTCACCCGGTTCCGGGAATGGGACGTCTCGGAGATGTCGATGGGAAAGTACATATCGCTCAAGTCCCAGGGCGACGAGTCGATCGCCGCCATTCCGGTCTTCCCCTCGCGCGTCTTCCGGCAATCGTCGCTTTACGTGCCGGCCGGCAGCCCGCTCAAGGGCGCGGAAGAACTTGCCGGGAAACGGATCGGCATCCCGGAATGGGCCCAGACCGCCTCGATCTACACGCGGGGCTGGCTCGCCCACCAGGTCGGCGTTCCGCTGACCGAAATCGAATGGGTCCAGGCCGGGGTGAACCAGCCCGGCCGCGTCGAAAAGGTCGAACTCCGGCTGCCGGAGGGCATTCGCTACCGCCCGGAGCCCGAACGCAGCCTCAACGACATGCTGCTCGCCGGCGACATCGACGTCGCGATGAGCGCACATCCGCCGGAAGCCGCCGAGGACGGGAGCGGCCGGGTCGTCCGCCTCTACCCCAACTATCGCGAGATCGAGGAAGCCTATTATCGGGAGACCGGGATCTTCCCGATCATGCATGTCGTCGCTCTCCGGGGCGAAACGTTCCACGCCAACCGCTGGATCGCGATGAACCTCCTGAAGGCGTTCGAGCAGGCCAAGGCGAACGCGATGCGCCGCGCGCAGGAAATCACCGCGACCCGGTTCCCCTTCGCCTGGTGCTTCGATGCCGCGGCCGAAGCGCGCGCGCTGTTCGGCGAGGATTTCTTCCCCTACGGAATCGAGCCCAACCGGACGACGCTGGAGGCGTTCCTGCAATACGGTTTCGAGCAGGGCGTCTGCCACCGGAAGATCGCGCCCGAAGACCTGTTTCCACCCGAGGTCCAGGCGGAATTCAAGGTCTGACGGCGCTTCGACCCGACCGATTGCGGGGCGGCCGCCGTAACGCTAGGTTCGCGCCGACGGCAAAGGCAGGGAGGCATCCATGGTCGCCAAGGTACCGCTAACCATCGCATGCGGCGATTACGACCGGGTCGCGGCGATCAAGGACGGACGGGTCGAGGTCGAAGGTTGCGAGGTGACCTTCATCCCGATGGAGCCGGAAGAGGTGTTCTTCCGCGCCTTCCGGTTTCAGGAATTCGATGCCTGCGAGCTGTCGTTTTCCAGCTTCATGATCGTGACCGCGCGCGACGAGAGCCCGTTCGTCGGCATCCCGGCGTTCGTGTCGCGCGTCTTTCGCCATTCGGGCATCTATATCCGCACCGACAAGGGCATCGAGAAGCCCGAGGATTTGCGCGGCAAGACCGTCGGCTTGCCCGAATACCAGATGACGGCGCCGGTCTGGATGCGGGGCATGATGGAGGACGAGTACGGCGTGAAGCCGAACGAGATCCACTGGCGCTCGGGAGGGCAGGAGGAGGCCGGACGGGACGAACGCACCCCGCTCGTGCTGACCAACGGCGTCGACCTCCAGCCGATCCCCGAGGACAAGACCTTGGTCGAGCTGTTCGAGGCGGGCGAACTGGACGCGCTGATGACCGCCCGCGCGCCGTCGAGCTTCCTCGAGGGCAAGCCCAATATCGTCCGGCTGTTTCCCGACTACCGCGCGGTCGAACGGGCCTATTGGCAGAAGACCAAGCTGTTCCCGATCATGCACCTGATGGGGGTGAAGAAGTCGCTCGCCGAGCAATATCCCTGGCTGCCGGGAAGCCTCTACAAGGCGCTGCTCGAGGCGAAGGCGATCGCGCTGGAAGAGGTGCGGGAGATCGCGGCGCTCAACGTCACGCTTCCTTGGGTCGAGGCCGAGGCGCTGGAGACCCGGGCGTTCATGGGCGACGATTACTGGCGCTACGGCGTGACGGAATGCGCCCACGAGATCGAGACGATCACGCGCTATTCCTTCGAGCAGGGGCTGTCGGTCCGCAGGCTGACCGCGGAGGACCTGTTCGCCCCGTCGACGTTCGAAATCTCCAAGATCTGACCGGCATACGGGAGAGGCCGATGGACGAGGTGCCGCTCGAAATTTCGATCGAAGAGCTCGACCGTATGCGGAACGAGGGCGAGGCCCACACCCTGCTTGACATACGCGAGCCGCACGAGCTCCGGATCAGCGCGCTTTCGGGAAGCCTCGACATTCCGATGGGAAGCGTCCCGGAACGCCTCGACGAGTTGCCGAGGGAAGGCACGATTGCCGTCCTCTGCCGCACCGGCAACCGGAGCATGAAGGTCACGATGTGGCTGCGCGAGCAGGGTTACGAAGGCGCCACCAACGTGGGCGGCGGCATCAACGCCTGGGCGGAACGGATCGACCCTTCCCTGCCGCAATATTGAGATCGTCGAAGAGTCGTCCTAAAGCACTGCCTCGACCCGGGCGACCTCGGGAACGTAGTGCTTTAGCAGGTTCTCCACCCCCATCTTGAGGGTGGCCGTCGAGCTCGGGCAGCCCTGGCAGGCGCCCTGCATCTGCAAATAGACCACGCCTTCCTCGAAGCCGTGGAAGATGATGTCGCCGCCGTCCATTGCGACGGCGGGACGGACGCGGGTGTCGAGCAGGTCCTTGATCTGGGTCACCACCTCGTCGTCGTCGGTTTCGGGTACCGACGCGTCGTCGGTTTCCTCGACGATCGGCAAACCGGCGGTCAGGTGTTCCATCAGCGCGCCGAGGATCGACGGCTTCAGCACGTACCATTCGAGCGAATCGTGCTTGGTGACGCTCACGAAATCGGCGCCGAAGAAGACCGCCGTCACCCCCTCGATGTCGAAGAGGCGCAACGCCAGCGGGGATGCGGCGGCCGATTCGGCGTGCGCGAAATGGGCCGTTCCCTTGGCCATCACCGTCCGGCCCGGCAGGAATTTCAGGGTCGCC
Organism: Defluviicoccus sp.; assembly: GCA_028820505.1. GTDB lineage: Bacteria > Pseudomonadota > Alphaproteobacteria > MPNO01 > MPNO01 > MPNO01. The sequence goes on from JAPPIT010000122.1 coordinate 40,232, forward strand.
GGGTTGGGGGTCTGCTCGGTCTGGATGAACATGGCTGCTCCGGTCGGTTCTTCGGCGGCTGTGCGTAGGCGAGAAATAGCACGATTCGCGCGTGGATCAATTCCCGGTCCCGGCTGCCGGATCGGCGACCCGGTAACGGTTGAGCAGCGGGAGCTGGGTCAGGATGAACACGAAGGTCAGCCCCATGATCCCGAACACCTTGAAGCTCACCCAGAAATCGGTGCTCTGGGTACGCCAGACCAGCTCGTTCAGAAGCGCCATCGCGGCGAAGAACATTCCGAAACGAAGGGTCAGGAGGCGCCAGCCCTCGTCGTTCATGTGCCACGCCGTGCCCAGCACCGGCTTGAGGAGCGGACGGCCGAAGGCGAGTCCGCCCAGCAATACCGCCGAAATCATGGCCTGCACGATGGTAGGCTTGAGCTTGATAAACGTCTCGTCGTTGAGCCAGAGAGTCAGGCCGCCGAACACGCCTACGACGCCCGCCGTGATCAGCGGCATGAGCGGCACCCGGCGATCGACCGCGTAGGAAAGCGCGAGCGCCGCCGCGGTCGCCACCATCAGCGCCGCCGTCGCGGCGATGAGATCGGAAACGACATAAGCGCCGAAAAATACGATCAGCGGGCCGTACTCGGTGACCGTTTTGACGGTTCCGTTCCGGTTGCTGTTCGCGCTCGTCATCGGCAAGTCTTCCCCGGTCCGGTACGAAAACGAAGGCGCGGCCGTTTTCCGGAACGCACCGTTCGGAGAAACAAGATGGGCGAGGAACGGCTGCCTTTCAACCCGACCGTCCGAGTTGACTCCGGGGGTTTTGTGGTACGCTTGCGCCATGGCATCGACCGCCGACATTAGGGAAACCACGACACCTCTCTCCGCCGAGGAGCGCTCGCGGTTCAATGCGCTGCTCAAGGTCGCTGCCGAGAGCCCGTTCCCCGGCGAACGTGAAAACGCGCTCGATGCCGCACGCAGGCTCGCGAGGCGTCACGGCATGTCGCTGCAGGAAGCGGCAAGCGAGCCTCGTGCCCGGGCCCAAGCGGTGCACATGCCGCATCGCCCGCAACGCTACACGGCGCGGGAAATGGCCGAAATCATCGCTTTTTCCGAAGTGCGCTTCCGCGCGGACAAGGAACGCTACGAACGGGCGCTCAGGGAAGCGAGGGAACGCGGGCTCGACGGTGGGGCGGGAAGGCCTAATGTGAGACCCGCACCGAACGGTGCCCGGACATCCAGCCAGCGCAGCCGCAGCCCGCAGAGCTTCGCGAGGGTGCTTCTTTCCGAAACCACGCTGCCGCTGCGCGAGATCGTCAGCCTGACCGGCCTCGACATCTATCGGGTCGTCGGCCTCAAGCTCAAGATGCGCTCGGCCGCCTGACAGCCGTCCGGCTTACGGCCGGGGCACGTAGAACTGCATGCCGAACCAGCGCCAGCGGCCGTCTCCGGCCGGCATGGTACAGTTGATACGGGCGCGGCCGGGCGGAAACGCTTTTTCTACCCTGACGGCAACGCGGTCTTCCCCGAGGCGATTCACCGAGGCGCGGCCCTGGCCCGAGGCGTAGCAGGCGATCGAGGCGAGACTACGGAGCGCGGCGCCGGTGACGGTAAACGCGAAGTCCGGCGGGTTCGTGCCCGGGCTCAACAGGGGATCGGCGGGGGCGATGTCTCTCGCCTCGATGGGAAGCGCGTTGGCGGCGAGCCGGAACCGGGACGCGCTGCCGTATGCCTCGTTCATCGCGAAGCGCGGCAGGAAAAACCGGTCCGCGCCGGGGTAAAGCACGCCCGAATGCTGCCCGAACGCGGCGACGAAGCCCGCCCGTTCGACCACGCCGCGGACCGCGCGGCTGTTTTCCCCAAAGGGATAGGCGAACAGGGACGGGCGTTTCCCGAGTTCCCGTTCGAACCGTTCGTTCGATCTCGCCAGTTCGGCCGCGTTGGCTTCCGGCGAGAGCACGGGCATGTGCGGATGGGTATCGGTCTGGCTGCCGATGGTCACGCCTGCCGCCGCGAGCTCGCGAATCCGGTTCCAGCTCATGTAGTTCCGGTAGCCGCGGTCGATCGCCCCCGTCGCGACGAACAGGGTCAACGGCAACCCCGCCTTGCGGAACCTAGGCCAGCCCTCGGTATAGAGCGACAGGAAGGCGTCATCCACGCTGAGCCCAACGGTCCGGTCCGGAAGATCGCGCGCCTCGCGGATCGCGGCGACGATCTCCGGCAGCGGCAGGACGGCATACCGGCCGCTCGTCAACTCCGCGATATGCGCGTCCAGCTGCGCGATCGTGGTGTTGGTGGAGGGATGGGTAGTCTGACCGAAACGGTGGTACATGAAGACCACGGCCGAACCGCCCGCGAAGGCGGGACCCGCGAAAGCAAGGATCAGGGCGGCGGCTAGGGCGGCAGGAAACCGGCGTCGCCAGCGGAAACCAAGGGCCATGACGCACTTTCCGTCGAGGCATGGTGGACAGGAGTTTATATAGACTACTCGACATGCGGCCGGTGTAGGTCTCCGGTCGTCCGTCACGGTCGACGCCCCGCCCGACCTTGCCCCCGCTCATCGGCGCTGGCTATCCGCGGGTTGGCGACGGATCGGCCGGATCGAGACTCGGATTGCGGCACGCTCGCACCGCCCGTCCGTATCCACTGTCGCCGCCCCACCCCACCGTCATGCCCGGACTTGTTCCGGGCATCCACGTCTTGCGGCATCGCGGTGCGGGCCGGGCAGGGGCGGGGCGACGGAGGGACGTGGATGCCCGGAACAAGTCCGGGCATGACGGTGGGGCGACGGCGGGGCGCGTTCCGATTGTCCTTGCCCCATCCGGCGATCCGAATAGATTCCTCCCGTGCCGGAAATCCTGTCCGGGAAGGAGTCGAGCTTGTCCGAGACGGTTCACGCGGAACCGCCCCTGATCGCGGGCGCGGCGGTCAGAATGGAGGAAGACGGCCGGCCGACCCTGATCGGGTCCGAATGCGCGGACTGCGCGACCCGGATCTTCCCGCCCACCGCGCTTTGCCCCGAATGCATGGGCGAGGAGATGTCTCCGGTCCCGCTCGGGCGCAGCGGACGGCTCTACAGCTACTGCACCGTCCATGTCGCGCCGCGCGGCTGGTCCGTTCCCTACATCGCCGGCTATGTCGACCTGCCGGAAGGGGTGCGCGTCTTCACCCATGTGGTCGACGCCGCGGAGCGGCAGTTGTCGATGGAAATGGAAGTGGAGCTGACCACCGCCATACTCGGTACCGACGGCGACGGCGAGGCCTTTTCGAGCTACGCCTTCCGCCCCCGCCAACCGGTGAGCGACGATGCGTGACGTGTCCGTAATCGGCGCCGGCATGGTTAGGTTCGGCAAGCAGCCGGACAAGACGCTGGCCGAGATAGCCTGGCCCGCCGTGAAGCAGGCAATCGACGATGCGGGCGTCTCCAAGCCGGAAATCGAGGCCGCCTGGTGCGGAACCGCGCTGGGCGGGATGATGTCGGGCCAGCGGATCCTGAAGGCGGTCGGCCTGACCGGCCTTCCCATCGTCAATGTCGAAAACGCCTGCTCCTCCTCGTCGAGCGCGTTTCGCGAGGCCTGGATCGCGGTGGCTGGCGGGCTCTACGACGTCGCCCTGGTCATCGGCGTCGAGAAGCTGACCAGGTTCGGCGGCGGCACGCTGCCTCTCGAACGCGAGGATTTCGAGGTCGCGCACGGGATGACGATGCCCGCGCTCTACGGCATGCGGGCGAAACGCTACATGCACGATTACGGGCTGACGCCCGAGCAGCTTGCCATGGTCGCCGTCAAGGCGCACGACCACGGCGCGCTCAACGAGGATGCCCAGTACCGCAACCGGATAACCGTCGATGAGGTCATGGCGGCCCGGCCCATCGCCGATCCGTTTACCCTGCTTCATTGCTGCCCGTCGGGCGACGGGGCGGCGGCGCTGGTGATCGCGGCCGATTCGGTCGCCGGGCGGTATTCGGGAAAGCCCGTGCGGGTGCTTGCCTCGGAACTTGCGTCCGGCAAGTACATGACGGGTTTCCGCGACATGACGACGCCCGAGATCACGGTGCGCGGCGCGAAGAAAGCATACGAGATGGCGGGCGTCGGACCCGAGGACGTCGATGTCGCCGAGGTCCACGACGCCTTCACCATCGCCGAGCTTCTCTACTACGAGGCGCTGGGGTTCTGCGAGCGGGGCGACGCGGCGGGACTGCTGGAGGACGGCGAGACCTCGCTCGGCGGCCGCATCCCGGTGAACCCCTCGGGCGGGCTTCTGTCCAAGGGTCATCCGATCGGCGCGACCGGGGCGGCGCAGATGGTGGAGATCGTCCGCCAGCTCCGCGGCGAGTGCGGCGGCCGTCAGGTGGAAGGCGCAAGGGTCGGGCTGACCCACTGCACGGGCGGAGGGATCTCCGGCTTCGACCACGGCGCCTGCTCGATCCACATTTTCCGCAACTAGGGGCAAGGTATGAAACCTCCGCCTTTCACCTATCACGATCCGCGAACGATCCCCGAAGTGTTGGATCTGCTGGCGGAGAAGGACAACGCGCGGCTGTTGTCCGGCGGGCAGTCGCTGATGCCGATGCTCAACATGCGCTATGTCCTTCCGGACGACGTGATCGACCTCAACCGGGTCGACGGGCTGTCCGGAATCGAGGCTGCGAACGGGTCTCTGGGCATCGCCGGAATGACGCGCCAGCGCGACATCGAATTCTCCGATGTCGTGGCGTCGCGCTGTCCGATCATGATCGAGGCGATCCTCCAGGTCGGCCACCGCCAGACCCGCAACCGGGGCACGCTGGGCGGCAGCCTCGCCCATCTCGACCCCTCGGCCGAGCTCCCCGCGGTGGCGATGGCTCTCGATGCGACGATTCACGTCGAGAGCAAGCGCGGGAAGCGCGATATCGCGATGGCCGACTTCCCGGCCGGCTACATGACTCCCTCGATCGAGCTGGACGAGATGGTGACCGGCGCGACTTTCCCGCTGTGGGAGGAGGGCCACGGCTACGCCTTCATCGAATTCGCGCGCCGGCACGGCGACTTCGCGATCGTCTCCGCCGGGGCGCTGATGACGACCGACGGCGCGGGCAAGGTGGACCGGGTCTCGATCGTCGTCAGCGGCGTCGGCCCGTCGCCGCTGCGCTGCACCGATGCCGAACGGATGATTCTCGGTCAGACCCCGGAGCTTGAGCTGTTCCGCGAGGCGGCGGAGACCGCGCGCGCGTTCGATGCGATGGAGGACATACACGCCCCGTCTTCCTACCGGCAGCATCTGGCGGCCGTCCTGTCGCGGCGCGCGCTCGAGAAGGCGCAGACGCGCCTGGGAGGTTCCAATGGCTGACCGGCGTCGGATCAGCGTCACCATCAACGGCGACACCTACGAGCGCGAGGTCGAGACCCGACTGCTGCTCTCCGACTTCATCCGCCACGAATGCGAGCTCACCGGAACCCACGTGGGCTGCGAGCACGGGGTCTGCGGCGCGTGCACGATCCTGCTCGACGGCATGACCGCCCGGAGCTGCCTGATGCTCGCCGTTCAGGCGGACGGGCACGAGCTGCTGACCATCGAGGGCATCGCGCCCAACGAGGAAGAGCTCCATCCGCTGCAGCAGGCCTTCATGGACAATCACGGGCTCCAATGCGGGTACTGCACGCCGGGCATGCTGACCACGCTGCTGGAGTTCCTGCGCGACAACCCGAACCCGACCGAGAAAGAGGTCAGGATCGCCATTTCCGGCAATCTTTGCCGCTGCACCGGGTATCAGGGGATCGTCGACGCCGCGCTCGATGCCGCGGGCCGCCTGAGAGGCGAGGCCGGGGCCTGAACCCATGGGTGCGAAGGCGATGGGCGCCCGGGTCCGACGCATCGAGGACCCGGCGCTTCTGACCGGCCGCGCGGTCTTCACCGACGACATCCACCTGCCCGGGATGCTCGAGGCCGCGTTCGTGCGCTCGACGCATGCGCATGCGCGGGTCCGTGGCGTCGACGCGTCCGCGGCCGAGGCGATGCCGGGGGTCTTCAAGGTGGTGACGACGGCGGACCTGCCGGCCGATCTGCGGACGGTTCGGGTTCCTTTCCAGGTGCCCAACCCGGCGATCACCCAACCCTTCCAGCAGCGTCTTCTGGAGGACGAGGAGGTCTGTTTCGTCGGCGAGCCGATCGCGATGGTGCTCGCCGGGACGCGCTACCAGGCCGAGGACGCCGCCGCCGCGGTCGCCGTCGATTACGAAGTCCTGCCGGCCGCCTCGGATTGCCGCGATGCGCTTGCCGACGCCGCCGGGCTCTGCCACGCCGGGAGCGACAACAATCTCTGTGCCGAGTTCAAGCTCGGTTACGGCGACGCGAACGCCGCGTTCGCGAACGCCGAGCACACGTTCCGGGTCTCATTGTGGAGCCACCGGGGCGCCGGCCTCGCCATCGAGAACCGCGCCGTCGTGGCCGAACCCGATACGCTGCGCGACGTGGTGACCCTGTGGTCGGCGACGCAATCGCCGTTCCTGGTGAAGCAGAACGTCGTCGACATGCTCGACTGGCCGGCCGACCGCCTGCGCGTGATCGCGCCCGAGGTCGGCGGCGGGTTCGGTCCCAAGACCGTCTATTACGTCGAGGAAGCGCTGATCCCGCTTTGCGCGATGATGTTCGAACGGCCGATCAAGTGGGTCGAGGACCGGCGCGAGAACTTCGTCGCGACCAACCAGGAGCGCGACCAGTACTGGGACATGGCGCTCGCCTGCGACGGCGAAGGAAAGATCTTGGCCGTGCGCGGCACGATGATCCACGACACCGGCGCCTACATGCCGTGGGGCATCATCAGCCCCTATATCTCGGCGACGACGGTTCCGGGCCCCTATGTCGTTCCGGCCTATGAGCTCACGACCCGCGTCGCGCTCACCAACAAGGTCGCGGTGACTCCGGTGCGCGGCGCCGGGCGGCCGCAGGCGGTGTTCGCGATGGAACGGCTGATGGACCGGGCGGCCGACGGGCTCGGCATCGACCGGGCGGAGATCCGCCGCCGTAACTTCATCCCCGCCGAGGCGATGCCTTACTCGTTCGGGCTGATCTTCCGCGACGGCAAGCCGATGACCTATGACAGCGGCGACTATCCGCGCTGCCAGGCGGAGGCGCTTGCGCTCGCCGATTACGACGGCTTCGCCGACCGCCAGGCGAAGGCCGAGGCCGAGGGCCGCCATGTCGGGATCGGGATCGCCAACTTCGTGGAAGGCACCGGGCTCGGGCCGTTCGAGGGCGCGACGGTCCGGGTGCACGCGAACGGAAAGATCACCGTCTACACGGGTGGCGGGGATTCGGGACAGGGACACTGGACGACGCTCGCCCAGCTTTGCGCCGAGCCGTTGGGGGTCGATCCCCAGGACATCACGGTCGAGGTGGGCGACACCGGAAAGATCGCCAACGGCATCGGGACCTTCGCGAGCCGGATCGCCGTCAACGCGGGCAATTCGGTCCATCTCGCCGCGACCTCGGTGCGCGAAAAGGCGATCAAGGTCGCCTCTCACCTGCTCGAAGCGGCCGAGGAAGACCTCGACATCGAGGACGGGCGCATCTTCGTGAAGGGCGTGCCCGACGTCTCGACCACGTTGCGGGACGTCGCCCGGGCGGTGCGCGGAATGCCGGGTTTTTCGCTGCCGGGCGGCGTCGAGCCGGGTCTCGAATCGACGGAGTATTTCTCGCCGCCGCAGGCCGCCTATTGCAACGGCACCGCCGTCGTCGAGGTCGAGGTCGACCCCGAGACCGGACGTGTCGAGATCCTGAGCTTCGCGATGGCGCACGATTCCGGAAACCTCATCAACCCGTTCATCGTCGACGGGCAGGTCCAGGGCGCCTGCGCGCACGGGATCGGCAATACGCTGCTCGAATGGATGGGTTACGACGACGACGCCCAGCCGCTGACCACGACCTTCGCCGATTACCTGCTGCCGGGCGCGCCCGACGTGCCGAGGATAGACGTGGTGCATGTCGAATCGCCGACCCCGAACAACCCGCTGGGCGTCAAGGGGGCGGGCGAGGGCGGTACGATCCCGGCGCTCGCCGCGATCGTCGCCGCGGTCGAGGACGCGCTCGGCCCGTTCGGCATCGCGCTCGACGACGTTCCCATCATGCCCGGCCGTCTCGCCGGGCTGGTCGGCGACGCACGGGCGCGCATGGGGTGAGCGAGCCGCGCCCCCTTGCAGGCGTCCGCGTCCTCGACCTGACGCAGTTTCTCGCGGGACCCTTTGCGACCCAGATCCTGGGCGATCTCGGCGCGGAGGTCATCAAGCTCGAAGCCCCGTCCGGCGACTGGTCGCGCAGCCTGCCGCCCCACTTCGTCGGCCCGGACAGCGCCTACTACCTCAGCGTCAACCGGAACAAGAAGAGCGTGGTCGCCGACATGAAATCGGCCGACGGGCTCGCGCTGGTCAAGCGGCTGGTCTGCGCGTCGGATATCGTGATGGAGAATTTCCGCCCGGGCGTCCTCGACCGGCTGGGCCTCGTTTACGGGGAGCTCGCGGCGGAGAACGAAGGGCTGATCTGGTGCTCGATCAGCGGGTTCGGACAGGACGGCCCCGACCGCGACCGCCCGGCCTACGACATGATCGTCCAGGCCCTGTCGGGCGGGATGAGCATGACTGGCGAACCCGGCGAGCCGGCGGTCCGCGCCGGCATCCCGATCGGCGATCTGTGCGCCGGCATGTACGGGGCGATCGGCGTTCTCGCCGCGCTGGAAGCGAGACGGCGCACCGGCAAGGGCCGGCTGGTCGATGTCGCCATGCTGGACTGCCAGGTGGCGATGCTGTGCTACCAGGCGGCCTATTTTCTCCATTCGGGCAGCGAGCCGGGCCGCCAGGGGCGCGGCCATGCCTCGATCCCGACCTACCGCTCCTTCGATGCCGGAAACGACACCGAGCTCGTCATCACCGCCAACACCGAACGCATGTGGCGGGCGCTCTGCGGCGTGCTGCAAAGGGCGGAGCTCGCCGACGATCCGCGCTTCGCCACCAACGACGACCGCTACGCCAACCGGTTCGAGCTCTGGCCGCTCCTCGAGGCGGCGTTCCGCGAGAAGGATGCCGATGCCTGGGTGCCGCTGCTGCTCGAGGCGGGAATCCCGGTGGGCCGGGTCAATACGCTGGAGGCCGCGCTCTCCAATCCGCAGATCGTTCACCGCGACATGGTGCTCGCCCTGACCGCGCGCGACGGGCGGCGGGTCCGCGTCGCGGGCAATCCGATCAAGTTCGCGGACGACGAACCGACCCCGGCCGGCTTTCCGCCGTTGCTGGGCGAGAACACCCGCGACGTGCTGGCGGACGTGCTCGGGCTGGACGAGGAAGAAATCGCGGCGGCGCTCGCCGCCGGTATCGTCGGGGAATCGCGCCCCCGGGAGGACCGGACATGACAGACAACCGCATCGTTCTCGCGACGGACGGCGAAATCGCCCGCGTGAGCATCGACCGGCCGGAAGACGGCAACCTGATGTCGGCCGCGATGATCGCGGAGCTCACGCGGCTCCTGAACGGGGCGGGCCGCGATCCCGCGCTGAAGGCGATCGTGCTGACCGGAGCCGGAGACGATTTTTGCCTCGGGCGAGAGCCCGGGGCGGGCGGCAGCGGCAGGACCGCGCTCGAGATGCGGGAGGGGCTGACGAGTCCCATTCTCGGCCTCTACGCCGCCGTGCGAGGCGCGGAAATCCCCGTCGTCGCTTCCGTCCAGGGCCAGGCCGCGGGGTTCGGCTGCGCCACGGCCGCGGTGTGCGACATCACCGTCGCGGCGGACGACGCGACATTCAACCTGCCCGAGATGACGCACGACCTGCCGCCGACGCTCGCGATGTGCGCGCATATCGACCGCACCATGCCGAAGGCCATCGCGTGGCTGGTCTATTCGACCGGGACGGTCGACGCGGAAACGGCAAGGACGCTGGGTTTCGTCAGCAATGTCGTCCCCGCCGATTCGCTGCGCGACGAAACCGAATCGCTGCTCGCGGCCCTGACCTCACGACGCCGCGATGCGCTGATCACCTGCAAGCAGTTCCTTGCCAATGCGCGGCTGATGGAGACCGACAAGGCCGCCGACTACGCGGGCAATCTGCTCTCGGTCATCCTGTCCTCGCGCTGAACGGCGTTTCAGGCTTTCTCTTCCGCGTCGAGCACCCGGTCGAGAATCCAGTTGTCCACCGCGTGAACGCCCGCCTCGCGGTGGCTGAAGCGGCCGGCCCGCGCATGCGGCGATGCGAGGCCCCGTTGCTGCATTTCGGCCGCGCCGTTGTCTTCGGGATGCGACGCGTCGGTTCTTGCGGTGTAGTCCGGCAGGATCGCCTCGAAATCGGGCCGCCGCGTCACGGCTTCGGGAAAGCAGAGGCCGGTGACGACCCGCGTCCGGTCCGGCGCGACCGGGCGGAACGACATCCACCACATGCAGTCGACCGTGAAGACCAGGAACGACGCCGGGTGGAGGCCGATGAAATAGGTCCCTTCGGCCGCGCGTCCTTCGAGCGTCGGAATCGGCGGAAGCGTCTTCCCGGCGCCGAGCCGCGCAGCGATCGAACCCTCATGGCGGAACCACGAGCCCGACCAGTTTCCGGATGCCGGCAGCTGCTCGGGAAGCTGGTCCTTCAACGTGCCCCGGTGGACGGTGGCGACGTGGTAGCTCTCGCGCTGGTTCTCCAGGCAGAGCTTCCAGTTGCACGCGACATCGTAGACCCGGCGATGGACGCCGATCATGCCGCGCGCATCGTGGGAACCGAGATAGCCGGGCAGATTGCCGAGATGGTCGTCGATCCCCGGACCGTCCGCGCTGAAATTGAGGAAGACGAATCCGGACCGTTCGGCGATCCGGAGAGAGATCAGGCCGAAATCGGCGGGATCGAAATTCCCGGTCTTTTCCATTCCGGCCGCCGCGATCAGCCTGCCGTCGAGACCGTAGCTCCAGCCGTGATAGGGGCAGGAGATCGCTTTGGCGTTTCCGTTTTCGGAGACGAGCCGGGAGCCGCGGTGCCGGCACGTGTTGGCGAAAGCCCGGAGTTCGCCGCCGTCGTCGCGGAGCACGATCGCCGGAACGCCGGCGAGGTCTATCGCGCAGTAGTCGCCCGGTTCGGGAACTTCATCGGCGCGGCCGACAAGGTTCCAGTGAACGCGGAAAATGCGCTCCGTCTCCCGCGCGAAGAAGGCGGGATCGGTGTAACAAGCCGGCGGCAGCGTCTCCGCTTCGAGGAGGGGAAGGCGGGCCTTCGCGTAGCGGGCCGGATCGAACGGTTGCGTCAATGGCTTGCGGCGACGGCCGGATCGTCGGTGTCGAAAGCGGGCAGGGCGAGGCCGAGCTTGCCTTCGACGACCTCGCGCGCGCGGCGAACGTAGTCCTCGCGCATCGCCTCGTTGGTCCGTTTCTTGATGCCCCATTTGCGGTAGAGCGCGTTGTTGCGCGAGCCCGAGCGTCCGAAGAACGGCGGGAACAGGGGGAAGATCCGGTCGACATGGCCCTGGATCAGCACCTTGCCGTCGTCGCTCTGACAGATGTCGGCGCAGAAGTTCTCGCCGAACTCCGCATGGAAGTGTTCTTCCGGCATCGTCATCCTGGCCAATCTTCGTACAGGATGGAAAGAACACTGTACAAGATCCTCGACTTGAAGGATTTCGGCCAGGTCTCCCAGCATCTTGATGACGCAGAACTCCTCCCAGGTCTTGAGGTCGAAATTCATCACGGACAGCGGGCTTTTTTCCGTTTTTTCGGGCAGCATGAGTTCCTCGGGAATCCCCATTTCCCGGCCCAGCTCGAAGAAGCGGTAGTGGTGACCGTATTCCTCCATCACGATCCGGCAGGTCAGCCACTTGGCGTAGGGCGTGGGCGCGAGCGCGATGGCCGGCTCGTCGTAGACGCGCGAGCCGTAGAGCTCGTTGATCGCATGGCTGATCACGATCTTGCGACAGCACTCCCGGTATTCCTCCGGCGCGCTGCGATACGCCTCCACGCTCTCGATCTGCGGAAAGTCGCTCATGCCGCTCCCCGGCCCGTCTTGCCGCTCGCCTTCTCGGCCTCAGTATAGAACGCGTCGGCGTGGCAGTCCCTGCGCGCGAGGCCGAGCGCGAGGAGGCGGTCGGTGCAACTCTCCACCATCGCGGGAGGGCCGGCGAGATAGGCCTTGAACCCGTCGAGGTCGTCGAAATCCGCGGCGAGCGCGTCCGCGAGCCAGCCGGTGCGCCGGGGGGTCGGCGCGGCCGGCTCGGAAAGCACGGTGACGTTGCGCAGATTGGGGTGGTGCGCGGCCAGGGCCGAGAAACGATCCTCCAGGTAGACGTCGCGCTCCGCCCGGGCGCCGAAATAAAGGAACATGTCCTGTCCGGCACCTCCGGCAAGCGCGCTTTCGGCGATCGACTTGATGGGCGCGAGGCCGGAGCCGCCCGCGACCAGCAGGATCGGCCCGCGGTGGCTCTTCCGGTAGTGCGCCGTTCCCATCGGACCGTTGACCGAGACCCGGTCTCCGATCCTGAGCGTGTTCATGACATGGCGCGTGACCTGTCCCCCGGAGACGAGGCGGACGTGGAACTCCAGCCGCGCCGCGCCGGGCGGGGACGCCATCGAGAAATCGCGCGCCGGAAGGCCCTCGAAGGCGAGCGCCGCATACTGTCCCGCGGTGAAGTCGAACGGCCCTCCGCTTTCGATGTCGAGCGACAGGATACGGATATCGTGCGTCGCACGGTCGATTCCGGCGACCCGGCAATCGAGACGCCGGCTCGCATGCACCGCTTCCTCGTCCGCCTCGACGGGCTGGACGGTGCAATCCGACCAGGGAACGGAGCGGCAGGCGAGGATCAGGCCCCGGTCCCGCTCTTCCCCGGTGAGCGCGAAGGGGGAGTAGGGGGCCATCTCGACGTCCCCCGAGACCAGATGCGACTTGCACCCTCCGCAATTGCCCGACCGGCAGCCATGCGGGTAGTCGATGCCCTCGCTCAACGCGGTCTCCAGGATCGTCCGCCCCGCGGACACGTCGATCCCGGCCCAGCGCTCCCCGCCGGGCTTGTTCAGGCTAACGCGATAGTTCATTCCTCCTATATCGAGCTCGGCGCGGACAATGTCCACCGCCCGGACGGGAGACGCACGCAACGATGCTGATCGGCGAAATCCTTTCCGACGCGGCGGCGCACGCGCCGGAGAAGACCGCGATCCGGATGGGCGGGTTCGAGCAGAGCTTCGCGGCGCTCGACCGCGCCGCCAACCGGGTCGGCAATGCGTTGGTCCGGGCCGGCTACGGCAAGGGCCGCAATGTCGCCATCCTCTCTCCCAACCGGCCCGAATATGCCGCGATTCACTTCGGCGCGGCCCGGTCCGGCGCCGTGCTCGCGCATCTGTCGACGCGGGCCCCGGACGGGGAGATCGCGCGGATTCTCGCGGCCACCGATATCGAAGCGCTATTCGTCGACGCGAGCCTGGCCGGAGCGCCCGTCGGGCTGCGCGACGACGCCCCTGAACTGGAACGGATCGTGGTCATCGGCGGCGCCGCGCCCGGGGGCATGGAGCGCTACGAGGATTTTCTCTCCGGCGCCTCCGACGAGCCGCCTCCGGTCGCGGTTGCGCCGGACGATCCCTGCGTCATCACCTTCACCGGCGGCACCACCGGGCTGCCGAAGGGTGTCGTGGCGAGCCAGGAAGCGCGGGCGATCGGATCGGTGCGGGCGCGGCGGGAATTCGAGCTGGAAGACGACGACGTGTTCTGCTGCTCGACCCCCCTGTTCCATATCGCCGGTCTCCTGGTCTGGTTCCAGACCGGCGTGCTGAACCGCAACACGCAGGTGCTGATGCCGGCCTGGGACGCGGAAGAATTCATGAGGCTGGTGGAAGAGGAGGGCGTGACCGCGGCTTTCCTGGTTCCGACCCAGATCAACGCGGTGATCGGCCATCCCCGTTTTTCGGCGGATCGCCTCAAGGGGTGGCGGTACTGCAATTTCGGCGGCGCGCCGATGCCGAACGCGCTCGCGGAGCGGATGATGGAGGCCCTGCCCCACCTCGAATGGGTCGAGCAGTACGGCCAGTCCGAAACCGGGAACCTGACCGTCCGTCCGCCCCGGTTCGCGCGCTCGAAGATGGGAAGCGCCGGGCGTGCGTTCAGCGATGTGGACCTTGCGATCCTGGACGACAGGGACCGGCCTCTGCCGCCGGGCGAGATCGGCGAGCTGGTCACCCGGGGAGCCCACCGGATGATCGGCTACTACAACGACCCGGACGCCACGGCCGAAACCGTCACCGCCGACGGGTGGGTTCGAACCGGCGACATAGGGTATCTCGACGGGGACGGGTTCCTGTTTCTCGTCGACCGGTCGAAGGACATGATCGTCTCGGGCGGCGAGAACATCTATCCCACGGAAATCGAGGATGCGCTCTGCCGGCATCCCGCGGTCAACGAATGCGCGGTGTTCGGCATCCCGGACGAGCGCTGGGGCGAGGTCCCGGCCGCCCATGTCGTGCTCCAAGCCGATGCCGGAACCGAAGAGGAGGAGCTGATCGCGTTCGTCGCCGGCCGTGTCGCCCGCCACAAGCGGCCGCGCCGCATCCGCTTCGTCGACGCGATGCCCAAGACGCCCGTCGGAAAGATCCAGAAGAACCTGATCCGCGCGCCCTACTGGGAAGGGAGGGAGCGGGTAATCTGAAGGGGCTTGTGTCGATGGCTCGACGGGCGGTCGGCTGGCCCGGCTCGGGGACGGGAACGCTGCCCCGCCTGCTCTCAATGCCGTCCGGTTAAGATGGGTTGGACCCGGCGCAAGGCGTCGCTACAGGCGGTTTCCGGCCCTCCCGCCGGATCGGGACACGGATCGTGTCCCGCCCGTATATGCCCTCCTTGTTCCCCCGTTGTCACCCCGGCCTTGAGCCGGGGTCCAGGGCCACAGGCACCGCCGTCGCCCGGCTTCCCCCGGATGGGTGTCCGGGACGAGCCTGAACCCCGGCTCAAGGCCGGGGTGACAACGGGGCGCGGAGACAGCCTCGCCCATCGGCGCGCCGCCGTCTCCCTCGCCGTCATGCCCGGACTTGTTCCGGGCATCCACGTCTTGCGGCATCGCGGTGCGAG
>JAPPIT010000148.1 GCA_028820505.1 Defluviicoccus sp.
AACATAACCGGAACATACACTCCCAACGGTGGAACTTCAAGGATAAGCAGGAAACCGTTTGATTTAACGCCCGTTAGGTATAGACACCGCGCGACGCGTCTTGTTAAACTTTGCGCGCAGTCCACATTACGAGGCCTCAGAACGAGGCCTCTTCAAAATGAGGAGAGCCTAGAGTCGCGGGGTTGTTTAAGATAGTTCCGCTCTCTCCCGGCCTCTCCTAACTGACTGCAATCAAAGGATAATCTGCTCTGCCTCGGGGGTCTTGCATGTCGGGCCGAAGGCAAGTTCCAAGCCCGCCGTAATCACTCCGGAAGCGAATGAAATCGAACTCCAGCACAGCCGAGGCCCCGTGAGTCGTCGAAAGTCCCCGGCACTCCGGATTCCCGGCGGTACCGTCTCGCGCTTTCCGAACGCGAATTCTCGTCATCCGAACGACAGGCCGTAGCGCACAGGTCTCGCCAGACCGTGGTTCTCGATCTGGTGGAGAACGACCTGGCTCGATACGCCGAACTCCCGACCGATCTCGTCGATCATGTCGTCGTCCACGAACGCGTCGTCCAGTCGCGAACGCAAGGACTCGGCTGGCGCCAGAAATTCCGCCGCGAACGCTCGCGATTGCGCCTGCCGATCGGTGAACAGGGAAGTAAGAATGCCGAAGCCCGGTTCCGGCCGGCCGATGTAGTCACCCAGCGCGCGCGCCAGTAGAAACCGCCTGCCTGTGTCGCTTCTGCCGCTGGTGACGCACGCTGGCCCGTTCTCGGCCACAAGCCCATGAATACGGCTACAGGGCGTAGCGCTTTCTCGGTGATGAACCGCGAGCGGTCCTTGAGCATGGAACTCGAACCGGCCGTCTCCGACGTCGAGGAGACGCCGAACCGAATTCGCCAATTCGTAACCCCTTCGCCACGGTTCGGCCGCCCGGACGGGCGATAGCGCCGCCCGGATCGCGGTCCAGCCGTTCTTTTTGCCGCTTGTCTCCAACGTTGCGACCGCGTGTTCCAACCACTCGCTCACACGAGGCAGGGTGCGTTCGTCGGCGCCGGCCAGCGCCTCCTCCCGTATCGAAGGCGCTGTGCGCCGCCAGAACGCCGCGATCGCTTCCGCCACCGCGTCCTCGACATCGAAAGGATCGATTCCGAGCAGTGCCGCCGCACGGCTGAACTCCACCTCTTCCGGATCGAGAGAATTGATCGCGTCCCATGCCTCGCCGAGCGACACCGAAGCCGAGCTTCCAGCGTCGAGGCTGCGAAGACGGTCGATAACGGCCTCGACGATCGTTCGAAATTCCGTCTCCAGATCGGCGCGAGACACGAACGTCTCGGCCTCGTCGACAAACTCGACCGCGGCGTGAAGCGGCGCCCAGCGCGTCCACCGCAGATGCATGCGCCCCGACGATGGGACCATCGTCAGTTGCGGCAGCACGAACCCGTCTCCCGCGAAGGCCAGGCTGTGTCGCTGCTCGAACCCGGGCTTTTGCTGCACCGTGTCGCCGATCTCGTACCAGAGGTGCCACCAGTTGTTCACCAGCCATTCCGCCAGGTTGAACAGAGGCACCACGACATGATCCCTGTAGACCTGGCTTCGGCGATCGCGAATGGAGGTCACACTCGACCCGCCGGCCTCGACGGAGAGAGCGGCCATGGTGTGCCGTGCCGCGCAATCCGGAGACGGCGCCGCATCCACCCAATCGAAGCGAAATCGAACGGTCACGGAAGCCCCCGCACCGCCTGTTCCAGCTCCAGCGGATAGCCGTGATATTCGCCGGAACCCGGAGACCCCTGACGGGCTTCGTAAACGGTCTCGCCGTCGCGATACCAGACATAGCGCGGATAACCCCGTTCCCACGCTCCCACGTGCCCGGCCTCGACCGCGTCGCGCAGCCAGTTCTCCACCAGTTCACGTTCATAGGCGAACTGCCGGGGGCATATGCTCGCATCGGGCCTGCGGCCGCGGGAAACCCCGGCGAAGCTGGGAACGTCCTTGTGGTACGGGCTCCCGACATAGCGGCAGGACGCCGCCACCTCGGCGAGATCGATGCCGGGTGGCGGTTGCTGAACCCTGCGCGCCTTCGGATTGCGCCGCTGAAACCGGGGTTTCCTCATGGTATCGATCAGTCCCGCCATTCGGAACCGGCGACGTCCCGCTGGCATTGACGGTGCGCGATGCGGGCGGTGCGCCGTTTATCCTGCCGCGCAACTCTACTCGGTTCGGCTTCACCTTCAAGATCGACGAGATCGGGGCGCTCTTGCGCTCTCCAGCCGTCTCCGCTTCGGAATCCAGGAGTACGACCATCCGTGCGCAGAGGCTCCGAGGTCCAGGCAGCGGCGCCAAAGAGCCAAGGCCGAGCCAGACAGGGTGTCGCGGGCCCGGGTTCTCTCGGTTCCCGAAAGAACCGAGCGCACGACAGCCGGAAGCGGGCCGAACCGGTATAGTGAACTTCCCGACGGGCGATTTGCCGTCGCGCTTATTCGATCGAGGAGACCGGATTTCATGGAGACCGCTACCCGTCTCGCCTGCCTCGCCCTCGTGCTCGCGCTCGGCGCCTGCTCCAGCGGCGGCGGCGAGCAGGTTTCCTCCCGCCCGACGAGTTTCGACGGCGAGGTGCTGCGCGTCGCGATCCCGCGCGCGGACGGCCGCACGGAGCACTTTTCCAGCCTCCGCGACGAATGGTATTCGTATTCTTGGTTCCCCTTCATGCCCAACCACTCGGGCCGGCGCTGGACCATGGGCAAGACCGACCGGGACGGCGTCTCGATCGCCTATGCTTTGGTGAGCTGGGACAACGACGACCCGACCGACTACCTGTCCGCGGGATTCTGGATGCGGTTCGACGGCGTGGGGACGACGCGGCGCCTCGACCCGGCGGACGCCGAGATCGTCCCCTTCATCGACGGCTCGGAGCTCGATGCGCGCGTCCCGCCCGAGCTCCCGGTCTCGGGCACCGCGACCTACGCCGGCAGCGCCGGCGGGGTCTACCGCTACCGCCCGCCCGGCGCGGAGCCGCTCGCGGAGGAGTTCACGGCGACGATGACACTGCAGGCGGATTTCGCCGCCGGCACCGTCGCCGGCTGCATCGGCTGCGAGGGCGACATCGCGCTCGAGCGCGAACACCTTTATGCGATCCTCGGCTGGCGGCGCGGCGACGCGGCGGCCGAGCACCCGCCCGCCGGCTACGAGATCCGCTTCGCGCCGGCCGGGATCGGAGGGACCGGCGGGTTCGCGGGCGCCTCGGTCGCGGTGACCCACCCGGACCGCGCCATCGTCCGGTCGGACGGGTCCTGGTCGGGCCGTTTCTCCAGCCGCCCCGCCGGGGACGGAACCCCGCGGCTTGCCGCCGGCCACGCCAGCGCCGCCTTCGCCGAGGCGGACGGCGGCGAGGGCAGCTTCGATTCGATCTTTACCGCCCTGCATCCGACCCTGCTGCCACCGCCCCCTCGGGAAGAACCCCCTCCCGGATCCTGAAGCGTTCACCTCGGGGCGGCGGGGGAGCCCCAATTCATCCCGCGAGCGGGTTTCCGCGGAGCCCGCCCTGAGCCTGTCGAACCGCTCCGGACGATCTGCGAGAACTGCGGCAGCGAAGACGTTCTGGCGGACGCCTGGACTGTCTGGAACGCCGCGGAACAACGCTGGGTTATCGGCGAGGTCTTCGAATACGGCCACTGCAACCGCTGCAACGGAGAAGCCAGGATTGTGCAGCGCGGCGGAGCGCCCTCCAATCCCATCCCGCCGAAGGTCGAACTGTATCCTGTTCCTAAGGGGACCTCGGCGAATCGCCGCAGAAAACCACCGGCTAATCGACGTCGACGCCGAGCGTACCCGTCCTCGGATGGAATTTCGCGCTGACGATGGAGAGCGCCACTCTTTCGGCGGCGTGAATATCGAATATTCTCCGGAATTCCTGGCCGTCTCCGGGACGCGGAATATAGAACGGCGCGCAGCTCTCACTCGACCGGCGGATCAACGGTCGGTGGAGGAGCGTCGCGCGGGCGGCCGAGGTGGAAGCGGCGGCCGGTGTTCGGGATCGGCTCCAGCGCCGCTTTCCGGGAGTGCGGCGGGCGAAAGCCCGAGCTGGCGTTCGATGACGGCGAAGCGCCGGCCAAGCTCGCCGATTTGCTTCTGGGCGTGGCCGTCGAGGGCAGAGATAGCGGTCCGGAGGGCGACCGCATCGTCCCGGAGCTGGGCGATTTGGCCACGCATTTCGGCCCGAATATCGGTCGCTACGCTCCGCATCGCGATCCAGGCTGTAGCGACGCCGAGAGCGAAGGCCAGAACGATCGCCCCGAACCGGGGCGCAAATCGAGCAAGGTTTTGCTTGAGGGACATGATGCGGGCTCCCTGCCAGGAGAGAGTGGCGCGGGCGGGAGCGCGGATCAAGCGCTGGTCGAGGGTTCCATCTGGACCGAAGCTGGCGACTGCGGCAAACGCGTTCTGCGGCCGGTCAGTGGCCCGGACTTAACTTGGCTATTCCAGGGGCCGATCAGGCCATGTCCGAGATATCGAGGTCGGGCCGCGCCGGTGTCGACATGCGGCGCTCCGGACGCGGCGCGCGCGCGATCCGCGCCTCCAGCTCCGCAAGCTCGACGAACGCGTCGGCCTGGCGGCGAAGCTCGTCGGCGATCATCGGCGACGGGCCGCGCAGCGACGACACCACGCTCACCCGGACCCCCTTGCGCTGCACCGCCTCGACCAGGCGCCGGAAGTCGCCGTCGCCGGAGAACAGCACCATGTGCTCCACCTTGCCCGCCAGCGCCATCATGTCGACAGCGATCTCGATGTCCATGTTCCCCTTCACCCGGCGCCGCCCCATGGCGTCGGTGAACTCCTTGGCGCGCTTGCTCACCAGCGCGTAGCCGTTGTAGTCGAGCCAGTCCAGCAGCGGGCGGAGCGGCGAGTATTCCAGGTCTTCCTGAACCGCGGTGTAGTAGAAGGCGCGCACCAGACGGCCCGGTTCGGAGAAGAACTCCAGCAGCTTGCGGAAATCGATGTCGAAGCCGAGCGTGCGCGTCGCCCCGTGCAGGTTGGCGCCGTCGATGAAGAGCGCGATTCTTTCGCCGGGGCGGATTTCCATGGTTCTTCAATATCCCTGGCCGCCTCGGGGGGCGGAATATCGAACGGCGCAACGATAACGCTCTACCGGGCAAACCCCGGGCGTCGGAAAAGCCGCCGCCCGCCGTCAAGAGGGCGGCGGCTCGACCGACTGGGAGATACGTAGTGTCGGCCGCTTCGCGGTCGACGGGCCATTGCAACGCCCGCGCCCGTGCGTTGTCAACCGCACCGCGCCGCACCGCGCCGTAGGGTGACGTCGAAGAGGCCGCCTTGTCCGGCAAGCTGGCGGAGCCGCGCAAGACCCGGGTGAAATCGGCTCGCAAGGGCGCCAAATCCCGCCTTTCGCCCGCCGGATCGCCGGGCCGTCGGCCCGTTGCGCGGGATGGATTGGCCGACCTGTCGTCCTCCGGCCGTCCCACCCCTTGCCGCCCCGCGGACATGGTCTGCCTCGCCGACGACCCGCTGCCCGCCGGCAGGAGGTGGAGTCGTGGCCGGAAGCCGGGCGGCGGATGGCGTCCCGGAGGGGGTTCCGCCGCCGTTCCCCGATACCGGCAGATGGAGGCGGCGACATGACGGCAGCGATGGCGATGCCCGGCAACACGGCGGATACGTTCCTGGTGCACTTCTTCGGCACCGGCCTGGCCGACGAGCGATACGTGGTGGAGAAGTTTCATGCGCGCGCGGACGGCGACATCGTTCCCGTCCCCGCCGCTCCGGCCGGCGCGAAAGGCCGTCGCGCGGCGAAGCGCGCGGTGGTCTCGCGCAAGCAGGCCGAGGCGATGCGTCCCGGCCGCACGGAGATCGTCGTCTGCACCGGGCTCCGCACGCGCGGCGGCCGTCAAGCCTGGGGCTCGGTGGCGCTGGGCCTGTTCTGCGACCGCAAGCAGCGCGGCTGAGCGATCGCTCGCGGACGTTCGGCTGTCCCGCATAAGCCTGCGATCGGGCGGTGCGCCGGCCGGGCGTCCGCGGTTCCCCTTGCCACATCGATGGAGGAGGCCGTCATGGCCTATGCCGATCCCGCCATGCAAAGGCGGAAAGACCGCGAGCGGTTCGCGCGCCGGACGGCCGCGCGCAAGGCCGCCGGCCTGTGTCCTCGCTGCGGGGACCGTCCGCCGGCGCCTGGACGGTCGGTCTGCCAGACTTGCGCCGAAACGCGCAATCGGGCGAGCCGCGCCCGCGACGCCCGGCTGCGCGCGGCGGGAGAACCGCGCCGCGATCCCGCCAGGGCGCGCCAATACGAGCGCGAGCGGTCGTGCCGGGAGCGGGCCGCGCGCCAGGCCGAGGGCGTTTGCACGCGATGCGGCAAGGCCCCGGCGGCGAACGGCCGCAAGTCCTGCGAGCCGTGCCTGGAGAAGCGGCGCGCTTCGGACCGCTCGAAATACGCCGCCGGGAAGGCCGCCGGCCTCAAATACGGCGGGGCCAACGCGGATGCGAAGAGACGCGCCGGTCGGGCCAAGAGCAAGCGGCGCCAGAAGGCGCGGATCGAGGCCGGGCTCTGCATCCGCTGCGGCAAGCGCCCTCCCGTCGCGGGGGGAACCACCTGCCGGCCCTGCCGCGAGAAGCGCCAGGCGGCGGAACAGCGGCAGTACGCCGAACAGCGCGCCGCCGGCCGCTGCACGCGGTGCGGCGGTCCCGTCCATGACGGTCTCACGCGCTGCCGGCCGTGCGCCGTCGTCGAGGACGCCAACCGGAATCCGGAACGCAAGAACGAGCAAAGCCGAAGGCGATACGGGAGCCGGCGCGAGCTCGGCCTGTGTACATCCTGTGGAAAACCCTCCCAGGGCGCCAGCCGTTGCGCGCCCTGCGCCGAGCGGTCCTACCGCAACTCCGCCCATTTCAAGGGTATGCCGGCCTGGCCGCCGAGCTACACCGTCTTCCTGCGCGACACCGATGTCTGCCTCGGCTCGTTCGACGACGAGATGGAGGTCGCCGCCTTCGTCGCCTTCGAGAAGCTCGACCGCGAGCGCATCGAGATCGTCCGCGACGCCAACCCCCTCGCCGCAATCGCGGCGTGGGAGTGATCCGTGGGAGGGTGAGCAGCGACCGGGTTCCATCCGCGGCGCGATCGTTTCCGCCGGGGCAAGGGCGGACCTGTGCGGTGCCGTCCGGGAGGCGGAGGAAAGCGGTTGCCGGGCGAATGCCCGGGAGGGTCGGAGGGGGGTCCTCCGGCCGGATGCCCGGGCGCGCACGGCGGAGATCCCGATGCCCGAGTTCCACCATGAAGCCCTCGACACCCACGACGTCCCCAGCAGCAGCGACCTCCTCGCCGAGGCCGGGCTGAGCGCGCGGGCCGTAACCGAGGTCCTCAGAAGCCGGGGAGAGGCGGAGTAGGAGGGAAGCAGGAAAGTTCCAAGCCCGCCGTAATCACCGCGGAAGCGGATGAATTCAAACTCCAGCGCAGCTGAGGCCCCGTGAGTCGTCGGGAGTCGTCTTCGTTCGGTCGGCGGGTGGAGGTGCGAGGAGAGGGTTCCATGGGGCGGTGGTGATCCGCCGGGGTGGAGTCGGTAAGTCACCGCCGAGGGAATGACTTGCTCTGTTGCGGGTTCCAACCCTCCGGCCACACGATTCCGCGGCTTGGCGGAATCGTCACGGCAAACCTCATTCACTTCGATCCGCCGCATCGATTTCGAGTGCCTCTCTTGCGATCCGCCGGGCCTCGGCCAGCGTTTCGACAACCCGGTCGGCCGGCACTCCGCCGAGGATGTCGAGGCTGCGCAGCGTCGCGGCCACATCGTCTCGCAGCCCCATGACGATGCACTCGGTCCCGGACTCTGCGGCGATGCCCAGCAGTTTCCCGATCACCATGGCGGCGCTGTCGTCGATGTAGACGGTGTCCGAGAAGTCGAAGATGACGACCTCGTGTTCCTTGATGTCGAGGCCGACCACGCTGACCAGCTTGTGGGACGAAGCGACGCTCAACGTGCCCCTCAGCGCTACCATGCCGACCCGGGCCGCATGCGGGTCGTCCTGCGCCGGCATGGTGTCGTCCGCAAAGAAGCTCGCCTCCAGCAGCGGCACGGACACCACGCTGTCGAGCTCCAGCCGTCCCAGCCG
>JAPPIT010000027.1 GCA_028820505.1 Defluviicoccus sp.
TTGCATGTGTTAGGCCTGCCGCCAGCGTTCGTTCTGAGCCAGGATCAAACTCTCAAGTTTAGGCTTACCTCCCCGGGACGTAGCGATGCCCCGGGTCAGACGAGAGCCGTTCCGTCAAACGTACGCATGCAAGATGCGCATGAACGGGAACGGCGCTTACCTTCGCGCCGCCGCCTGCGCATCCCTTCCAACGTTAACAATGTCAAACAGCCACCCGCGTCCGGAGACAGCGGGACCGTCGGCGCGGTCGCCCGCACCGGGAAGCGAGGTTATAGGGCTTCGGCGGGGGCGGAGTCAACCGGATTCGACACCGCCCGGCCCATTTGCCGAATCGGCGGCGGCGGAACCCTTCACGGCCCCGCCGGAACCCCGGCTTCCTCCAGACCGAGCGTGCGCAACAGGTCGAGCGCCTCGTCGATTCGCCTTTCCGTTGCCTTGAGGGACTTCCTGGCCTTGGTCTCCTCGACGGCGTCGGTCTTGCCCTTGCCGTAGTAAGGCCACTCGTCGCGCAGGAACACGATGGTCGCGGCAAGTTCGAGCACGATGTCGGACACTCCCCGCATTTCTCCCAACAGGGAGCGCGCCCGCGCGGCGGACAGCCCGCCGAGGCGGTCCGGCTCCGAGCCCTCTTCCCCGGACCTGAAGATCGCATAGGGCACACCATGACGGCCGGGCCGTTCTTCGGTTTCGATTCGCTTCTCCGCCTCCGCTTCGGCGCAACCGCCCGCGAGCTCGAACGAATACGGCCCATAATGGTGATAGGTGAACCGCAGCCCGAAATCGGCTCCGCACCGGTCCAGAAGGTAGGTCTGCTTCTGCAACCGGGTCCGCCCGACCAGCTCGCCGCCGTTCAGCGCGACCAGACCGGCGACGATGTCTTCCGGGTTCATCGTTCGGCCTCCCTCAGGATTCGTTCGAGTTCCTCTGCTTGATCCGATTCGGGTGCGTAGGCCCGCTGGATGCGACTTTCGGGCCGCAACGCGTTCACGACCCGCGATACGCTGGCGATGTCCCTGGGCTCCTTGTCGTCGTCCAGCGTCTTGACCAGCACCTTGTTCAACGCGGACGCGTCGTCGAAGTCGTACCATTTGTAGGTCGCGACCGTCGTATCGTCCAAGAGTACATCCTCGCCCCACCCGAAGGACGAATCGTTCAGCCTGCGCCGAAAGCGGCGGAACAGATTTCCTCCCCGTTCCTCGCGCGCGCTGATATCGACGCACTTGTAGAGCGCACGATCCCTCAAGCGTCTCGCAAGCTCCGATACCCGTCGGCTTATCGACCCGTCGATCCATGTCGAGAAAGCGGCCCAGACGGTCGCGTCATCGAGCGCGAGATAGGAACCGAGGGACGGGTTTTCCGACCTCAGGTACCGCAAGACCGGTTCGCCGTATATCAACCGACTGTTTGTCGAATCGGACACGACCGCCTTCACGAGCGCCTCCAGCATCTTCTCGGCGGCCCTTGTGGTCTTGTGCATGTAGACCATTCGATAGAGCCGGAAACGCGCCTCCAGATATTCTTCCGCCACCTGCACGCCTTTCGGACCGAGATAGAGGCATGCCGCTTCCTCCGGGTCGTCCCTGCCGATAGTGACCTTTCCGACCTCAAGGCTGTCGAACAGCCAGTCCAGAGCGATGTGGCCGGACTCGACTCCGGTCATCAGCCGGTCGCGCTGGATGTAGTCGAGGCGATCGGCGTCGAATTGGCTGGAGACGATGGCGCCGTAGATGTCCTTGCGATCCTCGTCCGTCAGGAGCGCGCCGATCTGGCGCGGCAACTCCGCGTCCACGGCGCCGAGCACCCGGTTGACGTCCGTATCTTCCTGAACGATTTCGGCGCTCCATTCCTCGTGACGCTTGGTGCGTCCGAGCGCATGGGCCGCCTCCTCGAATGTGTGGCTGAAGGGTCCGTGTCCGACATCGTGCAGGAGAGCCGCCAGCAGGGCGACGCGCTCCCGTTCGCGGTCATGGGCGTCCGGCGCGCGGCGCGCGATGACATGGGCGAGCCTGCGGGCCATGTGATAGACGCCGACGCTGTGGGCGAAGCGGCTGTGAGTGGCACCGGGGAAGACCAGATCGCAGAAGCCCAACTGACGGATGCGGCGCAACCGCTGGAACTCACGCGTGTTCAGAAGGTTCCAGGCGATGCGATCGGTCTCGTCGCGGTGGGAGTCGCCGTTATCCCCGAAGACGATCAGCCCGTGGACCGGATCGCGGACACGGATTGTTCCTGTTATGTTCTTGTCCATGGCGCGTACTGGTAACCGACCGATACGCACCGGGTCAAGACCGAAGCTCCCGGAAAACCGGCTCCCTGCGAACGGCCCGGCGGCCGCGCCCCGGTCAGGCGGCGGTCGAGATCGCGCCCGCGTCGTTGTCGACGATCACCGGCGATTCGAAATACTCGATCGAGGGCTCGGCGCCGAGGCGCTCGCGGATGCCGGCCCGCCAGGCGTCGTCATAGAGTCGGTCGGCGTCCTCGCGCGAGTCGAACAGATAGACGCCGCCGCCGGTCCGCCCGTCCTCGGAGAGCAGATAGTATTTGCGGACCAGCCCCCGGACGCCCCGGTAGAGCGGCGCGGACGCCTCGAACGCGGCCTTCGCCGCCTCGGGCGACTTCGGTTCCGGAAAGGTGAAGCGCACGATCGCTGTGACAGCCATGATATCGGCCTCCTCGGTTCGCCATCGGGGCGAAGGATACCACCCGGCCCCGGCAGGGTCACCGCGCAGGGGCCGAAACCGCCTCGGAGCCGGTCCGTCCTGGCTGGAACCGTTTCGCCCGTGCTTCCCAACGTCATGGTCGGCGGAGGCCGACCGTCCACGAGTTTTTGCGGCGCCGGGAACGAAAAACAAATCGTGGATGGTCGGCCTGCGCCGACCATGACGAATGGAGAGATCCGAATCCGCCCCCTACTCCTGCGCCCTGTCGCCCAGCACCGCCGCGCGGAAGCGGGCGCGGATCGCGGCGCCGTCGCGGAGCGGCAGGGCCATGGGCGCCGGGCCGGTCCCGACCTTGACCGCGGCGAAGAGCGGGCCGGGCTCGCCGAGGAGCCTCGGGACCCACGAATCCACCTCCTCCATCGTCCGGAGCGTCGCAGCGGCGGCGAAACCGGCGCCCGCCGCGACCGCCGCCAGGTCGACCCCGTGGGCGGTGTGGGTCTCCTGCATCCCGGTCTCGCCGTAGCGCTCGTTGTCGATGACGACGATGGCGAGGTTGGACGGTCCGGAAACCCCTATGGTGGCCAGCCCGGCGAGCCCCATCAGCATCTCGCCGTCGCCGGTTATCGTCAGCACCCGGCGCCCCGGCTGCGCGTTGGCGAGGCCGAGCCCGACCATCGCCGCGCCGCCCATGCCGCCCCAGAGATAGAAGTTGTTGGGGTGGTCGCCGGCCGCCGCGGCGTCCCAGGTGGTCGAGCCGAGGCCCGTCACGACCAGCGTCTCGCCGCGCCGGGCGAGGATGCGCGCGACGACCTCGCGCCGGTCGAGCGGGACGCCGCTCACTTCGTCCAGTCCTTGAAGCCGACGACGCGCTGGCCGATCAGCACCGCCACCGGGCGGTAGGCGTCGAAGGCGAGCCGCGCGGCGGCATGGACGGTCTCGGCCACCCGCGCCGCATCGTCGACCTCGTGTACGAGGACGCCGGCGGCTTCGAGGGCCGGCGCCGTCGCCCGGCCCATCGGCACCTGCCACGGGTTGAACTCGCCCCACTGGCCGCGCATCGTCACCAGCATCAGCAGCGGCACCCGGCATTCCTGGACGATGCCCATCATGTTGATGCACTTGCCGACGCCGCTCGACTGCATCAGGAGCACGCCCTTGTCGCCGCCGAGCCACGCCCCGGTGAGCGCCGCGACGCCCTCCTCCTCGCCGGTCAGACGCGTCGTCAGCATCGCGTTGTCGGCGTGGCAGCGCTCGATCAGCCGGCGGTGCCCGTTGTCGGGGACGTAACAGACCTGGCGCACGCCGGCATCGTTGAGCACGCCGAACACCGCGTCCGGCCAGTCTTCCATCGCGGACTCCCAACTCATGCGATCATGCCCGAGCGCCGCAGCGAGGAAATCATCGAGGTGTCGAGCAGGTAGCGGTAACTGCGCTCCGGATCGGCGGCGAGCGCCCGCCAGTCGTCGAGATTGCGCGCCCGCACCTCGGGGTCGCGCTCCTCCATCAGCTTCTTGTTGCGCTCGGTGATCGCGTTGATCGCGTTCACCGCTTCCGGCTTGCGCCGCGCCTCGTAGCCGTCGAGCTCGGCCTCCGCGGCGCGCCCGTGCGCCACCGAGGCGAGGCGGCCGGTCAGGTCGATCGCGTCGTGCAGCCCGCCGTTGAGCCCCATCCCGCCGAGCGGGTTGTTGATGTGCGCGGCGTCGCCGGCGAGGAACACGCGGCCCTTGCGGTAGGCGTCGGCGACCCTCTGGCTCACGCGGTAGATCGCGCGCACCTCGATCTCGTAGGGCTCGTCGCGCGGCAGCAGATTGTTGAGGCAGCCCTGGAGATAGCGGTCGGACACCGCGTCGTCGGCCTCGACGGCGGGTTCGACCGGAACCACGATCCGCCACATGTCGGGAATCTCCAGCAGCAGGAACCACTCCACCGGATCGGCGGTGTAGTTGACCGAGCAGATGTCCGGCAGCGCCGACTTGAAGTCGAACCGGGTGCCGGAGACCAGGAAATGCTCGGGATGGGTGTAGCCCTCGAACCCGATATCGAGCAGCTTGCGGACGGTGCTGCGCCCCCCGTCGGCGGCGATCAGCCAGGCGCCCCGATGCTCGGTCTCGCCGTCGGGCGTGCGGCAGGTGACGGTGACGCCGTCCCCGTCCTGGGCCACGCCGGTCACCTCGTGCTCGAACAGGAGCGCAGCCCCGTCATGCTCGTCGAGCCGGTCGTAGAGCCAGCCGACCAGCTTGAACTGCTCGCATTGCAGGCGGTAGGGGTGGCGCGTGTCGCCGGCGAGCACCGACAGGTCGAACTCGGCGATCCTGCCCTGCTCCCGGTCGCGGAACTGCCAGACCGGGCAGATCAGCCCCATTTCGATCATCGCGTCCGCCGCGCCGCACTCTTCCAGCAGGTCGAGCGTCGGCGGGTGGATGGTGGACGCCCTGTAGTCGATCACGACCCCCGGCTCCTTCTCAAGCACGGCGACCGGCAGGCCCGCGCGCGCCAACAGCCAGGCCGCCGTGGCCCCGACCGGCCCGCCGCCCGCGATCAGAATGGTGTCCGGTCTCTTCGCCACGCTGCCCCTTCCCGTCGGCCGGCGCCTCGAAGGGCCGTCCCTCGATACGGCGCTGGCGCGCCTACTCGGGATGAGGGGATTTTGTAGAATCCCTCACCCTGAGTAGCCGCGCCAGCGGCGTATCGAAGGGCGGACCCCGGCCGCGGCGTCACTGAATACTCCGGCGGGCGGCGGCGCTTCAAGGCGGCGGCGCCAGCCCGGCCTCGATGGTCCTGCGCCGTCCCGCCGTCCAGAGCCAGGCCGCGGCCGGCAGCACCACCGCGACGGCGAGCGCCGCCTGCAACCCCCAGAGGTCCGACAGCGCGCCCACGGCCAGCGTGCCGATGGCCGGGCAACCGAGCCAGAGCAGCCCGTAGAGCCCGAGCACGCGCCCCCGAAACGCCTCCGGCACGGCGTATTGCACGACCGTCTGGGTGCCGACGCCGCCGATCGCGAGCGCGAAGGCCGACAGCGCGAGGCAGGGAAGCGCGACGGCGAAGATGTCGGTGGCGACGAAACCGGACAGCGCCGCGACGAGAAGAACGGACGATCCGATCACGCGGCCCGGCAGCCGGTCGGGCGAGCTGCGGTGCGCCGCGAACAGCGAGCCCAGCATCGCGCCGAATCCCGCGGCCGACGTCAGCCAGGCGAGCCCCATCGCGTCGCGGTCGAACACCGCGCCGGCGAAACCCGGCAGCAGCTCCGCCGCGGCGCGGCCCGCGACGGATATCGCGAACAGCAGCACGAACATGGGTCCGATCGCCGGGTGCGAGACGGCGAGACTGACCCCGTCGGCGATCTCGCGCGGGATCGCGGCGAGCGATCTGCCGGCGCCGGTTCCGTGCCGCTGCACCGATATGAGGTGAAGCGCGATCAGGAACGGCACGTAGGTCGCGACGTTGATCGCGATGGCGACGCCCGCGCCGAAGGCGACGATCGCGAGCCCGGCGAACGCCGGGCCGATGAAGCGCGCGGAATGCCACATCATCGAATTGACCGCGATCGCGCCCACCAGCTCGCGCGGCTTGACCATGTTGGCGATCAGCGCCTGGCGGAACGGGTGGAAGATCGCGTGCAGGATCCCCTGCACGAAGGTCAGCATCACCAGGAGCTCGATCGTGATCAGACCGGCGAGCACCAGCCCCGCCAGCACCAGCGCCTGGAGCGACAGGGCGTATTGCAGCAGCCTCGACGCGGCCAGACGGTCGAGGCGGTCGGCGAAGGCGCCGGAAATCGGCGTCAGCACCATCACCGGCAGCATGTCGGCGAAGGCGATGAGCCCGAGCCAGGTGCCTGATTCGGTCAGCTCCCACGCCAGCCAGCCCACCGCGACCCGCTGGATCCAGGTGCCGATCAGCGAGGGGAAGCTCGCGAGCGCGTAGAGCCGGTAGTCCGGATTGCCGAACGCGAGCGCGAGATTGTCGAAGCCGGGCGGCGTTTTCATGCGGACAGGCGGGCCGGGCCGGTTCGGCTGCGGATCGCTCCATTCGTCATGGTCGGCGGAGGCCGACCATCCACGAGTTTTTCTCTGTCGGCAGAACAACAAAAGACAAAACGTGGACGGTCGGCCTCCGCCGACCATGACGTGGAGGAAAATCCGGGCACCGCTTCAAACCAAAGCGGACACGCCCTACCGCCCGCGATAGACCGGCTTCCGTTTCTCGGCGAAGGCGGCGATGCCTTCCAGGTAATCCTCGGTGGTGCGGATCTTCTCGTAGGAATGGCCCTCCACGTCGAGCGCGACCTTGAGGCTGGTGTCGTAGGCGCTGTTGAGCACGCGCTTGAGCGACTGCATCGAGATCGGCGCGAGCGCGTTGAGCCGCGCGGCGTAGTCGTGCACCAGCGCCGTCAGCCCGTCGGCGTCCTCGGCGGTCGCGGTCAGCAGCCCCCAGTCGACCGCCTGCTCGGCCGGGATGCGCTTGCCGAGCATCACCATGTCCTTGGCGCGGGTCAGCCCGGCGATGCGGACCACGCGGACGCTCCCCCCCGAGCCCGGCATCTGGCCGATGGCGCTTTCCGGCAGGGCGACCAGGCAATCCTTCGTGGCGAGGCGGAAATCGCACGCCATGGCGAGCTCGAACCCGACCCCGAAGCAGTATTTCTCGAGCGCCGCGATCACCGGCTTGCGGCAGCGCTCCGGCGTGCCGATGTCGTCGGCGAGATCGGACATGCGGTTCTTCGGGATCGACGGGAACGACTTCACGTCGCCGCCGGAGGTGAAGACGCCGTTGGCGCCGCGGATGCAGATCACGCCGACGTCGCCGTCCTCGTCCATCTCCTCCAGCAGGCCGCGGATCTGCTGCCGCGCGCGGTAGGAGACGATGTTGAGCGGCGGCCGGTCGAGGATCAGGTGGCCGATCCGGTTCTCGACATCGACCTCGGCGCGCAACCCATCCAGATCGCGCAGCAGCCCGGCGCGGCGCTCGGCGTAATCCCTCTCCATCGTCTCTCCTTCGGGTTGGGTTCCAGAGCGTATCGGTTTCAGACAGAAGCGCCTTACCCCTGTCTCCTCACCGTCATGGTCGGCGAAGGCCGACCATCCACGAGTTTT